>JBDSJJ010000147.1:0-3268 GCA_039917415.1 Candidatus Limnocylindria bacterium | reverse complement strand
ACTCGTGGATCTGGAGCGCGACCTGGGTCGAGTCGATGATCAGGTCCATCTCGCCCGACGGGCATTGTGGGGCGTCGAGCAGCGCCACCGCCAGCTCCGCCGTCTCCTGGGCGTGCGCCACGAGGTCCAGCGCTCGGACCGCCTCGAAGCCGCCGGTCACCACCTGGCCGTTGAACGAGTTCGGGTAGCTGCGTTGCTGGACCTCGCTGTCGTTGACGGCGGTGGCCTCGATGCCGCCACCGGCCTCGATGATCTCCTGCTCGATCCGCGCACCGGCGCTGGAGGCGAAGGTCTTGATCTCGCGCCCCGCGACCATGTTGCCCTCGCGGATGGCGACGCCGGCGACCCGGCCCATGACCGCATCGGCCTCCATGAGGATCTTCAGCTTGTCGTCGAGGCTGACCGCGAACGGGTCTTCGGCATACGGAGTGCGATACGTGGCCGTCACCGGCGCCGTGTCGTCCAGCTCTACCGGCGACTTCTGCGCCGATGCCGAGGCGCGCGCGATCTCGACCGCCTGGACGGCGATGCGATCCGCCTCCTCCGGCTCGACCAGCGCGCTCGAACTGAAGCCCCACGCGCCGCCGACCAGCACTCGGATGCCGAAGCCGGCGCTCACGTTCGACGTCGCTGCCTCGAGCGCACCGTTCTTCACGGTCAGGCCCTCGGTCCGGCGCTCGACGAGGCGGATATCGGCGTACGAGGCGCCCAGCCGATCGGCGGCATCGAGCGCGCGGTCGATCACATCGTTCACGTCAGGGTCCATGCGGTGGGTTGAATGGCGCTCAGGCTACTCGACCGGCCGGGCGAGCTGAGGCGTCAGATCGCGCTCCGTCCCGGGAACGGACAGGCTGCTCCGCTCTTCGATCACGAACACCGCGTCAACGGACTGCTGCAACAGCGTCAGGATGCCGCCCGGCCGCTCGACCTGCGAACGCAGCCCGCCCGGCGACCCGATGGCACGGATGGTGAACGAGCGACCAATCGGGACGCCATCGATCTCGATGGCGCCGGCGCCGAGGACCGCCACCGAGCGCGCCGTGATACGGATGTTGTCGATCGCGATCGCCTCGGCCCCGTTGTTGCGCAGCTCGTAGATGAGGTCGTTCACGGCCGTCGGATCGAATGACCCGTCGACTTCCAGCACGATGCCCTGCCCGTCGACGGCGCGCAGCCCGCCGAACGCCGCAAGCCGATCGAGGCTCTGCTCGGTGAGCTCGAGGGCCGACTGGCCCTGGAGCTCGGCGCGCTCGTAGTCCCGAATCTGCTCCCGCAGGTTGGCGAGGCCGTCGCTCAGCTCGACGTTGCGAACCGAAAGCGTCTCGATCAGGGTCGAAAGCTCCTGGGCCGAAAGGCTCGACAGCTCGATCGGCCGTGCTTGCGAGCGCAGCTGGCCGACGAGCAGCGCACCGATGATCAACGCCACGCCGAACAGGCTGAGCTGGGCCATGCGTGCCGTCATCAGCTCGGCTCCTCGATCGGCGCGCCCCAGCGCAGCTGGGTGTTGCCCACGAACGCCGGCAGGATGATCTCGTCGCGCGCCTCGCTGGCGAACTGGAGGCCATAGGCGTCGATCCGGCGGGCGACACGCACGAGGTAACTCGGGTGCGTCAGGAATCGATCGTGGAGGTCGGGCGGTCCGATGGCCTCGATCCGGAACGGCGGTGACAGAAAGGCCGTGTTGACCAGGATCGAGGATCCCACGCCGTAGATCGAGGTCGTCGACACGAGTCGCTCGGCGGGGACACCTTCCGTTGCCCCCCCGGCGATGGTGATCGCCTCCGCGCCCGACGCCCACAGCGCCGTGACGAGGTCGCGGATGTCATCAACCAGCACGATGTAGTTCGTCGGGCTCTCCCCGGCCGGGATCTCGCGCGTGGAGTCGGCGATCTCCATGACGGCCCCGGGACCCACGACCGCGTCGAGCCCGGACGCCAGCCGGGCGACCGCGAGCTCGGCAGTGAGCGTCTCGAACTGGCTCTGCGATCCCTCGCTCCGCTCCTGGAAGTCGCGGACCCGCGCCTCGGCCGTCGCGATTTCATCGCGCAGTTCATCCTGCTGGCGGCGCAGCTGCTCCGCCTCGGTGATGAGGACGCGCTGCGCCGACGTCACGAACTCCTGCCGCGCCGCGGAGCTGTTCCACTGAGCGGCGCCGACAAAGCCGATCACGGCCAGCGCTGCAGCAATGCTGATCGCCCATTGGGGCCGCATGAAGCGGGACGTGACCGCCGGCCGGCGACGGGTCACGATGCCCCGCCGGCGGCGCGACGCGCCACGACCACGGCGCCGAGGCCAACCACCGCGGCCACGCCGACCAGGAGAGTGAGGAGCGGCCACGGGCTCTCATCGGGAGCGCCGGGCTGCTCGCCGGCCGTCGAGTCCGGCGGTGGCTGTAGTCCCCCGTCGACGCCGCCCCGGTCGACCGGTCCGGCGGCCGGACGATCGACATCGGATGCGCCGATCGGATCGGGCACGATCGCCTGCGGCTCCTCCACGCCGAACTCGGCGAAGAAATCGGCGTAGAGCTGGTCGGCTGGCACGCCCGACCCGGCCTCGAGTGCCTCCGCATCGGTCCCACCATCGCGGAATGCGGCGGCGATGCGCGCAATCGCCTGCCTGCCGTAGCGATCAATGATGTGGTCGACCATGGTCGTGCCCTGCGCGTAGGACAGCTGACCGCCACGCTCGCCGATCGGGAACTGCGCGCCGATGGCATCGAACGAGAAGAGCCCGCCACCACTTGCCTCGAACTCGACGATGCTGCGCTGCTGGCCCGCGTCGCCGATCTCCGACCACGTGGCGATCCCCTCGTTGAGCCACCGCGCCGGCTCGTGGAACGCGTTGTCCGTCGCGTCGAAAAAGACGATGTGAGTCACCTCGTGGAGCATCGCGACCTCGAGATAGTCGTTCGAGCCCGCTCCGAGCCACATGAAGATCGTGCGCAGCTCCGAGTATGCCGCGGCGCCGGTCCACTCGCGCGCGCCGGGGCCGAGCGCGCTGAAGAAGTCGTCGCGCGACGCGTACACAAACACGTCGACCGGCCCCGCCAACCGCGTGCCGAGCAGGTCCTCGCCCTGGGCCACGCCGTCCGCCGTGAGTTCGCCGAAGCGTCGCGCCTGGGCCTCCGCGTCTCCGTACCAGTGCACGGTCGCCTCACCGAGTTGGGCCCGTTGCCAGTCGAGGCGCTCCCGATCGTCCTCGTAGCGGATCGTGGCCTCCGGTGTCAGCACCACCTCCCCGTCCACCGTCGCGCGCCACCAGTACGTCA
>JBDSJJ010000146.1:0-5821 GCA_039917415.1 Candidatus Limnocylindria bacterium | reverse complement strand
AGCCGATCAGTCATCGTCATCCTCATCCTCGCGCTCCGCGACCCAAGGCAGGGGAGCGCCACAGCCGCGGCATTCGAAGTCCGGCGACTCCCCGCCGATCAGGCAGCCGCCGATTACGAGCTCGCCGCGCTCGCTGGCCTCGACCGCCTCGGGCGTCGGCAGGCCGTACAGGATGCGCAGCGCATCGGTCGAGCCGCAGCTCGGGCACGCGGGGGCCGGCGTCTCGGTGGTCATGTACGTACGGTGCGCCATGACCTGGACAGCTCTGCTGTCGCGAGCGAGCTCGAGCCGTCCCGGTGGATTCGGACCAATGTCGCGCGTAAACGTCCTGCAATCTGCGTAGTTTCGCGTGCGTCGACGTCGACGCTCACGGTCGTGAACAACAAGGTCGTGACGCACGAGCAGGTCGGACCGATCTGCGCCTGAGCCGGAGTCCAGATTGACACCCAAAACTGGACGTGTGACGATCAGGCCGATGAACCAGCGAGTGAAGCGAACGTACAACCTGGCGCCGGGCACGGTCCGCCGCGTCCGGGAGATGTCCGAGCAGTACGGGGTGGCGTCGTCGCAGGATGCGGTCATCGAGCTGGCCGTGGACGAGCTGGAGCGCCGACTGCGCGATGCCCGCGAGGCCGATGCCTGGGCGACCGCCGCCGCAGACCCGAGCTTCGCGGCCGAGGTCGACGAGCTCGAGGAGGCCTATCGGCCCGCGGACCGCGAGACGTGGCCGAGCTGACCGGGGCGTTGCGCTGGTCGGTCGTAATCGTGGATCTCGATCCGGTCGAGGGGCACGAGCAGGCGGGCGAGCGCCGCGCACTCGTCGTGTCCTACGAGCCGTTTCATCGGTCCGGGCTGGCGACGGTGTGCCCGATCACCGCCGCGCGCTCCGAGCCGCGCTACCCCGGCGACGTCGCGATCCGCAGCGGCGAGGCGGGCCAGACGCGAGCAGGCGTCATCCTCACCAGCCAGGTGCGCACGATTTCCCTCCGCCGCGTGCGCTCCGCGCCGATCGGGATCGTCCAGGACGCAGCAGTGCGGCGAGAGGTGCGCAGGGCGCTGGCGCATCACCTCGGGCTGGATATCCCGGCCATTGCCGATGGTGCGCGGCCGGCCTGAAGCCGACCGCGCGGTGCCGTCACCCTCGGACCCGCTGCTCACTTAGCGGATGTATCGTTCGTGATATATCCGCTGACGACGCGGATGCCCGAGCAGGGATCGCGTCCTCGTCGAACCATCCCCGATGCGCGCATCGTCAGCGGATGAGCACGTGGCGCCGATGAAGACGGCGGTCGGTCAGCTGATCCGCGTGTACTCCTCGCCGAACGAGTTGTAGAGGACATCGTCGGACGGATCGGCGTTGCCGCCATCGTTGAGCCACCAGTCGATCTCCAGACCGCGGAAGAACGGGCGCGGCACCGACCCGCACTTGGCGACCGTCAGTTCGGTGTGCATCTCGGACTCATCCACCTTGCCGACGTGGAGCGAAACGAACACCGACGACGACGTATCGGCGCAGGCGGACGTGGCGTCGTCATCGATGAGGAGCATCTGCGTCGTCGATGCACCGGCGATGACCACGTAGAGGTTGCTTCCGTCCCCCGGGTCAATGCCCTCCCACGAGCCCGTGAACCCGGTCGATGGGCGCGCGGCCAATGCCGCTGGAACGAACGCCAGGAGGAGGATGGGCAGCACTCCAAGAAGAACGATGATCCGGCGCATCGGTGTCACCTCATATGTATCACGCGCCGTGGTTCATCCACAGCCCTACCCATTAGGGTGGTCCGGAGGCGCAATTAGTTCAATCTGATGTGTCCGCGCCCTTGCGACCTCCGATTGCACTCATGCTGAAGCGGGCCTCGGCACGCGGCAGCAATGGCCTGCCCGGCCGCACTACCCGCGCTGTGAAGAGGGAGATGCGCGAGATCGACGATATCGCGGCGGCCGTCCGTGCCGACCTGGCGCGCGCGCGCGATTTGGCCAGTTGACTGGCTCCACATCCGCGCGAGCGGCACCCCAATGGGCGGTTGAGGCGCGGAACCCGGATGCGGCGCCGGCAGGGCGAACCTCGTCCGCGGAGTTCGAGGACCGAGTCCTAGCCGCCCCATCCATGCGGTCCGCGACCCTTGGCGTTGCTGGATGCCGTTCAGGCGGAGGCGAGGATGCGCGGGCTTCAGAGACTGGACGGAGGTTGCCCGCTGTCAGCGAATATCGCGTTACTGATATATTCGTTGACAGTACGCAGGTCGGCTGGCCCGACATTCAGCATGCGTCCGCGATTACCTCGAAGGTAGCCGTGATCGCGGTCGTACGGTCCAGCTGATAGCACATCTGCTATCATCGAGCCCATGGACGCAGCGCAAATGGTGCGGAGCGCACGCCGGCGGGCAGGGATGACACAGCGAGAACTGGCGAGTGCGGCATCCGTGCCTCAGGCGACCGTGGGTCGGGTCGAGGCCGGCCTTGTGTCACCCCGCGCAAACACACTAGGACGGCTCCTCCGCGCCGCGGGCCATGAGGTATGGGTCGATCGGCGGCTCGGCGAGGGCGTGGATCGTTCCCTGATACGGGACCGCTTGCGCATGACCCCGGCCGAGCGGATCCGCCTGGCCGTTGAGGAGGCGCGTGGGCTCCCCGCGTTCCGGATCCGCCGATGAAGCCCCGCCGATGAAACCCCGCCGATTTGACCCCATCCACATCCTGCGTCGACTCCAGGCGCATCGCGTCCGGTTCGTGCTGATCGGAGGGCTGGCCGCGAAGGCGCACGGGTCGCCCACCCTGACGGTCGACATCGACGTCTGCTACGCGCGGGACCACGAGAACCTGGAACGCTTGGCCGCAGCCCTGGGTGAACTCGGATCAGTGCTGCGAGGCGCCCCGCCCGATGTGCCATTCCACCCCGACTGGCGGACCCTCCAGCGTGGAGACACCTTCACCCTGACGACAGCCTACGGCGATCTTGACATCCTCGGCACGCCGGCCGGCACCAGCGGGTTCGAGGAGCTGGACGTCAACGCCGAGCAGGCCGAGCTCGAGGACGGTCTGGTCATCCGCGTCGCCTCGCTCGACGACCTCATCCGGATGAAGCGCGCCGCGGGCCGGCCGAAGGACCGCGTCGAGTTGGAAATCCTCGGCGCGCTCAGGGACGAGATGAACGAGGATCCCAACGTAGGCTGATCCGGAGACCGGTGGACGCGTCGCAAGCCCGCGGCGCGCGCTTCTGGCCTCTCTTCGGCGGGTCGGCCGCCTGAATCGAGCGCCATCCTCCGCGGGGTCTTCCACGCTGTCAGCGAATATATCGTTAGTGGTATATCGGCTGACAGTTTCGGAGACGCCCTGCGGGCGGAGCGACAGCGGGGGCGTGCCGATGTGTTCACTGATTCGACGCCGCGTCTCCGAGCGGCTCGCGGCCCACGGATCCGGTGCACCGCCGCACCGCGCAACAATTCCGGTGACGGCTGAGCTGTCACGAACGCCGATGAAGCTGGGCATCCGATCGACGCGAGTCGGCGACCCGGGGGGAGCCGCCGACTCGCGAGATCGCCACCGAAGGGGAACGACCGATGCCCAGTACATCCACCACCACGTCCACCGGCACCCGCGGCCCGGCCACCGCCGTCCGCCGCGCCATCGAGTCCATCCAGCCCATCGTTAGCATGTGGCGAGACGGCCTGACCGTCATCGCGCTCGAGTCAAGCCAGCCCAACCGCCAGCCCGAAGAGCTGACGTTGGACCAGGCGCATGCATCGGCGGCCATCGAGGTCACCGAGTCGCCGATGCAGACCGTCCCGACCGTCGACGCCATCACCAAGGCGATGCCGGTGCTCATCCTGGACGGCGACACAATCATCGGCGGCGCCCAGAACCGCATCATCAACATCTCCATCCTGCTCAAGGCCGCGAGCACCACCTCCATCCCCGTGAGCTGCCTCGAGATGGGCCGATGGAACAGCGGGCGCCGCTTCGACGCATCTCGTCCGGTCGACCACTCGATGCGCCGCATGGTGGCCCAGCAGGTCACGCGGTCGGTTCACGAGGACCGGACGTCTGGCGAGGTCCGCTACGCGGCCGACCAGGGCGCCATCTGGCACGAGATCGGGGAGCGGCAGGCGCGGTCCAGCACCCACTCGTCGACCCAGGCGCTCCACGACGTCTACCGCTCCGAGGAGCGGACGCTGGGGGAGATGCTCCGCGCCTTCCCGATGCCGCCCGGTGCCCGAGGCATCGCGGTCGGGCTGCACAACGAGCTCGTCGGGCTCGACCTGTTCGATTCGGCCGAGACGATGGAGCGTCAGTGGTCGCGCCTCGTCGGTTCCGCAGCTTCGGCCCTCCTGGACCGCCAACGTGCGATTGCCGCCGGAGCCGCGCCGAAGCCGAAGCATCGCGGGCTGCACGGTGACGCGCTCGACCGAATGCTGAAGCGGGCCACCGCGGCGGTCGGGAAGCCCACCGTCGCTCCGTCGGTCGGCCTCGGCCACGACGTTCGGTTCAGCGCCCCGAAATTGGTCGGGACTGCCCTGGTCCACTACCCCCGCGCGATCCACGTCGCGCTCTTCCGAGCGGCCGTGTGATACAATTGCACACACCATGACACACGATAACCGTGCTCAGCTTGCGCGAACCAATGTGACGCTGCCGGTGGCCTTGCTGGCCGAGGTGGATCGGTTCGCCGGGCCCCGCGGGCGCAGCCGGTACGTCGCCGATGCGGTGGCACAACGCGTGCGCCGCGACGCCCTCGGTGCCGCCATCCGGGAAACCGCCGGCGCCATGGTCGGCAAGCCCGGATGGATGAGCCCGGACGAGGTGGCGCGCTGGGTCGAAGAGTTGCGTGCCGAAGAGACCGAGTAGCCGATGCGCTACCTGCTCGATACGACACTGATCATCGACCACGCACATGGATACGAGCCCGCGATGGCGTTGCTGCACAAGCTGTACGAAGACGGCGCGGAGCTGTTCACCTGCGACGTGGTCGTGTGCGAAGCGCTGTCGGGCGGCTCGGATGAGCACCTCGCGGTCGTGTCACGGCTTCTTGAGCGGCTCGACTTCGTGGCAACCGATCCGGCCGCGGCGCGCCTCGCGGCCGATGCCCGACTGCGACGCCATCGGTCCGGCGGCAAGCTTGGTCTGGGTGATGCGCTGATCGCTGCAGCGGCTGCCGGACTGGGTGCGACCGTCGTGACTCGCAACCGTCCCGATTTTGAGCGTCAGGGTGCCTCGGTCCTTGGCTATTGAACCGGCCCGATCGGGTTCACTGTGGCGTGGTCTCGGGATCTGTCAGCGGATATATCACTAACGCTATAACCGCTGACAGCGGCGGAAACGCGACGAGTGAGCTGTCGCAAGCGCACCTCACGATGGCCTTCAGGCCGATGCGGATCGGCGGCCGAATCACCTTGCATGCATCGGGCACAATGCGCCGTAGGAGGGAACGACCATCGCACTAGCCCCGCCGGCTGCCACCGAGCGCCACGAGTTTCCGCTGACGGATGAGCAGTGCGCGATCGTCGAGCATGGCGATGGTCCCGTGGTGGTCATCGCGGGCGCCGGCACGGGCAAGACGCGAGTCATCGTCGAGCGCGTCAAGTGGCTCCTGGACACGAAGCCAGACCTCCTGCCGGAGCATCTCCTGGTCCTGACGTACAACGTCAAGGCGGCGCGCGAGCTCAGGGAGCGGATCCAGGAGGCGGTCGGGCCAGCCGTCGCCACGCGGCTCACGGTCTCGAACTTCCACAGCTTCTGCCACCGCGTGCTGACCGAATCGGCGACGTCGACCGCTCGAGGCAGACCGCCAGCGCGAAGAAGATCCAGAGGAGGACGCTCGGCT
>JBDSJJ010000145.1:0-3334 GCA_039917415.1 Candidatus Limnocylindria bacterium | reverse complement strand
GCCTCGTCCAGCCGATTCTCACCGCGCAGCAGCTCGGCGAGCTGGAGGCGGTAGGCGGCGACCTGGTCGGGAAAGCCCTCCGTCTCCGCGGTCGCGATCGCGGAATGCATCGTTGCCTCCGCCGCCTCGAGGTCGCCGGTCAGTTGCTCGAGACGAGCGACGCGCAAGAGGACGGCCGCCGTTTCCAGGGGCTCGAGCTCCTCGTACGCTCTGCGGGCCGCCACCTCGTGCCCCAGCTCGATCGACGCGTCACCGTAGAGCGCGACCGCCGACTCGTTGCCCGGATCCCGCTGCAGCACGTCTTGAGCGGCATCGCGGGCCTCGACGAACTGGTGGCTCGTGAACGCGACGAACCCCTCGCGCAGGGTCAGTCCGACGTCGTTGACGGGAGCGAGGTCCCGAGCTCGATCGAGCGCGGTCTCGGCACGGGTGATGTCCGACAGGTCCCCGGTAGCGCGCACGCGGGTCAGGTAGGCATCGATCAGCGCGAGCGTGCTGGAGTAATCGGTCGCGTTTGCGGCCACCCGCGCCTCCCAGAATGCGATTCGCCCGTCGATCGTGGCCGCCGAATCCACGGCGCCGGTGCTCGCCGAGGGCACGGCGCCCGAGGGCCTCTCGCCACGGGCGCGGTCGTCATTCCCCGACAGCAGCAGCGCAATGGCGATGCCCAGGATGCCCAGGATGATGAGTGCGGCGGCGCCGATGCGAATCGGGGAGGCGCGGAACGTTGGCATGTCGTCTCAGGATACGTTGGAAACGCCGCGATGCCTCATGGTGGGCCGGACGCGAGCCGTCAGGTGCTGGCGAGCAGGCCGAGGAGTTCGGCCGCCTGTGCCGGGTCGTCGAGCATGACATCGGCCGCGTCGCGGACAGCGGCCGGCGTCTCCTTGTCAGCGCCACCGACTCCGATGATCGCCCCACGGATCGCGCCGGCGGCGCGCAGACGCGCGAGCACGCCGAACATGTCCAGGTCGGTGATGTCGTCACCCATGACCACCACACCTCGGAGACCGAAGCGCGCGATCACCCGCTCGGTTGCCGTCCCCTTGTCACCGATCCCGACCGGGCGCAGCTCGATGCTCATGCGCCCGCGGCGGGCCTCGAGACGAGAGCCATCGAGCGCGCCCAGTGCCGTCTCGATCCGGCCCAGCGCCGCGTCCGGGTCGGGCGCGTTCCGATAGTGGACCGTCAGCGATGCGCCCTTGTGCTCCACTGCCACGCCGGCTTCGACGGGAAGCCTGCCCAGCACCAGCTCCAGCTGCGCGTGAATGGCCGCCGCATCGGCGAGGGCCTCCGGCCGATCGGCCCCGGGTTCGAGCCATTCGGTGCCGTGGTTCCCGGCGATGAGCAGGCCGGGCACGCCCAGCATTCGTCGCACGTCCGTCGGGGCGCGGCCGGTGATCACGGCGACGACCGCCAGCCGTGCTGCCAGCTCGGCGAGCCAGCCCGTGGCGCCATCCACCGGCTGGGACTGCGCCGGGTCGGCGACGATCGGCGACAGGGTGCCATCGAAGTCCGTGAGGATGCCGGCCGGCTCGTCGGCGAGGGCGTCGGACGCCAGCCTCCGGGCGCGATGCAGCGCTGATTCGGTCATGCGGCTAGACTCGGCCGCGTGAAGCGTCTTTCGTCATGGGCGCTCCCGATCATCCTGGGTGTTGCGGGGGTCGTGCTCATTATCGCCGGCACCCTGGACCTGGACGAACCGACGACCCCAAGTCTGCCACCGATCACGACGCCCAGCCCAAGCCCGGTGGCGCGGACGACGCCGACCCCACGGCCATCGGCGACGGTGGCGGCCAGCCCGACGCCCACGCCCACGCCGGAGCCGATGCCGTCCAGTGTGACCGCCGCGCAGCTCGAGCTGCCGTCGGTCGGCATCAATGTCCTGGTCCGCCAGTCACAGGACGCGCAGACGGACAGCTTTCCGCCGACCGACGCGGCGTACATCCTGCGGGCCGGGAACCAGCCCGGCCGGAACGCGAACGCGTACGTGTTCGCACACGCGTTGAACAGCCTATTCAAGCCACTCTGGAACGTGCAGATCGGCGCGGAGGTGCTCGTCCGCATGTCCGACGACTCGGTCCTCCGTTACGTCGTGACCGAGGTGCGCCCTAATGTCGCCTGCCCGGACCCGAACGCCACACAGAACAACCCGCCGAACCCGCCGCTGGCCCTCCAGATCCACGACAACTGCGACGAGGGTGCCTCGTGGACCGTGCCGACGGACTACGAGCGGCTCACGCTGCAGACGTCGCAGGGCTTCAACCGCAACTGGGGCGAGCTGGTGGTGATCGCCGAGCCGGCCGGCTAGACCCTTCTCCGGCCGCGAACGAACCAGGCGGGAATGAACGCAACGAGGCCGACGCCGAGCGCGATGGCGAAGACCTGGGTGAGGACCTCCGCCGACTGGCCCTGCGACCAGCGTTCGAGCACCTCGACCAGGGCCAGCGACGCCCGCGGGTCGACGCCGACGAACTCGTCCCGGCCGAGCTCGAGCACCAGCTCGTCGCGCAGCACCGGGTCGGCGATGAGCGCGGAGAGCTCGTCGATCCGGTTCTGACCGATCGAGGTCAAGAGCGCCAGGCCCACGCTCATGCCGATCGTGCGCGTGATCTGCAGCATGGCGCTCGCAACTCCATACGCTCCGGCACCGGCCGCCTCGACTGCCGCCGTGGCTCGCGGCGCCACGGTGAGCCCGAAGCCGGCTCCATAGATCGCGAGGTCGCGGACCAGCCGATCGAGGTCGGTGTCAACACTCCAACCCAGAGCCAGCCACAGCCCGACCGCACTCGCCACGACCCCGATCACGCTGACGATCCGCTCGCCGATGAAGGCCGAGGCCACGCCGCCTGCCAGCGCCCCACCGGCGATCGCCACGGTGAGGGCGGTGAGAACGATCGATGCGTGTGCGTCACTCCCGAACAGCACGCGGTTGACGAAGACCGGCCCGCCGATGATCGCGGTCGCCAGCGTATAGCCGGTCAGCAGGCTCACGGCGTTTGCCGAGCTGAACGCGCGGTCGGCGAAGAGGCGCAGGTCGATGAGTGGCGACGTCGAGCGGAGCTGGAGCCACCCGAATGCGATGCCGCTCAGCGCTGCGAGAGCCAGACCGCCGAGCACGAGAGGATCCAGCCAGCCGGTAGCACCCGAGACGGTGATGGCGCCGATGCCGGAGCCGAGCGCGATCGTCAACAGCAGCGCGCCGCCGAGATCGAGCGACGCCCGGACCCGCGGCGTCTCGATCCCGCCGACCACCACGTAGATGAGCAGCAGGGTGACGATGCCGATCGGCACGTTGAGCAGGAAGATCCACTGCCAGCTCGCCATGTCGAGA
>JBDSJJ010000144.1:0-4822 GCA_039917415.1 Candidatus Limnocylindria bacterium | reverse complement strand
GAGGCGGGCACCACGATCGGGCCGCTGATCACCGAGGGGTCCGCGTCAGCGGCGTAGATCCGGGAGCCCGGCGGCGCGGAGATCTCGGCCGCGAACCCCCCAGGACCGACCTCGATCGTGCCGCGATCATCCAGTGGTCGAGCATCGCGCAGCGGCGGATCGAGCTGTCCGTCGTCGGCCTCGCGCTCCGTGAAGATCGCGAACGGCACGATGCTGGTCCACGACCCGGCACGCACCGCCGGGACGTCCAGCGCGCCGCCCTCGATGCCGGCCGCACCGACCAGGCCGCGCGGCGAATGGTCGAGGACGAGGAGGTCACGATCGCCGACGAGCCCGACCGGCTGAGCCCCGCCAAGGCTCGAGATGACCGAGGTGCTCGCGAACTGGCTGGCCACGGGCGACGGGATCAGCCGTCCCTGGTGAATCACCAGCGGCTCGCCGTCGATCCCGCCACCAGGGACGGTGCCGCTGAAGCTGACGAACGGCGAATCGGAGAGGGCTGCGGCGGCGGGGCTTCGGGTCACGGTGATCGCGGTGAATGTCGTCGGGTTCGCGAGATCCACGAGATGAACGGCCTCGCTGCGCGGCTCATGGATCACGACGCTCTCGCCATCGATGGGCACGACTCCGACGATCCGGACACCCGTTTGCGGCAGCGGGACCGACGGCACCGGGACCAATGCACCCCCCGGCGCCCAGGTGGCCAGCGTGAGCCCGCCCGACGAGTCGACGAGCGCCACGCCGCGGCCCTCGGACAGACCCACCCCGGCGACCTGGCGCGCCGGCACCCCGCCCGCGTCGACCACGAGCTCGTCACCGTCGACGAGCCGCAGGCGGTAGACCTGGGGCAGGCCGGGCGCCTCGGACAGGATGGCCGCCTCGTCGCCTGGCAGGCCGTCGCTGTCCCGGACGACGACCGGCGCATGGCCGGACCCGACGGGAAGTCGCGTCTCGGTCGGGCGCGCGAATGCGTCGCCCGCCCAGCGGTGGACGCGCGCCAGGATCGGGAACTCGAGGTCGCCGAGTGGCGGCAGGGACTGCGTCGACAGCAGCTCGTCCGTCCCGTCTCCGTCGAAGTCGAGCACGAGCAGTGCGTCGGCGAAATCGCTCGGCTCGGCGACGCGCGTCGCATCCGCGGCCCCATCCACGATGGCAAGGTCCTGGAGGACGAGGCAGCACGGCGGCCCGACGTCGATCTCCTCGAAATGCGGCTGGCTGGCGATCGTCACCCGCTCGCGACCTTCGACCCGACGGACGAGCGCCTGGACCGGCGTGGCGAGGTAAACCGGGTCGATCCGCGCCCCGATCCGTGAAGGCGGCACGACCTCGACCGCGGTGCCGCGCAGGGCCCAGTCGTCACCGTCCTGTCCCCAGATCTCGGCCAGGACGGCTTCATCGGCGTCACGGATGAGGCGGACGATCTCGCGTCGCGCGTCTCCATCGACGTCGACCGCGATGGTCTGGAGCACCTGGGCGTCGGGGAGAATCACCACGCCCGGCTCCTCAGGAATGGCGGCCACGGCCATCGGTGCGTTCGGTGCGGGCAGCGGTGCGCTCAGCAGGAGGACGAGGAGCGCGACGGGCAGGTGCATCGGAGGCATGAGCATAGCGTCCCCTCTGGCATCATCCGATGCATGGCACAGCCTCGCGTCCTCTGGTCCCCGCCGCCCGACGCGCGTGAGCGCACCCGCATCGGCGCCTACCTCGCCTGGCTGGAAGCCGAGCACGGCCTGCAATTCGCGACCTACGACGAGCTCCTGCGCTGGTCCATCGAGGATCTCGGAGCGTTCTGGTCATCGGTCTGGGATCACTTCGACGTTCGGTCCAACACCGAGCGCGGCCCGGCTCTCAAGGATCGGACCATGCCCGGCGCGCGATGGTTCCCCGGCGCGCGCCTCAACTGGGCCGAGCATTGCCTGCGGCTCGACGGTCGCGACGGCGACGACGTGGTGCTCGTCGCGCGATCTCAGACCCGCGAGCGGATCACTCTGACGGCGGACGAGCTGCGTGATGCGGTGGGGTGCTGCCGCGCCGGTCTGGCGCGCCTGGGCGTCGGGGCCGGCGATCGGGTTGCGGGCTACCTGCCGAACGTGCCTGAGGCGGTCATCGCCGTGCTCGCCACGGCATCCCTCGGGGCAACGTGGTCCAGCTGCGCCCCGGAGTTCGGCACGCGCAGCGTCGTCGACCGGTTCAGCCAGATCGAGCCCACGCTGCTCCTGACCATCGACGGCTACCGGTACGGAGGGCGCACGGTCGATCGCACGAGCGAGATCGCCGAGATCCGAGCCGCGCTGCCGAGCCTGTCGTCGACGGTGGTCCTCCCCTACCTCGACGCCGCCAGCGTGCGGATTCCCGATGCTCTGTCGTGGACGGAGCTCCTTTCGGAAGCTGCCCCGCTCACGTTCGAGCCGGTGCCCTTCGACCATCCGCTTTTCGTGCTGTACAGCTCCGGCACGACCGGCCTGCCGAAGCCGATCATCCACGGGCATGGCGGGATCCTGCTCGAGCACCTGAAGATCCACGCCCTGCACCATGACCTCGGAGCATCCGACCGGTTCTTCTGGTTCAGCACCACCGGCTGGATGATGTGGAACTACCTGGTGAGCGGCCTGGCGGTCAGTTCCACCATCGTGCTGTACGACGGCTCACCGGCCCATCCCGACCTGGGCACCATGTGGCGACTGGCCGCGGAGGAAGGCGTCACCTACTTCGGCACGAGCGCGCCGTACCTCATGGCGTGCCGCAAAGACGGACTCCGTCCGGGCGAGATCGCGGACCTCTCTGCGCTGCGCGGGATCGGCTCGACCGGGGCTCCGTTGCCGGTCGACGGATTCCGCTACGTCTACGACGCGATCTCACCGACCGCGCAGCTGCAGTCGGTTTCGGGGGGAACCGACGTCTGCACCGCGTTCGTCGGGGCCTCGCCGCTGGTCCCGGTGTGGGAGGGCGAGCTTTCGTGCCGGCACCTGGGATGCGCGGTCGAAGCCTTCGCGCCCGACGGGGCGCCACTCGTCGGCGAGCAGGGCGAGCTGGTGATCACCGCGCCGATGCCGTCGATGCCCGTCGGGTTCTGGAACGATCCGGACGGCGAGCGCTACCGAGCGGCGTACTTCGACGACTTCGCCGGGGCCTGGCGGCATGGCGACTGGATCACGTTCACGGAGCGTGGCTCGTGCGTGATCAGCGGCCGCTCGGACGCGACGCTCAATCGGGGCGGCGTCCGGATCGGGACCGCCGAGTTCTATGCCGTGGTCGAGGCCATCGACGGAGTGTCCGACTCGCTGGTCGTTCACCTCGATGCCGATGACCGCCTGCTCCTGTTCGTGTCACTCGCACCGGGTCGGACACTCGACGATGGGCTGCGAGCCGCGATTGCCGCCGAGCTGCGGACGAAGCTCTCGCCGCGCCACGTCCCCGACGAGATCGCCGCGGTCCCCTCCGTCCCGCGCACGCTGTCGGGCAAGAAGCTGGAGGTGCCCGTGAAGCGGATCCTCACCGGCACTGATCCCGATATTGCCGCCGCTCGCGGCTCGCTCGTCGACCCGAGCTCGCTGGATGCCTTCGTGGCGATGGCCGCCCGGCGTTGACCGCTCAGTCGGTGTAGTACACCCCGTCGAGGGCGCCCCACGCAGCGGCGCTGAACACGGCGCAGGCCGTCTTGGCGCGGGCGAACTCGCCCTCCGACAAGCCGTCGATCAGCTCGGCCAGCATCGCGGGCTCGTCGGTCTCGACGGCGTGCTCCACGAAGTACCGCTGCGCGGCCTCGTCGACGGTGCCGGCGTAGTGCTCGCGCAAGCCGGCGAGCTTGCTCGACGCGGTCTTCGGCTGCTGAACCTCGAAACTGTACAGGGCCCCCAGCGCCTCCGGTACCGCGGCGAAGGAATTCTCGCCGACGGCCAGCAGCGTCTTGGACTGCGGTCGGGTCATGGGCGACGTGGCGCCGAGTGCCGAGCGGAACACCTGCCACAGCGCATCGTGCTCACGCTCCTCGGCCGCGTAGTCGGCATGGCCCAGACGGTCCCAGCCCTGGTCCACGACCCTGATGAAGGGCGCCCATTCGTCGGCGTACTCCGCCAGGCGAGCCACGGGAAGCGTTCCCGCGCGCCACTCGGTGTAGAAGGGATGATCGTTGAGGTCGAACTGCCGGACGATCGCGTCCAGCTCGTTGATGCGGCTGCTCATGGGGCACCTCTCAGGTTGTGGAGCTCGGCCTTCGAACGAACGAGCCGGTACGCACAGCGTATCGCAAACTCCTCAATCGCTGTCGAACTCATCACCCCGAGCTACATCGCGCGCATGCCGAGCAGGTTGCGCGCGATCACCATGCGCTGGATCTCACTGGTCCCCTCCCCGATCTCGGTCAGCTTCGCGTCGCGCAGGTAACGCTCCACCTTGTACTCGGTGATGTAGCCGTAGCCGCCGTGGATCTGGACTGCATCGTTGGTCACATCGCGCGCCACTTCGGAGGCATAGAGCTTGGCCATGGCCGCCTCGGTGCTGTACGCCTTGCCGCAATCCTTGAGCCACGCCGCGCGATAGGTCATGAGCCGAGCCGCGTCGATCGTCGTGGCGGCGTCGGCGATCTTGAAGGCGACACCCTGGAACGAACCGATCGGCCGATCGAACTGCCGACGCTCCTTGGCATAGGCCGATGCGGCCTCGTAGGCCGCCTGCGCCAACCCCAGCGCCATGGAGGCGATGCCGATCCGTCCCCCGTCGAGGGTCTTGAGGAACAGCTTGTCGCCCTCGCCCTCGCCACCGAGCATGTTCTCTGCGGCCACCCGGCAGTCCTCGAAGATCAGCTCGCCGGTGTTGCTGGCGT
>JBDSJJ010000143.1:0-5810 GCA_039917415.1 Candidatus Limnocylindria bacterium | reverse complement strand
TACGGCCCGGCCACCGTCAGCGTGACCGATTCCGCAGGCCTGTTCGTCGGGATCGAGCGCGAGCAGCCGGTCTGGATGAGCCACGGCGACTCCATCCTTCGTCCTCCGGAGGGATTTACATCCACGGCGCAGACCGATTCGACACCCTACGCCGGCCTCGCCGATGCCGGCCGCAACCTGTACGGCATCCAGTTCCACCCCGAGGTGGTCCATACCCCGATCGGGCGCGACGTCCTGCGCAACTTCGTCGTCGGCATCGCCGGGGTGCGCGACAACTGGACCGCCGCGAACCTCGTCGACACGACGGTCGCGGAGATCCGCGAGCGGGTGGGAGACGGCCACGTCATCTGCGCACTGTCGGGCGGCGTGGACTCGGCCGTGGCGGCGACGCTCGTGCATCGGGCCATAGGTGACCAGCTGACCTGCATCTATGTTGACCACGGCCTGATGCGTAAGCGCGAGTCGGAGCTGCTGCGGGTCACCTTCGAGCGGGACCTCGGCATGCAGCTCGTGATGGTGGACGCGCGCGAACGCTTCCTCGCGCGACTCGCGGGCGTGGAAGATCCGGAGGAGAAGCGCCGGATCATCGGAGACGAGTTCATCCGCGTCTTCGAGGAGGAGGCCGCGAAGATCGGCCAGATCGACTTCCTGACCCAGGGCACCCTGTATCCCGATGTCATCGAGTCAAAGACGTCGGAGACCAAGACGTCGCAGAAGATCAAGACGCACCACAACGTCGGGGGTCTGCCGTCCGACCTGCGCTTCAAGCTCATCGAGCCGCTGCGTTACCTGTTCAAGGACGAGGTGCGGCGGGTGGGGTTGGAGCTCGGGCTGCCGGATGCCATGGTCCAGCGCCAGCCGTTCCCCGGGCCGGGGCTTGCCATACGGATCATCGGCGAGGTGACGGCCGAGCGGCTCGACACCCTGCGCGAGGCCGATTGGATCGTGATCGACGAGATCAAGGGCGCGGGGCTGTATCGGTCGCTGTGGCAGTCGTTCGCGATCCTGACGCCCGTGTTCTCGGTCGGGGTCATGGGGGACGGACGGACCTATGCCAACGTCGTCGCCATCCGCGCGGTCACCTCGGATGACGGCATGACCGCCGATTGGGCGCGGTTGCCCTACGACGTGCTCGCGAAGATCAGCAGCCGGATCGTGAACGAGGTCCCCGGCGTGAACCGCGTGGTCTACGACATCAGCTCGAAGCCTCCCGCCACCATCGAGTGGGAGTGAGCCGATGCGGGGGATCCTGACCGGTCTGATCGCGATCCTGGTATTCACCGGGTGCGGCATTGGCGGCTCGCCCGTTCCGATGCCTACCGGGCCGATCGATCTGCTTCCGGGAGCGCCCGAGCCGGACGGCGAGATCACGGTTGCGGCGACCGGCGTCGTCGGTGGTGCGGGCTGGCGGATCCTGGTGTGGGAGTCCGGAGACCTGGTGTGCCGGCAGCTTGACCTCGTCACGATCTCGAATCTCGACTGTGGCCCGCTGGCGGAGGGCGAACCGTTTCTCTCGGTCACGGTCGGGGCGGACATGGGCACCGTCCGTGCCGTCCACGGCTTCGTTGACGAAAGCGTCGAGTCGGTCAGCGCCCGCGCGGCTGACGGCACCACCTACGACGTGCCCGTCATACCGGGTGGGATCGCCGGGTCGGGGTCGGGGCTGCTCGTGATGGTGTACCCCGCGACGGACACGATCGTCTCGATCACGGCCTACAGCGCGGACGGCATCGTCCTGAATTCGCAGGACGTCCGATGAGGCCGATGGGCAGATCAGCGGCGTCGGCGTCGGGCAGCCCTGGAGTACACCGTTTGCGGCCAGCGCAACCAACTACGAGGTTGGGCCGGATCGCAGCCGCTAGTTGCCGCAGACCGCAATTCACGGTCAAGGATCAAGCCCTGGAGCCTCGTTCCTCGTAATTGGTTGCGCCTGCGGCAATCGGCACGTTCCGCGACACCTCAGCGTGCCGAATCCGGTCCAGAGCCGGACCGGGTAGCATGGGTCGCCACATGTCATCGTGGTTCGACAAGCTCCTCGAGGAGCTGCAACGCCGCCAGGAAGAGGCCGACGCCCGCAGCGAGGGACGGCCTTTTGAGCGCCGGCCGAACTCCGAGCGCAACGTCACGCCGATCGATGAGGAGCGCAAGACGCGCCGATCGGGACCGACCAACGGCGGCGGCAACGGCCCGAACTTTCCGCCGGTAGCCGGTGCGGACCTGCCATGGCGCCGATGGGTCGTCATCGGCGGCGGTCTCATCGCCCTGCTCTTCGTGCTCGGCCTGCTGGGCGGTGTCGTCAACCTGATCACCGACGTCATGTGGTACGGCGCGCTCGACCGGCGCGACGTCCTGTTCACTCGGTTCTGGGCCCAGCTCGCGCTGTTCGGCATCGGCTTCGGGGCCATGCTCGTCCCGGTGCTGCTCAGCGTCTGGCTGGCCGGGCGCATCGTGCCTCAGGCCCCCGTGCGTCAGCTGGGCGGAATCGAGCTGCCGGATGCCTCGCGCCTCATCGGTATCGGGCTGGTGGTGATCGCGCTCCTGCTGGCCCTCGGCTCGGGCGCCGCATGGAGCGGCAGTTGGGAGACCGTCCTGCTGTTCTTCAACGGCGGCGACTGGGGCGTCACCGATCCGACGCTGGGACGCGACATCGGCTTCTACATCTTCGATCTGCCGTTCTGGCGCTTCCTCCTCGGGTGGGCCTCGACCACGCTCATCGTCATCGGCCTGCTGACCCTGGGCACGTATGCCGCGCGGGCCCTGCACTGGCAGTTCCACCTGACGGCGCCGGTGCGGGCGCACCTGTCGGTCATCGGTGCGCTCCTGCTTGTCGTCATCGCCGCCGGGTACCAGCTCGACATCTCCGAGCTCGCGTACTCGACACGCGGCATCGGCGGCGCCGTGCAGGCCGCCACCTACACCGACATGAACGCTCAGTACCCCGCCTACGTGATCCTGACCGTCGTCGCGCTGGTCTCAGCCGGCCTGCTGCTGGCGAACACGTTCTTCCGCACGCTGTGGCTGCTCGGGCTCGCGGCAGGCGCCTGGTTCGTGCTCTCGATCCTGGTCGGAGGGCTGTACCCGAGCTTCGTGCAGCGCGTCCAGGTCGAGCCCAACGAGCTCACGGTCGAGCGGCCGTTCCTGCAAAACCATCTCGAGGCGACTCGCGCCGCGTTCGATCTCGATGTCGAGACCCGCACCTTCACCGGCGAGCAGGAGCTGACACGCGAGGTCATCACCGGCGACCAGGCCACCGTCGACAACCTGCGCCTGTGGGACTACCGCCCATTGCTCACGACGTTCGGGCAGCAGCAGATCCTGCGGCAGTACTACACGTTCCGCGATGTCGACATCGACCGCTACCAGATCAACGGCGAGCAGCGCCAGATCATGCTGAGCGCTCGCGAGCTCGACATCGACCGGCTGGCCGACCAGGCGCGGACGTGGACGAACGAGAAGCTCGTCTTCACCCACGGCTACGGCATCACGGCCGTCCCGGTCGACGCCGTCACCCCGCAGGGCCAGCCCGATTACCTGGTCAGCGGTATCAATCGGGATCCCCAGCTGCCGGTGACGCAGCCTCGCATCTACTTCGGCGAGGAGACCGACACGTACGTCGTCACCGGCACGACCACCGACGAGTTCGACTTCCCGCTTGACGACCGCGAGACCGGTGCGGTCACCACCTGGGACGGCACGTCTGGCGTCGGGATCGGCAACCCGTTGACCCGCGCGCTCTTTGCGCTGCGCTTCAGCGATCTCAACCTGCTCATCAGCAACCAGCTGACCGAAAATTCGCAGGTCCTGTTCAAGCGCGACATCCGGGAGCGTGTGCCCGAGCTCGCACCATTCCTGGCCTACGACGCCGATCCGTACCTCGTCAGCGCCGATGACCGCCTGGTCTGGATCTGGGACGCCTACACGGTCAGCAACCGCTACCCGAACGCGCAGCCGCTCGGGACCGGCCCGTTCGCCGGAGCCAACTACGTGCGCAACAGTGTGAAGGTCGTGGTGGATGCCTACGACGGCAGCGTGGACTTCTACATCGCCGATGCCGACGACCCGATCATTGCGGCCTACGCGCGGATCTTCCCGACGCTCTTCCAGCCGATCGACGCGCTCTCCGACGAGCTGCGGGCCCACCTCCGCTATCCCGAGGACCTGTTCACGGCCCAGAACCAGGCGTCGCTGGTCTACCACCTGCCCTCGACGGACACTGGGGCGGCAACCTTCTACAACCAGGAGGACCGCTGGGCGATCCCGGCGGACGTCTCGACCAGCGAGGCGGCGCCGATGGAGCCGTACTACGTCACGATGCGCATTCCCGGCGAGGACGAGCCGGAGTTCGTGCTGATCCAGCCGCTCGTCGCCGAGAGTCGGCCGAACATGATCGCGTGGTCCGCGGCCCGATCGGATCCGGGCTTCTACGGCGACCGCATCATCTTCCGCTTCCCCTCGGACACGACCACCCTCGGGCCGGCCCAGGTCGAGGCGCGCATCAACCAGAACGACACGATCAGCGAGCAGTTCACCCTGTGGTCGAACGCCGGATCGCGCGTGGTGCGTGGCAACCTGCTCGTGCTGCCGATCGGCGACGACGGGCTGATCTACATCGAGCCGATCTTCCTCCAGGCCGAGGGCGCTCCCTTCCCCGAGTTCGTCCGGGTGATCATGGTCGACCAGCGACGGGTCGCCTTCGCCGAGACGGTGGAGGAGGGCCTGCGCCAGCTCCTGGGCGAGGCCGAGCCGCCGCCGCCGGAGGAGCCGGAGCCAAGCCCGTCGCCGGGCGAGTCGCCGACACCCGAGCCCTCGGCGGGAGAGACGCCGGGGCCGCTGCCGAGCGACGTGGCCGGGCTCATCGCCGAGGCCCAGCGCCTGTACGACGCCGCCCAGTCGGCGCTCGACCGGGGCGATCTCGGCACCTACCAGCAGCGCATCGACGAGTTGGCCGAGGTACTCGACGCCCTCGAGGCGTTGTCGGAGTAGCGATCCCATCGGTGATGTCCGTTCGCAGTCCGTAGACTCGAACGTATGGACGTACTGATCATCGGGTCCGGTGGACGCGAACACGCTCTCGCATGGCGCCTGGCGCGCGACGAGGGCGTTCGTTCGGTGCGCACCGCCCCGGGCAATGCGGGGACCATGGCGGTCGGGGAGAACGTCGACCTCGACCCGACCGATGTGACGGCGGTTGCCCGCCACGTCGTCCGGGAGCGCTACGGGCTGGTGGTGATCGGCCCCGAGGGCCCGCTGGCCGCCGGCTTGGCCGATGAGCTGGCTTCCGCAGGCATTCCGACGTTCGGCCCGAGCCGCGCGGCCGCTCGGCTCGAGTCGAGCAAGGCGTTCGCCAAGGAGCAGATGCGGCGCGCGGGCGTCCCGACCGCCACGGCTCACAGCTTCACCGATCCCGAGGCGGCACTCGCCCACGTGTTGGCCGCCGCGCAGCCGCCGATCGTGAAGGCCGACTGGCTTGCTGCTGGCAAGGGGGTCGTGGTTCCCGAGACGACCGACGAGGCGGCCGGCGCCGTGCGGATGCTGTTCGACAGCGTGGCCGCCGGGGCGCGGGTGCTTCTCGAGGATCGGTTGACCGGTCCGGAGGTGAGCGCGTTCGCGCTCATCGGGGATGAGACTGTCGTGCCGTTGGGCGTGGCGTGCGACTACAAGCGCCTCGGCGACGGCGATGCCGGACCGAACACCGGCGGGATGGGCGCCTACACGCCGGTTCCGTGGTTCGGGGCCAGCGAGCTCGAGGGAATCGCCGCCGAGGTCTTCGAGCCGATCGCATGGCGCATGGCCCGCGACGGCTTTCCGTA
>JBDSJJ010000142.1:0-10179 GCA_039917415.1 Candidatus Limnocylindria bacterium | reverse complement strand
CGTCTCACCGCGCTTCGCCATCGGTGCGCTCGCCGCGCTGCGCCAGCTTCCGCTGCTCGCCCGGGAGTGGGAGATCATCGGCATGGCGCGCCGCGCCCGGGGCGTGGATGGGGGCCGGTCGCCAGTGGCGGCCATCCGGCTCCTCGCCAGCCGCGTGTTCGGCCTCCTCGTCAGCGCCATCCGGCGTGGATCGCGGCTGGCGTTGGCGATGGAGGCCAGAGGTTTCGGTGCCGCGCCGTGTCGCACCGTCGCGCGACCGCGGCGCATGCGGCCGTCGGACTGGGTGTGGATCGTGGGGGCTGCCGGGCTCGGCGGTGGCGCGATCGCGATCAGCGTGGCCCTTGGGACGTGGAGACCGCTGATCGGCTAGTGGTCCCGCGAGGATCCTTCCGCTCCCGAGAACGGGTCGAGCCATGTCGGGCGTGGATGGGCCATGGGTCGTGGCCGAGCGTACCATCGGCCAATGGCACGCAGCGACGAGCTCACTTTTCGCGCCGGCGACGTCGCCTTGGCGGGGGTCCTGACCCTGCCCGACGCGGAGGGCAAGCATCCCTGGGCCGTCCTGGTTCCGAGCTGGCTGCCTCGCGGCGCCGACGGCGGCTGGGATCGCATCGGCCACCCGACCTGGTATGGCCCGGCCGAGCCCGGGGCCATGCCCGGTATCCTCGAGCGGGTGGCGGAATCGCTCGCGTCGCGCGGCGTCGCGAGCGTGCGCTACGACCCGCGCGGATGTGGAGCCTCCGCGGGGAGCTGGGCGTCGAGCAACCTGTTCACGCGCATCGACGACGCGCGCGACGCCGTCGGCGCCATGCGATCGCGTCCCGAGCTCGACCTGCGGCGGACGGCCATCGTGGGCCACGGCGAAGGAGCCGCCATCGCGCTGAGCGTCGCGATCGGCGATCCGGCCGTCGGCGCCGTGGGCCTGATCGGGTCGTCCGCGCGATCGTTTCGCGACGTGCTGCGTCGGGCCGTGGCCGAGCGCGCCAGGACCGGCACGGACCTCGACCACCCGATCGTGGCGGCCATCGATCGCGCGTCGGAAGAGATCATCGAGTGCGTCGCGCGCGGCGAGCCGACGTTCCGGCTGGAGCTGGAAACCGAGCAACTCGAGCTCGGCCTCGCCGGCTGGGAGCAGGCCTTCGGCACCCCGTCGCTGGCGCTGGCCACGATGCTTCACCGCAACGTCGTGCTGGCGCATGGAACCTCAGATGCCTGGGCCGATCCCGATGAGTCCAGGTTGCTCGCGACCGTCCTCACCGCCGCCGGGAACGACCCCCAACTCCAGCTGGTTGACGATGCCGGCCATGACCTGGAGGCGCCCACGGCGGTCGACGGCTTCGCCCGGGCATTGTCCGAGCGCATGGTCGCGCGCGAGCTGCCCGCGGTGCTGCTCGCGATCGAGGAGATGCGATGACGGCGCTAGACTCGGTGCTGATGAACAGGCCCGACGCCGGCCAGACGGCGCCCGAATTCGCGATGACGGCCGACGACGGCAGTGTCGTGTCGACGCGCTCGCTGACCGGGACGCGCCACGTCCTGATGTTCTACCCCGAGGATGACACCGCCGGCTGCACGACCCAGGCCTGCGCCCTGCGCGACGGCTGGGCGGCCGTTGAGGCGACGGGCGTCCCGGTCTTCGGCGTGTCGCCCGACAGCCGCGACAGCCACATCGCGTTTCGTGCGAAGTACGCGCTCCCGTACCGGCTCCTGACCGATGACGACCATCGGGCCGCCGATGCCTTCGGAGTGTGGATCGAGAAGGAATCCGGCGGCCGCGCGTACTTCGGCAACGAGCGCACGACGTTCGTCATCGGCGAAGACGGTCGCATCGAGCACGTCCTGCCAGGGGTCAAGGCGGACGCCCACGCGGCCCAGCTGATCGAGGTGCTGGGCTCGTGAACGGCGAGCGATCGGTGTGGGTGGCGAGCCTCGCCGTCGGTGCCCTGATGGTGATCGTGATCGCGGTGGTCATGGCCCTCGCGGCCGCGATCAGCCCCATCCGCTGACGCCATGATCTGGATCGCCATTGCCCTTTCCCTGCTGGCCTGGCTGGCCGGCGTGATCCTGAGACTCGGGCAATGGGTCAATCTGCTCCTCCTCCTGGCAGCCGTCCTGCTCGTGTACCTCGTGATCGAGGAACGTCGGCCGCGCAGCGACTGAGCCCACGGTCGCCCGGCTGGCACGCTTCCTGCGATACCGACGGCCACTGAGGTCGCAGCGTGGCGACCGCGGGGTTTCGACACAGGAGTGAGGAGAATTCGATGCTCTGGACGATCATCGTCATCCTGCTGGTCCTCTGGCTTCTCGGCCTGCTCACCAGCGTTGGCGGAAACCTGATCTACCTTCTGCTGGTGATCGCGGCCATCGTGCTGCTGTTCCAGTTGCTCAGCGGGCGACGGTCCGTCTGACGCAAAGCATCCGGTGCCGGCGGGCGCGGTCCAGCGTGGATCGCCGGGGGGAGCGGCCGGCACGGAACAGGGACACGAGCCCGCCTCGCGACCGATGAGCTGTCATGCCCATCGGCTACGCTTGGCGGGCCGTGTCGTCTCTCGAATCCTTTCGCTTCCTGCACACCGGTGACCTCCATCTCGACAGCCCACTCGAGGGCCTGAGTTCCGAGGCGCCGCCCGAGATCCGGGGCACCCTGCGGGCAGCAACCACCGATGCCTGGCGGAACGTGGTCGACCTCGCCCTGCGCGAGAAGGTCGACTTCGTCGTCATCGCGGGTGACGTCTTCGAGGTCGCCAGTCCCACCCTTCTCGGTCAGACCCGCTTCCGCGATGGCCTGGCTCGACTGGCGGCGGCGAACATCCCGAGCTTCGTCGTCCACGGCAACCACGACCCGGCGGATGGGGTCGCCTGGTCACCGTCCCTCGCCTTCCCTGCTCTTGCCCACCGATTCGGCACCGCGGCGGGTGAATCCGCCCCCGTGCTTCGCGACGGCCGAGAGATTGCGCGCATTCACGGCCGCTCCTACCCGCGACCGGCGGTGACCGAAAACTACGCGACTGGCATGCGCGGGGCTGATGGCGCGCCGTTCAACATCGGCCTGCTGCACACCAACGTCGGCGACCGACCGGGCCACGCGAACTACGCTCCGTGCTCCCTGGATGACCTCCGCGCTTCGGGCATGGACTACTGGGCGCTCGGCCACATCCACCAGCCGGGCAAGATCGTCGACGATCCGCCCGCCTACTACAGCGGCATCCCGCAGGGCAGGGACCCCGGCGAGCTCGGCGCGCGCGGATGCTTTTTGGTGGACGTCGACGCGGGTGGTCGCGTGACCGCATCATTCGTCGCGACCGATGTCGTGCGCTGGCAGCCGATCGACCTGCCGATCACCGACCTGCGGGACGACGAGGCGCTGATGGCGGCCGCGCGCGTGGCGATCGGAGCCGCGCTGGAGGAAGCCGATGAGCGTTCGCTCGTCGTTCGCCTGCGGCTCAGCGACCGTGGGCCGCTCCACGCAAGCGCGACTCGCCCGGGGTACGTCGATCATCTGAAGCTCCTGCTGAGCGAGGAGTTCGACGGCGTCCGGCCATTCGCCTGGGTCGAGTCGGTCCGGGACGCCACGCGATCGGAGGTCGACCTGGACGTGCGTCGCGAAACGCCGGATTTCGTGGGTGACTTCCTGCGTACCGTTTCCGCCGCGCGGCGCAGCGCTCGCAGCACCGATCCCGAGGAGCATGCGCGCTGGCAGGCGCTGCTGCGCTCGTCGGTCGCGTCCCTCTTCGAGGAGTCGCCGCGTGGCCGCCGCTACCTGCGGGCCACGGCTCCTGACGACGAGCTGCTGGTGGGTGACATCATCGACGATGCCGAAGCGCTCGGTCTCGACCTGCTCCTCGCGGTCGAGGGGGACGGCTGATGCGCATCGAGCGCATCGAGCTCGACGGCTTCGGGAGATTCCACGACGAGACGTGGTCGCTCGAGCCCGGACTGACCGTGGTCCACGGCGCCAACGAGGCCGGCAAGACGACCTTCATGAACGCCGTGCGCGCGCTCCTGTTCGGCTTCGATGCCACCCGCGAGGGGCGTACCTGGTACCCGGCATTCGCCGGCGGACGCCGCGGCGGCCGGCTGGTCCTCGCCACGATTTTGGACGAACGCTGGGTGATCGAGCGCCACGGCGAGCGCGGGGGCGGGGGCGCGCTGACCGTCCGCGCGCCGAACGGCAACCAGGGGGGCCAGGAGACGCTCGATCGGCTCCTTCACGGGGCCGACCGCGACCTGTTTGCCAACGTCTTCGCGTTCGGGCTCGGAGAGCTGCAGGACCTTCACACGCTCTCGACCAGCGGCGTCCGCGGCCGGATCTACGGTGCGGGGGCCGGGCTGGGCGGCGCGAGCGCTGTCGACCTCGAGAAGGCGTTGCGCGCCGACCTGCGTGACATGTTCGTGCCGAGTGGCAGCAAGCCCCCGCTCAACGCGCTTCTGAGCCGGATCGAGTCGCTGCGGGCCGAGATCGCGGGCCTCGCAACGCAGCCGCAGGACTATGAGGCCGCGAACGCCGAGCGCGCCGCGATCGAGGCGCGGATTCTCGTCCGCAGGGAAGAGTCCCGCGCCCTGCGGGAGCGGGCCAGCCGACTTCGCAGCCTGCGAGATGCGGCACCGGTCCTGGCCGAGCTGGACGAGATCGCTGTCCGCCTCGACGCCGGCAACGCCGCCCTCGACGACCTGCCGACGGACGTGGTCGCCGTCCTCGACCGCCGGATCGCCCAGCTCGAGGCGGCGCAGGGTTCGCTGGCAACCATCGAGGAGGAGCTCGCCGTCGCCTGCAGGGAGCGCGACGCGATCCGCGTCGACCGCGACGCGCTCGAGCGTTCCGACGAGATCGTCGCAGTCCACGAGGCGGGTGGCGGAGTCGTCGCCCGAGGTGCCAGCCGTGCCGAGCTGGGAGCCGGCGTCGCGCGGCATGCGTCGCTCGTCGATGACCAGTTGGCGCGAGTTGGAGGCTGGATCGAGCCGCGTCTGCTCGAGCTGGACGACTCCATTCCGAGCGTGCAGGCCACCCGCGATGCGGAGGAGCGGCTGGCCGCGGCGCGCGCGGATGCGGCCGCCACCGCCGGTCGCTGGCAGGCGGCACGCGCCGACCTCGAGGCCCGCGAGACGGAGATCACGCCCGCGGCGTCGACCGATGACGTCGACGAGCGGCGTCGTACGCTCCGGGAACTTCAGCGGTGGCGTGCGCCGAGTGGACCGATCCTCGGCCGACCCGGCCCCACCCGCACAGCGGTCGCCATCGGGGTCGCGCTTGCGACCCTCGCCATCGGGGTCGCGCTGGGTTGGCCAGTCGTCGGGGTGGTCGTGGGGCTGGCGGCCGGAGCGATCGTCCTGGTCCTTCCCGGACTGGCTGGCCTCGCGCCGCACGACCGCTCCTCTGAGCGGGCAGCGCTCCTGGCACGCGCCGGCCTGCCGTCCGATGCGGAGGAGGATGCCGTGGCCGAGCTGGCGGACGAGCTCGCCACGGCCCGAGCGCGGGCCGACCTCGCGCGCGATCACGCGGCATCGCTCGATCAGCGACGTGCCGAGGTGATACGGCTGGAGCGTGCCCGTGATGACGCGCTGGCACGATGCTCCGAAGCCGAGGGGAGCTGGGCCACATGGCTGAGCGACCGCGACATGCCCGCCGACCTCCCGCCCTCGGCCGCGCGCGAGATCCTGGCGGCCGCGGGCGTGGCGCGAACCGCAGCGGCGGAGCGCGAACGCCTGCGCGGGCAGCTGGCGTCCCTGGAGCAGGAGGAAGACCGGCACGTCGCTCGCGCCGATGCACTCCTCCTCGGGCTCGGGATGTCGCCATCCGCCGATGCGGAACTTCGCGGAGCCTCGGTCACCGCGCTTGCCGGGCGCCTCGACCGAGCCCGGGCGGGCGAGCAGCGCCTGGTCGCTCTCGCGTCGGCGATCACGCGGCTCGAGGATCGACGGCGGCCGGCGGCGGACCTTGTGGCGCAGAAGACCGAGGAGCTGTCGCAGCTGCTTGGCGCACACGGCGTCTCGAGCGCCGATGGGCTCCGCTCGGCCGATGCCGCGGCCGCATCACGGCGCGATCTCCAGGCGCGGGCGCGCGAGGTCCGATTCCATCTGGCCGGTATTGCAGGCAGCACCGAGGCGGTCGAGGGCCTGGCCGGCGAGGTGCGCGCCACCGATGCCACGGCCGTCGAGGCTGAGCTGGCGGACGTCGCCGCCGAGGCCGAACGCCTCGACGCCGAGGTCGCCGAAGCCCACAGCCGGATCGGCGCCCTTGCGGCCCGGATCAGCCAGCTCGAGGCCGCAGAAGAGATCGGCGCGCTACGGCAGGAGCTCGCCATCGTCGAGGGCTCGGCGGCGGCCATGGCGCGCACCTGGGCCGTCCGAGCGGTGACGCTGCGCCTGCTGGAAGAGACGCGCCATCGCTACGAGCGCGAGCGCCAGCCCGACGTCATCCGGGCCGCCGAGGCTCACTTCGCGCGGATCACCGGCGGCCGATACACCAGGATCGTGGCGCCGCCCGGGGATGCCAGCGTGCGCGTGGAGACCGATGGCGGCGAGTCGCGCGTAACTGACGAGCTGTCGCGTGGCACGGCGGAGCAGCTCTATCTCGCCCTGCGCTTCGGCCTGATCGAGGAGTTCGCTCGGCATGCCGAGCCACTGCCGGTCGTGATGGACGACATCCTGGTGAACTTCGACGCTGAGCGCGCCGCTCGGGCCGCGGACGCCATTCGCGATCTGGCCCTCCGGCACCAGGTGCTCTACTTCACGTGCCACGCCTGGACGGCCGAAATGCTCGACCCGGAAGGCACCCGGACCCTCGCCCTGGCCTGACTGCTACGATCGAAGGCGACCCGATGCCTGACGACAAGCTGCCCACCCCCGACCGCGTGCTCGTCGTCGCCGCACACCCGGACGACATCGAGTTCGGCGCCGCCGGCACGGTCGCGCGGTGGATTCGCGAAGGAGCCAGCGCGCGCTACCTGCTGGTCACCCGCGGCGAGAAGGGAAGCGACGATCCCGCGGCCGATGTCGGAGCCATCGCGGCGCTCAGGGAGCGAGAGCAGCGGGAGGCTGGGGACGTGCTCGGGATCGAGCGCGTCGATTTCCTCGACGAGCCCGATGGACAGGTCGAGCCATCACTTCGGCTCCGCGAGCGGATCACGCATGCCATCCGGTCCTTTCAGCCCGAGATCGTCATGACCCATGATCCGACTGTGCTGTTCGTCAACAACGAGTGGGTCAACCACCCGGATCACCGCGCTGTCGGGCAGGTGACGGTTGATGCCGTGTTTCCGACGGCTCGCGATCCCCTGAACTTTCCCGAGCACCAGGCGGAGGGCCTCGCTGCCTGGAAGGTGGCCGAGCTCTACCTGTGGAGCACGAATGATGCGAACCAGCTCGTCGACATCGCCGCCACCCTCGACGCAAAGATCGAGGCTCTGGCCCGCCACGACAGCCAGTTCCGATCGTTCGACGAGATCGCCCGCTGGGTCCGGCGCCGGAGCGAGGAGCTCGGGGAGCGGGTCGGGTACCGCGCCGCCGAGGGATTTCGCCGCGTGACCCTGGCACGATGATCATGCGGCGCGCGACGGGTAGGGCCACCGCCCTCGTCCTCGTCCTGGCCGCGTGCTCCAGCGGTCCCGACCCCGACGCCACGCCGATCCCGACGACGTTCCCGGCCGCCTCGGCGGAAGCCGCCGTCGTCCTGGCCTCCGGGTACGCTGCGGACTGGGCCGCGGGGGACTACGAGTCGATGTACGCGAGGCTCGATCCCGCCCTCGCCCAGCGATATCCGCTCGAGGCGTTCGTGGCACTGCACGCCGCGTTCGCGGAGATGGCGCGAGTGGAGAGCCTGGCCGCCACGCCCGGCACACCCCGCATCGTCGGGCTGCCAGCAGAGCCACGGCCCGCCGACTTCCCGGATCCGACGCCCGCACCGAGTCCGTCGAACGCGGCATCGGCGAGCCCCGCGGCGTCCGATGCGCCTCCCGCGCCCAGCTTCGATCCGGCCCAGCCGATTCCGGGTCCGGTTCCGGGGCTCGAGGTGCCGCTGGGCCTCGAGATCGCCACCGAGCGATTCGGGATGTTGAACCTCGAGCGCGGCCTGACCCTGGTCCAGGGTCGTGACGGCTGGCTCCTGCGCTGGACGCCCGAGGTCATCTTCCCCGAGTTGGGCCTCGCCGGAACACTGCGCCTCGATCGATCGCTCGGGTCACGAGGCCGAATCATCGGCACCGACGAGACGGTCTGGGCCGAGACGCGGGATGACGGCGTCCGCATCTATCCCCAGGAGGCGCTGGCGGGCCAGATCGTCGGGTACGTGAGCGAGGTCAGCGCCGAGGACCTCACGCGCCTCGGCGACTCCGGATACCGGGCCGGGGACCTCGTGGGCCGCAGCGGGCTCGAGGCCGGGGCGGAGACCCTGCTGAGAGGGACCCCGGGCTGGAGCCTGGTGGCCGTTCGGCCCGATGTGGCCGACGAGGTGCTGATGGCGACGGACCTGGTTCCTGGCGCCGACATCACGACCACGCTGCGACCATCGGTCCAGGCCGCCGCCCAGGCGGCGCTCAGCTCCTACGCGGCGGGCGCCACCGCCGTGATCGACCCCAACAGCGGCGACGTGTGGGCGCTCGCCAGCCAGCCGGCATTCAACCCCAACGCGATGACGCTGGGCAGCACGCTCGACGGCCAGCCGCTGGCACCCGCCGGTGCCGGGCAGATCTTCAACAAGGCCGTTCTTGCCGCCTATCCCGCCGGGTCGTCGTTCAAGCCCTTCACCCTGGCCGCGGCGCTCGCCACGGGTGTGGTCACCCCCGCCAGCCTCGTGACCTGTCCGCCCACCTGGCCCTACGGAAACTTCACCTTCCGTAACTACGAAGAGCATTCACTGCCCGGGCAGGTGACGCTGGCGCAGGCAATGGCCTTCAGCTGCAACACGACCTACATGCCGCTCTCGCTGCGCGTGTACGAGGCCCAGGAGACGGCGCTGACCGACCTGTTGTTCGAGTTCGGCTTCGGCGCGGCAACCGGCATCACCTACCTGGTCGAGGAGACGGGCATCGTGCCCGACGATGCGTGGTTGGCCGCCAACGGCCGGGGCGGGTACTCGGCCTTCGAGCAGATTCAGCTGTCGATCGGGCAGGGCGCGTTCCTGGGCACGCCGCTCCAGCTTGCGAACGCCTATGCCGCCATCGGCAATGGCGGCACGCTGTGGACCCCGCGGATCGTCACCGGCGCCTCTCTCCCCGACGGAGCCTCGGTGCTCACCGTCGGGCCGACGCCGATCCGCCAGGTCTCCGTCAGCCCCGCAGACCTCGCCTACGTGACCGACACGCTGGTGGCTGTCACGACGCTCTCGTACGGGACCGGCACGGCGGCGTTCTCGGGCTTCGGGGTCCTGGTCGCCGGGAAGTCGGGGACGGCCGAGACCGGCACGCCCGATCCCCACGCCTGGTTCCCGGCCTTTGCCCCGGCCGACGCGCCGACGGTGAGCGTGGCGACCGTGCTCCCGAACATTCCGCTCGGGACGGGCGGATCCGACGCGGCGCCGCTGGTCCGTCGCGTGATGGCGGCGCACTTTGCGAACTGAGTCGACCCTTTCCGCGCGCCGCCTTGCGCACGATGAGGCCGAGCAGGTAGCATCGGTCCTGCCGCTCCTTCTAGCCTCATGGTCTAACACTGCCCGGAGAGCGACCTCGACGCCGTGATCAGCGATACCGCGATTCCACTGAGGTTCCAGACCGCCGAGGTCGGCGTCGACTGGCTTCAGTGCAACATCGAGTGCCAGGAAGGCTGCCCGGTCAACACGAACTGCCGGGGCTACCTGATGCTGGCCGCCGAGGGTCGCTTCGAGGAGGGCTACATCCTGGCCCGCGACCCGAACCCGGTCGCCGCCATCTGCGGCTACGTGTGCTCTGCCCCGTGCGAGAAGGCATGCCGCCGCGCGGACATCGACAAGCCGCTCGCCATCCGGGCCATGAAGCGCTTCCTGGTCGATTGGCATTACGCCAACAACATGCCGGACAACGTCGTCGTCCAGGCACCGACAGGACGCAACGTCGCGGTCATCGGCGCCGGGCCGGCCGGACTGGCCGCCGCCAAGGAGCTCGGCAGCTGGGGCCACGAGGTCCACGTCTACGAGGCACTGCCGTCGGGTGGCGGCACGACCCTCATCGGGGTGCCGGCCTTCCGCCTGCCGCGCGATGTGATCGAGCT
>JBDSJJ010000141.1:0-14540 GCA_039917415.1 Candidatus Limnocylindria bacterium | reverse complement strand
CGCGACGTGCTGCTGGGGGCATATCGGACGGCCCTCGACGCCGGCTACCGCTTCTTCAGCTTCGGAGACGCGACGCTGGTCGTCTAACCCTGATCGTCCGAGCGGGTTGGGACCGCGTCCCGCTCTTCGGCGTCAAGCTCGATGAGCTCCTCGTCGTCGGCGACGGCCGGTGTCGGACTGATGGCCTCCGGAGCCGGGAGGTCGGCCGGAACTTCGTCGGGGGAGCCATTCTCGTGCTCCGGGCCGACTTCGCCCTCGAGGTCGCGATGCTCGTCCTCGCCCTGAGCCGGTGGGCTGCTCGCGTCGGGAGCCGGTGGCAGCGGTCGCGGTCCGCCAGGGAGCACGCCAGGAACGTCGCTGGAGACGCGGCCCGCAGGCACGCCGAATGGCTCGGCCATGACCGCGCAGACCCGCGCGAGGTCGCACAGCGCCTGGCCGAGGTCCGGAGACTCCGTGGCTGCCTCGAAGTGCGGGTGGTGCAGCCGGAACGACCAGCGAGTGCGGTGTTCGCGTGCCCAGAGCCGGAAGGTGTCGGCGCGGAGCTCGACGCCGCGCAGAACCTGCCACGGGTACATCAGCATGGCAAGCCGATAACGCGCCGATGAGCCAAACGGCGCATACCGATGATCGAGCAGTCCGACCTCGGTGGCCACCATGACGCGCCGCTCGTCCCCTTCGGTGCCGGCCTCCAGGGCATAGACCGCCAGGTCCTCGACCCCCAGGGTCTGGAGCTCGATCGCGATCCAGTCCTTCACTTCGTCGTTCAGGAATGGCATCCGCGGCCACTCGATTAATCGCACGCCAGGGTCACCTCTCCGATGTGCATGTAGCCTATCCTCTCCGGCGGTGTCAACGCCTGCATCCTTCGCTCATTCATTCGTCCCAACCAGCATGGGGCTTGCCCGTCTGGGTCGAATCGCCACGCCGCACGGCGAGATCAAGACGCCCGAGTTCATGCCGGTCGGAACCCAGGCCACCGTGAAGTCGCTCACGCCCGGCGATCTGCGTGAGGCCGGCGCGCAGATGATCCTCGGAAACACCTATCACCTCAACCTCCGGCCGACGGCGGAACGGATCGCACGTCTCGGCGGCCTCCATCGGTTCATGGCCTGGGACGGGCCGATGCTGACCGACTCGGGAGGATTCCAGGTCTTCAGCCTGGCCGATCGAAGGCAGGTCGACGACGACGGCGTCACGTTCGTATCGCATCTCGACGGCTCCACCCATCGCCTGACGCCCGAACGGTCGATGGAGATCCAGGCGCTGCTGGGATCCGACGTCGCCATGGCCTTCGATCAGCTTGTCGATCCCGGCCTTCCGCACGCGGATGTCGCGGACGCCATGCGGCGAACGCACCGCTGGGCCGCACGATCGCTGGCCGCGCGGGGCAGTGCCGACCAGGCGGTGTTCGGAATCGTCCAGGGTGGGATCGATCCCGCGCTTCGGCGCGAGTCGGTGGAGGCGGTGGCAAGCCAGGCGTTCGATGGTATCGCCATCGGCGGTCTGTCAGTGGGGGAGTCGAAGGACGAAATGGCGGCAACCCTCGACGTGGTCGCCGATGCGCTCGGTGCCGATCCGCGTCCGCGCTATCTGATGGGCGTCGGCTCTCCGCCGGACTTCTTCACGGCTGTCGAACGGGGAATCGACCTGTTCGACTGCGTCCTGCCGACGCGCGTCGCCCGCACCGGACAGGTCTGGACCGATGCAGGGCGGATGAACCTGCGGAACAGCGCGTTCCAGGACGACGCACGTCCGATCGATGATGGATGCGCCTGCGAGGCGTGCCGGAACCATTCCCGGGCGTATCTCGCGCACCTGTTCCGAGCTTCCGAGCTGCTGGCGTATCGGCTGGCCACGATCCACAACGTCACGTGGACGCTTCGCCTGCTGCAGCGTCTTCGTGGCGGGCTCGAGGACGGCAGTTATGCCGCGTTGCGCGACCAGATCAGCGCGGCGTTCCGCCGACCTGCCACGCGGTCGTATGACGACGTATGACGCGGTGTAGAATGGGGATTGCGTCGCATGAGCTGTCGCGACGCGAGGCGTAGAATTCATGCGAGACGGCGGGGTGCGGCGCGATCGATAAGCGCCACATAACAGGTCGGTAAGGGCCGAGAGAGCACGATCGTGTGGATCGCTTGGTCCGAAGCAGGAGGATCGAGCGATGGCAAAGGGTCGAGATCGACCGCGCAAGGAGCCCAAGCGCAAGGCGAAGGAAAAGGCGCCGAAGCTTCCGCCGACGTCCTCGTACGAGCCGCCGGCGTCGGTCGAGGTGATCAAGCCCAAGCGCAAGGAGCGCGCGCCCCGCGACGAGGAGTGAACCCAGCGCCGCCGGGACCCACAATCGACTGATTCAGGAGCGGAACGACACATGGATGCACCGGTGGCAACAGCCCAGGTCCCGGTAGAGAGGAACGGAGAGCGCGGCCGCGCGGTTGATGCGGCCATCCTCCAGATCGAGAAGCAGTTCGGCCGCGGGGCGATCATGCGCCTCGGCGACCGCGCGGCACAGAACATCGAGGCCATTCCGACCGGTTCCGTGGCGCTCGACCTCGCGCTCGGCGTCGGCGGCGTGCCGCGCGGCCGGATCACGGAGATCTACGGCCCGGAGTCGAGCGGTAAGACGACCCTGTGCTACCACGTCGCCGGCAATGCCCAGCGAATGGGCGGCATCGTTGCCTTCATCGACGCCGAGCATGCCCTGGACCCCGGCTACGCCCGCAACGTCGGTGTCGACGTGGACGAGCTGCTCGTCAGCCAGCCGGACACCGGTGAGCAGGCGCTCGAGATCGCCGAGACGTTGATTCGGTCGAACGGTGTCGATGTCGTCATCGTCGACTCGGTTGCGGCTCTCGTTCCGCGTGCTGAGATCGAGGGCGATATGGGCGACGCGCATGTCGGCCTCCAAGCGCGGCTCATGAGCCAGGCCCTCCGCAAGCTGACCGGGGCCATCAACCGCAGCAACACGGCGCTCATCTTCACGAATCAGCTTCGCGAGAAGATCGGCGTGATGTTCGGGAACCCGGAGACCACGCCGGGCGGCCGCGCGCTGAAGTTCTACGCCAGCGTCCGGATGGACATTCGCCGCATCGAGACCCTGAAGTCCGGGACCGATGCGATCGGATCGCGTACCCGCGTGAAAGTGGTGAAGAACAAGGTCGCCAGCCCGTTCCGCATCGCCGAGTTCGACATCATGTACAACGAGGGCATCAGCGTCGAGGGCGGCCTCCTTGACGTCGGCATTGCCGCCGGCGTCCTGTCGAAGACCGGAGCCTGGTTCAACTACGGCGACGTCCGTCTCGGGCAGGGACGTGAGAATTCGCGCGAGTTCCTCAAGACGAACCCGGAGATCGCCGAGAAGATCGACGATGAGATCCGTGGCAAGGTCGCGAGCATCGAGGTCGGCGTCGAAGGGATCAGCGAGGCCGAGTAGCGCGCGTGCCTGCCCGAACCCGCGGCTCGGGCCGAGAGTTACCCGAGCCGCCCTCGTCGGCGGCGGCCATGGAGATCGCCACCCGGTTCCTGTCCGCACGTCCGAGGTCGCGTTGGGAGATCGAGCGACGCCTGGCCCGCGCGTCGGTGAGCGAGTCGGTCATCCGGTCCACCGTCGAGCGCCTCGCCGAGCTGGGCTATGCCGATGACCTCTCATTCGCGCGGTGGTGGGCCGAGCAACGGGACCGTCATGCCCCCCGTGGCCGTCGCCTGCTCGAAGCCGAGCTGCGGCGCCAGGGGGTGCCGCGCGAGGTGGTCGAGGAAGTCCGCGATGAGATAGATTCACCGGAGCGAGCGCCCGAGGACGAGGACCTTCCCGGGTCCGAGCTCGAACGCGCGGATGATGCGCTACGGCGTCACCTGCGCGGGCGCTCCCTGCCCGACGATTCGCGTGCCCTCCAGCGCATCGGGATGTACCTGATGCGACGCGGATTCGATGCGAGTACCACCCGGGCCGCCATCGGCGCTCTCGCCGACCCTGAGGCGAAGGACGACGCGACTGGACGGCCGGACTAGGCTTGGTGAGCACAAACACAGGAGGAACTCGATGGTCACCAGCAACGCGCAGACGCCGGAGCAGTACATCGCGTCGCTGCCCGAAGACCGAGCGGCTGCGGTGCGGGACGTGCGCCACGTGCGTTTCAAACGCGTTGACGACCTCCTGCTCGACGTGATCGGCGAGACCATTGCTCGTGCGAACATCGACGAGTTCCTCGCTCACTTTCGCGCAGCCCGCGGCTCATCGCGACGCACCCGCAGCGCCGATCACGGGCACGCTAATCCGTGATCAGGTCCGTGGTTCCACGGATGCGTCCGCATCCGGCAGCTCGGTAGGGTAGGGATGTGAGACTCGCTGACTGGCTCGACGAATACCGCACGCTCCCGACCGAGGGGTTCGCGCGTCCGGTGCCCGAACCCGACGACTGGGAGGAGCAGGATCTCCTCGCTCCGGCCGACCGCGTGCCGGATCGGTCGCCGCGATGGCTTCGACGGGCCGAGCGCGTCGGATACGGCCGCGCCACCCACCTCTAGGCCCGGGCCGCGACACTGACAGCGCTCGCGGGCTAGGCTGTCGACATGCGCTACGCCCTCATGACCGAGCCCCAGCAGGGGCTGACCTATGACGAGCTGCTCGCCATCGTCCAAACTGCGGAAGCCGCTGGGATCGAGGCGTTCTTCCGGTCCGACCACTACGCCAGTTTCCCGGGTGGTGCCGGTCTGCCGACCACCGACGCGTGGACGACGATCGGTGGGCTGGCGCGCGAGACGACAACCATCCGCCTCGGCGTCCTCGTGTCTCCAGTGACGTTCCGCATTCCCGGCAGCCTGGCCAAGGTCATCCAGACTGCCGACGAGATGAGCGGCGGCCGCATCGAAGCCGGCCTCGGAGCCGGCTGGAACGAGGACGAGCATGCGCAGCTCGGCATCCCGTTCCCGCCGATCGGCGAACGCTACGACATGCTCACCGAGCAGCTGGCGATCCTGCACGGGCTGTGGACCGAAGCCGATGGTTGGTCATACAACGGAGAGCACTGGCAGGTTCTGGACGCCCTCCGGCACGGCACTATCGCTCGAGGCGAACGGCGTCACCCGCACCTCATTCTCGGCGGTCGCGGGCTGCCGCGGATGGCCGACCTCGCCGCGCGTTACGCCGACGAATTCAACCTGCTGTCCGCATCCCCCGAGGGCGCCTCGGAAGCCTACGGTCGCGTGCGGAGCGCATGCCGCGCGGCCGGTCGGGATCCGGATGAGCTCGTGTACTCCGCCATGACGGGCGTGCTCGTGGCCGACACGGAGGGCGACCTGATGGCGCGCGTCAACGATCTCATGGAGGCGCTCGGGAATCGCGCCGACGATTCTGCAGCCTGGCTCGCCGAGCGCCGGGGACGTTGGATCATGGGCACGCCGGATGAGGCGGCCGAGCGGGTGGCGGCCCTCGGACGCGAGGGAACTCAGCGCGTCATGCTGCAGGATTTCCTTCCGCGTGACCTCGATCATGTCCGGCTCATCGGTCGGATCTTCGCCAGCTGAGGCTCAGTTCCAGCCACGACCGGAGTTGCGCTACACTCCTTCGATCGGGATGCCCCGACGCCAGAGATTCTTCTGTCTTGCCGATGCTCTCGCCAGGCGGCGGGCGCGATTTCGCCCATACCGGGCTCCAGCGAACCGGGGAGCCGAACAATGATTGATCCTCTCGTCGCCGTCGTGACGGCGGCGATTGCCGGCATTGCCGGCGTCGCCATCGGGCTCTTCATCCGTCGCGTGCTCAGTATGCGATCGGTCAAGCATGCCGAGCACTACTCTGAGCGCCTGATTGCCGACGCGCGGGCCAAGCAGAAGGAGATCGTCCTCGAAGGCAAGGACGAAGCACTTCAGCTCCGCCGAGCAGCCGAAGAGGAGGCGCGCGAGCAGCGAGCCACCATCCAGCGCTCGGAGCGCCGACTCCTGGACCGGGAGGAGGCGCTCGATCGCAAGATCGAGGCATTCGACCACCGCGAGGAAGCGCTCGCACAGAGGCAGCTGGAGCTCGATGGCGAGCTCCGCCGCGTTCGAGAGCTCCAGGAGCGGCAACTCAGCGAGCTTCAGCACATCTCGGGGTTGAGTGCCGGGGAGGCTCGTGAGGGACTGATCGCACAGATCGTGGACGAGGCCCAGGCGGAGGCGCAGCACCGTGTGCGCGAGATCGAACGCCATGCCACGGAGGAGGGCGAGGATCGGGCGCGCCGCGTGCTGACCACGGTCATGCAGCGCATCGCCGCCGATCACACCTCGGAAGCCACGATCACGGTCGTGCCGCTACCGAACGAGGAGATGAAGGGCCGGATCATCGGTCGCGAGGGCCGCAACATCCGCGCGCTCGAGCAGGCCACCGGCGTCGACCTCATCATCGACGACACGCCGGAAGCCGTCGTGCTGTCGGGGTTCGATCCCGTGCGTCGAGAGGTGGCACGCCTCACGTTGCTCAAGCTGATCTCCGACGGCCGCATCCATCCCGGCCGGATCGAGGAGACCGTGGCCAAGTGCCGATCCGAGATCGAGGTCGTCATGCGCCAATCCGGTGAGCAGGCTGCCTACGACGCGGGGGTTCCCGGACTGCACCCGGAGCTGATCAAGCTCATCGGCCGCCTCAAGTACCGCACCAGTTACGGCCAGAACGTGCTGAACCATTGCGTCGAAACGTCTCGGCTGGCGGGACTGCTGGCGGCCGAGATCGGCGCGAACATCGCGGAATCCAAGAAGGGCGGACTGCTTCACGACATCGGCAAAGCGGTGGATCACGAAGTCGAGGGACCGCACGCCGCAATCGGCGCGGAGATCGCCAGCCGGTATGGTGTCAATCCGACGGTGTGCAACGCGATCGCTGCTCATCACCAGGAGGTCGAGCAGGAGACGATTGAGGCGACCGTGGTCCAGATCGCGGACGCCATCAGCGCGTCGCGGCCGGGTGCGCGCGGGGAGAACCTCGACAACTACGTGAAGCGCCTCGACGACCTGCAGCAGATCGCGCTGAGCTTCCCGGGGGTCGAGCGCTGCTTTGCCATCCAGGCCGGCCGCGAGATTCGAATCCTCGTACGTCCCGACGCGATCGACGATGTCGCCTCGACCCGCCTCGCTCGCGACGTGGTGAAGAAGATCGAGGAGCAGCTCCAATACCCCGGGCAGATCAAAGTGACCGTGATCCGCGAGACGCGCGCCATCGACTTTGCACGGTGAGCTCAGGGACCCGCATCTGCGTCATCGGCGACATAATCGGTAAACACGGCCGCCTGGCGGTCATGCACGCGCTCCCGGACCTTCGTCGCGAGCTCGAGTTCGACCTCGTCATCGCCAATGGCGAGAACATGGCAGCAGGCGCCGGACTGACGCCGAGTCTCGCCGAGGAGCTGCTCGGCGGGGGCGTGGACGTCATCACCAGCGGCAACCACATCTGGGACAAGCGCGAGATCTACGACTACCTTGACACGGGGCGCCCCGTCCTACGACCCATCAACTACCCCGACGACGCACCCGGCCGCGGGTGGCTGGTGCATCACGCGGATGACGGGAGCGAGGTCGCCGTGATCAATGCCATGGGCCGGGTCTTCATGAACCAGCTCGATTCGCCATTCATCAAGCTCGACGAGCTGCTGGACGAGGCGGCGGAGCCTCTGCCCAAGATCCGGATTCTCGACTTCCACTGCGAGATCACGTCGGAGAAGAACGCGATGGGCTGGTACCTCGATGGCCGGGTCAGCGGCGTGGTGGGAACGCACACTCACGTCCCGACGGCGGACGCGAGGGTCCTGCCCGGGGGAACGGCGTACATCAGCGACATCGGGATGACCGGGCCGCGCGACTCGGTCATCGGCTTCAGCCTCGAGACCGTCCTGCCGCGCTTCACCCGCCATCTCCCGACGCGATTTGCCGTGGCGGACGGGCCAGTCTCGTTCAACGCGGTCGTCATCACTGCCGACTCGGCCACCGGGAAGGCAAGCGCGATCGAACAGGTCCAGCGCCTGATCGAGGTGTGACGGTGGGGGAGTATATACGGTATATACTCCGATCGTGATGCCTCCCGGAGCCAGCACCGGCCCTCTGATCGGAGTCGTGGGACCGACCGCCTCGGGAAAAACCGACCTGGCACTGGCGCTGGCCGCCAAGTGGCCGGTCGAGATCCTCGTCGCCGACTCGCGCCAGGTGTATCGCGGCATGGATGTCGGAACGGCCACGCCCGATCGAGAGGCCCTCCAGCGAGTCCCGCACCATCTCATTGATCTCGTGGAGCCGACCGACTCGTTCACGGTGGCCCGGTGGGTCGAGCTGGCACGATCGCGCATTCCCGAGATCGCGGGACGCGGCCGGATCCCCATGATCGTGGGCGGCACCGGCCTCTACGTGTCGGCGCTGCTCGACGGCCACGACTACGCATCGCAGCCGTGGTCGCCCGAAATCAGACGACGGCTGACCGACGAGCTGGCCGCCCATGGGCTGGATGCCATGGCGGCGCGCCTCGCCACGATCGATCCAAACGCGGCAGCACGCACGGACCTCGCGAATCCACGGCGCGTCCTGCGTGCCATCGAACGCGCCGAGGCCGGAGGTAGGTCGCTGCCGGCTCGCAACGCACCGCATGCGGGTCGCGTTGCGTTGCTCGCTCTCAGCCGGCCGCGTCACGAGCTCGTCAATCGGATCGAAGCGCGTACCGAGTGGCTGTTCGCGCACGGGCTCCTCGACGAGGTTCGGCGTCTGCTCGACGGCGCGACGACCCCCGACAGCCATCCGATGACCGGCCACGGCTACGCGGAGTCGGCTCGCTTCCTGGCAGGGGAGTGGTCCCTCGATGAGGCCATCCGCGTCACGGCATTGCGCACGCGTCAGTACGCGAAGCGGCAGCTCACGTGGTTCCGGCGTGACCCTCGCATCGTCTGGATTGCGGCCGGTGACCGTGCCGGGGACGATCCGGCCCTCGTCGCCGAGGCCGACCGCGTCCTCCGCGCAGCGCTCAGTTGATCGTCGAGAGCCCCATCGACTCGCGCCAGCCCGCCACTCCCGCGGACGTCAGCTCCGGGACCCGGGTTGCCGGCTCAGGCGCACGCTCGAGCGGTCCGGGCCGTCCAAGGTGATATCCCTGCCCATGCAGGATGCCGAGCGCCGTCAGCGGCGCAAGCTGAGTGGCGTGCTCGATACCCTCGGCGATCACCATGGCGCCGGTGCGCGCCGCGAGGTCGACCACCGACCCGAGAACGGCGCTGTATCGGCCGTCCGAGGCGCTGCGCTGGACCAGTGTCAGGTCCACCTTGAGGATGTCGAACCGGAGGTCCGCCAACATGCGCAGTCCCGCGTTGCCGGCGCCGATGTCATCGGCGGCGAAGCGGATTCCCAGCCTGCGGCACGCATCCTGGCGGGCACGCACTCGATCGACGTCAACGATCTGCTGCTGCTCGGTGAGCTCGATCACGAGGCGATTGGGCGGGAAGCCGTGCCGTGCCAGGATGGCCTGGATGGCGGAGTGGCTGAACTCCGGGGCCTCCATGGTCGGCGGTGAAAGATTCACGCTCAGGAACTGGTCGGCCGGCAGGCCGACAGCGTTGGCCACGATCGTTTCGACGCAGGCCAGATCGAGGGCTGAGAGCCGGCCGCCAGCCTCAGCCGCGGCGAACAGCGTCGCCGGGCTGTCAAATGGGGCGGGCGGAAGCGGACGGATGAGACCCTCGACACCAATTGTTCGGCCGGTGGCCAAAGAGACGATTGGCTGGAAGACAGCTCCGAGGTGGCCGTGCGCGATGACCTGCGCGACTGCCGCTGCCGACGAGTTCGAATCGAGGGCCGAATCGGCCGCCGCCGGGCTGAAGGCGACGATGTCGGTGCGACCGCCGCGCTTCGCCGCATAGAGCGACGCGTCGGCCTGGGCGTAGAGCTGGGCAGCCCCGTCCGCGAACTCCGGCAGGGCCGAGATGCCGCACGAGAAGGAGATGGCGCCGACATCGGTACTGCTCGTGGCCGGTTGGAGGGCCTGCGCCAGGATGCGACGCATGACGATCCGGGCACCCTCCACGTCGGTGTGCGGCAGCAGAACGGCAAATTCGTCTCCGCCGACGCGATACGGGCGATCGGCGAGGCGCAGGCCCGCCGGGAACAGCTCGCCAACCGCGCGGAGGACCCGGTCACCGGCGGCGTGGCCGTGTCCGTCGTTGATCGCCTTGAACTCGTCGAGATCGACGAGGGCCAGGGCCAGCGGGGTCCCATAGCGCTGCGCGGCCGCGACCTGGCGCTCGAGCTCCTCGTGGAATGCTCGATGGTTGCCAAGGCCGGTGAGCTGGTCACGCAACGCATCGGCGACCGCGGCTTCGTAGCGCACCTGGAGGTCCGCATGCACGTCCGCGAACGGGGCGACTACGAGCCGCAGGGCGATGCCGGCCACGGCGATCGCGACAACGGCCGCGGTGGCAAGCGCGAGGAGGTCGCTCGGCCCGATGGCGATCAGCGCCAGGCGGTAGCACGCGACAAAGGCAACGAGTGCTGCCACGACTCCCAGGGCGAAACGCCCGGAGAGACCGGACGGCATGTCCGGCGTTCGCATGGCTCCGACACGACTGACCTTCACGTGGTCTCCGATCACGACCTGAAGTGCCCCCAGGACCCGGTTATCTCAGAAATGGTGCGGGCGCGCACCCCTTACGTTCGTACCCCACGCGAAAGGTGGCTCAGGAGGAGGTCGGGCGTCATCCGCTACCATTGGCCGAACAGATGTCCGAACGCGCACGAATGATCGACCTCACCACCGCGGTCGAGCGCGCCTTCCTCATCGGCCTCGACGATCCGAACGACGATCGGTGGCCGGTGCAACGGTCGCTCGCGGAGCTCGCGGCCCTGGCCGAAACGGCCGGGGCGAGCGTGGTTGGCTCGGCGCATCAGCGCCGGCCGAAACCAGATCCGGTGTGGTACTTCGGGAAGGGTCGCGCCGCCGAGCTGGTGGATGAGAAGGCCGCCACCGACTTCAACGTGCTTATCGTCGACGACGAGCTGGCGCCGAACCAGCAACGGAGCCTGGAGCGTCTGCTCGAGTGCAAGGTGCTCGACCGATCGGCGCTGATCATCGACATCTTCGCTCGCCACGCGAAGACGAAGGAGGGCCGCCTGCAGGTCGAGCTCGCCGCGCTCGAATATCACCTCCCGCGACTGACACGCATGTGGACGCACCTCTCGCGTACGGGCGGCGGGATCGGCACGCGAGGGCCGGGCGAGAGCCAGCTCGAGACCGACCGCCGCCTGATCCGGGAGAAGATCAAGAAGGTGAAGGCTGATCTGGCCGATGTCGAGCGACATCGCAGCACCGCGGCCCGCAAGCGGGATCGTAACGAGGTCGCCACCGTCGCGCTCGTCGGGTACACGAATGCCGGCAAGAGCACCCTTCTGAACGCCTTGGCCGATGCCGACGTGTACGTGGCCAACATGCTGTTCGCAACGCTCGATCCCACCAGTCGCCAGGTCTCGCTGCCCAACGGACTGCGCGCCGTCATGACCGACACGGTGGGCTTTATCAACAAGCTGCCGCACGACCTGGTCGATGCCTTCCGAGCCACCCTGGAGGAAGTCCGGCGCGCCGACCTCCTGCTCGAGGTCGTCGACGCGGGGGATCCCGACTTCGTCGGCCAGCAGTCGGCTGTGCAAGCCGTCCTGGACGAGCTGGGAGCGGGGGACAAGCCGCGGATCACGGTGTTCAACAAGATCGACCGGCTGGCCATGGATGCAACTGCCGCACCCGGAACGGACCACGCCACATTCGTTAGCGCCATCTCTGGTGCCGGGCTGCCCGAGCTGCGAGAACGGATCGCCGATGCGCTGCGCGGACAGATGGTCGCGGTGGACGCTGTCGTGCCGTACGAGCGTGGTGAGCTGGTGGCTCGCGCGCGATCGGCCGGCGAGGTGGAGGAGCGCTACGAGGAGCACGGCGTGCGTGTCAGCGGCCACCTGCCGCAGGGCATGGCGGCCGAGCTCGCCGCTGCTGGCCGCAACGGTCGCCGCCGCTCCAGCGCGCCCGGCTGAGCCGCGCGGTGCCGATGATTCCCAGGCTCCGCCAGGAGCTGCTCGAGATGACCGCCCGTGAGCTCGCGGCGGCTGAGGCGTTCTACGCACGATGTGCCGATGAGCCCGCGCTCGACCGCGAGCTCGAGCGGCGCCTCGCAGGTCCGGCCACCCCGCTGATCCTCGGGCTCGAGGCGTGGGAAGAGCGACCGCCCGAGGCCGACGACCTGCTCGCCGCCAACGGTGAGAACGTGGCGCGATTGACGTCGATGGTTGATGAACTCCAGGCGTGGCCCGGCCTGCGGCTGGTGGGCGCGGATGGTGCCGATGCGGCGTGGATGATCGCGCAGCACGCCGATCGCGACAACGACACCAGGCGTGGGTGGCTGACAGCGCTCGCTGACGCGGTTCTGACCGGCGACGTCGATCCGCGACACCTCGCGACACTGAGCGACCGCACGGCGGCGGTCGCCGGTGAGCCGCAGCCGTACGGCACGATCGCCATGCTCGCCGCTGACGGCGAGGTCGAGTATCCGCTGCCGGTCGCGGATGCCGCGCACCTCGACGAGCGCCGCAGGAACATCGACCTGCCGCTTCCCGCTCAGGATGCACCATTTCTGACCGAAGGCGACCTGATCCCGTACGGGCCGGATCGCGGGGCGATCGCGGTCAACCAGTGGCCGCTGACGGTCGAAGGCCATCTGTCCGTGGAGGCGTGCCTCGAGGGTGGCGTTCGACGCGTCCGCCGCATCTGGGCCGTTCGGCCCGGCGATCGCCGCTTCGGCAGGCTGCGAGCTCTCGCGCGCGAGCGCGGCGTGACGATCGAGACGGTCGCCGCGGCCGTGGTCGACGAGCTGGCGTCGGGTCGCAGTCACGGTGGAGTTGTCGGGCTCGCGGGACCCCGTGCCGACGTGAGCGTCGGCTCGATGATAGCCAAGGTGGGGGAGGGCTCGTTGGTGGTGATGCTCGACGGCATCGAGGATCCCTTCAATTTCGGCCAGGCCGTTCGCGCTCTGTACGCGGCGGGCATCGACGGGATCGTAACGCGACGGAGCTGGGAGACGGCTCTCAGCACCGTCACGAGGTCGTCTGCCGGCGCCACCGAGCTGCTGCCCACGGCCACCGCGGAGAGTGTCGAAGACGCTGCAGAGACCTGCCGTCGCGCGGGGCTGCGCATAGCCGTCGCGGTTGGATCCGAAGACGCGACCGAGCTCAGTGAGGCCGATCTCAGCGGCGGGCTGTTCATCCTGATCGGGGGCGAGCGGCGCGGGGTGACGCGATCGTTCGTCGACCAGGCGGACCTGCGTCTCGGCATCGGCTACGGTCGCGCGCATGCGCCGGCGTTGGGCGCCGCGACATCAGCCGCCATCATCGGCTTCGAAGCGCTCAGGCAGCGCCGGGGTTAGCCTAGGTCAGGTCAGAAGACGCGTCGGCCCGCCATGCGGTCCGGCGTGGGGCGCCCGACGCTCGGACGCGGAAGGCGTCGCCACACGCGTTCGCGAATGGCAAGGCCCGCGACGAGGTACAGGGCCGCGAGGGCAACCACGAGGCCGTATCCGACGGCCAGGGGACCCAGCTCGCCGCCAACGGTCGTGCCGCCGACCATGCCCAGGCTGCCGATGCCCAGGCCGGCTACTGCCAAGGACCAGAGTGTGCGGTGCATGCGTGGAGCGTATCGGTCGCAGCGCCTGTGGCGCATAGGACCATTGGCAGCCAACGAGGTGACCCACGGCGCGGCCTGGCTACTCAGTGCCTGACCGAACCCGTCACTTCCGCAAATGCAAGTTATGTTATGTAGAGGCAGTAGACGGGGTGAGGCGCAGTACGTTGCTGGCGCTCACGGGGCGGCTTAGGCCCTTGATGGTGAGCTCCCCCACGGATTCGACCTCGACGAGGTCCTCGACCATGCCCGCGGCCATCTGGCTGACCAGGATCTGGTCAGCCGCAGCTTGGCTACTGAGGCGCGAGGCCAGGATGGTCACGTTCCCGATGGCACCGTAGTCGTAGCGTCCCTCGAACCCGATGCGACCGAGAGTCGCGTAGCCCACGGCGATGCCGACGCCGAATCCGAGCTCATAGCCACGTTTGCGCCAGCCTGTGGACAGCGGGCCGAAGCGATCGCGCATGGTGACCGCCATGCGCACCGAGCGCTCGACGTGGTCCTCCTGGGTGACCGGATCATTGAAGAAGATCATTACGCCGTCACCGGCGAAGTGCTCGAGCGTGCCACCGAACTCGATGATCGCTTCGCCCATCATGCGGTGGTACTCGCCGAGCACCCCGAGCATCTCCTCGGGATCGGCGCCCTCGGCGAAGGTCGTGAACCCGCGAAGGTCGCAGAATGCAACCGTGATCTGGCGCCGATGACCCGCGAGCATGCTCTCGCCCTCGGCCGACGAGATCAGCTGGGCGATCTGCGGTGACAGGAATCGGCTGAGCTCGGTCTTCTGGCGGTCGATTGTCTCGGTCAGGACGCGCTGCTGCTCAATGTATTCGAGCTCAAGGTCCCGGAGCCGCTTTGCCGCAAGCGACGCATTCAGGCG
>JBDSJJ010000140.1:0-15182 GCA_039917415.1 Candidatus Limnocylindria bacterium | reverse complement strand
AGCCTGCTCACCGCATTGCTAGAGCAGGTGCGCGGCGGGCTCCAGGTGGAGCCAGACTTCGAGATGCGGCTGCTCACCTCGCTGGCGGCGGTCGAGTCACGTGTCGGCAACGCCGCGCGCGCCCTGTCGTACCTGGAGGAAGCGCGAGGGCAAGCGGTCGATCTCGACGATCGGCGACGCGCGGCCTTCCTGTTCAACCTTGCCGTGGGGTATCGGGAGGTCGGCGATTTCGAGGCCGCGATCCGGGCCGGCACACAGGGCATGGCCCTGTATCGCGCGGCGGGTGCGATCTTCGAGTCCGCGCGCATCGAGAACGACCTCGCGTTGGCGTTCCTCGCCACCGGGCAGGTGGAGCGCGCCCGAGAGCTCGTCAACGAGGCTCGCGCCCAGATCGAGACGACCGGTGACGAGCGTTGGATGGCAGCGGTATCCGACACCGAGGCCCAGGTCGCCTTGGCGTTGGGTGATCTCGACCGCGCGCTCGAATTGGCGGCAATCGCTCGCGATTACGCGACGCGCAGCGGCAACCAGCTCTCCGAACTGACGGCCATGCTGACCCAGGCCCGCGCCCTGCGCGCCAGCGGGCGGCGCGACGAGGCCGAGCAGCTCTTCGGTGAGGCCGCGACCCTCGCCCGAGCCAGCCGCGTCCCGGCGCGGCTGCGCGACGTCCTGCGTGAATGGGCCGACTTGCGCGCCGACATCGGTGATCACCGCGGAGCGTACGAGTTGACGAGCGAGGCCCTTTCGGTCAATTAAGTATTGACAGGTGCGGTTGGGTGACCGTACTCTGCTCGCAGACGAGTCGGATGGGCACGCCGACTTGCCGGGATCGGAGATGGGCACGTCTCCGATCCCTTTTTGCGTGTCAAGGGCTGGGGGCGGCGCTCTCGATCACGCCGATGAGCTCGAACCGCCCAACGGCGAGTGGCTCTCCCGCTGGGTCCGCGTAGATCAGCATCTCGTAACTGCCCGACCCGAACGCCTCAAGCAACTTGTTCACCTGCACCTGGAAGGCGATCAGACGCGGATCCTCTAGCGGCTGAGCATCAATCGGATCCTGGACAGTCTCGATCGGGCCGCCGCCGACCCGGTTCACCTCGACATAGACCTCCGCCGGTGGACTGCCCAATGGGGTGACCGAGTATCTGAAGGTGTCCCCAGCAGCAAATCGCGACGTCTCGGCGTCTCTGGCGATCTCGCCGCTCGTGGGGTCGAACGCGGTGCCGAATCGAATTGATGGCGACGCCCCGGGTGATGTGGCCGGTGAGGGATTGACCACGGTTCCGTCGCCGTTTCCGCCCAGGAGACGGAACAACAGGGCGATGACCCCGATGATGAGCGCGGCGGCCACCCAGCCCGCGATCCAGCGGGCGCGCGGCGACAGATCGAACCCGCCTTCGGTGCCGGCCCGACGCGCCATTACCCGCGTGCGCAACGGTCGGAGCCGCTGTCGCATCGTCAGGTCGCTCTCTCGGCGGCCGTGGTGCCCATCTGCCCCGAGACTCTACCGGGTCGGCAGGCGCTACGATTGAGGAGATGACACGACGACTCTTCATTTTCGACGGACCCGATCGCTTCCTGGCCGGGACCGTCGGCGAACCGGGTGACCGCGCGTTCTACCTCCAGGCTCGGAAGGGCGGTGCGGTGATCAGCGTTGCACTGGAGAAGGTCCAGGTTGCGGCGTTGGTTCAGCGGCTCGAGGATCTCCTTGACGCAGTCGAAGCCCCGTCAGACGCCGCACGGACCGATGGACTGAGCCTCGAAGAGCCGGTCGTCGAGCACTTCCGGGTGGGCGCGATGGCGCTGGCCTGGGATGCCACGACGGAGGCGGTCGTGATCGAGGCCCAGACTCCGACCGACGATGGGGAGTACGTCGAGCTGCCGGACGATGCCGAGGAAGGCCCCGACGTCCTGCGCGTGCGGATCGACGCGCCGACCGCGCGTGCCTTCGCGCGAGGAGCGGATGCGCTGGTCGCCTCCGGTCGGCCGGCCTGCCCATTCTGCGGCGAGCCGCTCGACGCGCAGGGTCACTTCTGTGGACGTGGCAACGGACAGCTCAACTGAGTGCCGGATCCCGCACCGGCCGTCGACTGGCTGCCCGCGTCAGATTTCCGTGACGGACGCCCCGGGCGGATTGGCATGACGGTGCTGCCGGGAAAGCGGGGCGCATCGGCGCGATACCCGGGTCGCGTGTATGACGCGGACCTCGATGTCGACCTCGAGGCGCTGGGCCGGCGCGGCATCGCCCGGCTCTTCCTGCTCATAGACGACTCCGAGCTGACGCGCTGGGGCGACCACGGCATCGTGGATCGAGCCGCCGATCACGGCATCGCGGTGCATCGGCATCCCATGCCGGATGGCCATCCGCCGGCCTCGGCTGCGGTGATGGACGCGATCCTGGAAGACATCGCCGAAGGCCGGAACGCGGGCGATGTGGCGGTCGCATGCATGGGAGGCGTGGGTCGCACCGGCACGGTCGCCGCTTGCGCCCTGGTGGCGGCCGGCTGGGAACCGGACGCGGCCATCGCCCGGGTCCGCGAGGCACGTCATCCCGAGGCGGTCGAGACACCCGAGCAGGAGGCGTTCGTCCGATCGTACCGTTTCGCCCACAACGGCCGTGACCCAGCATGAACGCCATGAGTAATCGATGGGTCTGCAAGCGCTGTTTCGCGAACAACGAGGAGCAGGACGCAGCGTGCGGGCAATGCGGCTTGATCCGCGGCGCCGAATCGACGGTTGCCGACCAGGACTCCTGGAAAGCCGGCGCCGGAGCCACTCCCGAACACGCCAAACCGGGATGGAGGCGCTGGCTGCGCTTCTGGTGGATTCCGGCACTCGCCATCGCGCTCGTGGTCGGCTACGTCACGTCCGCGCAACGCGGCGACGACGGCGCACTGACCTCGGCGGGGAGCATCTCTGTCGACGACCTGCGCGTCGGGGATTGCTTCAATACCGCAACGGACGACGAGATCGCGGACGTGGATGCCGTCCCGTGCAATGTCGCGCACGAGTACGAGGTGTTCACCCTTGCCACCTATGAGGGCTCGGGAAGCTATCCGTCGGACTCGGCCCTGCCGTCGATCTTCGCGGAGGTCTGCCAGCCTGCCTTCGAGCCCTACGTCGCCGCGCCATACGACTCGAGCGAGATCTATGGGTCGATGATCAGCCCGTCCGCGGAGTCATGGGATGCCGGCGACCGCTCGTTCATCTGCGTCCTCTTCGACCCCGATGACGCGGCACTGACCGAGTCACTGGCCGGCGCCGGCCGGTAGCCACGCGTTGGCACTGAAGCCGGAGCGCCTACTCGCTGTTCTCATCGTGCTCGGCGTCGGCGCCGTGATGGTGGCCGTGGTCGCCATGGCCACTGCGGGCCCCGCTCCGGCGGCGGCTCCTGACGCGTCCGGCGGACCCGTTGGCCCGGTCGAGCGCGGCCGGGTCGTCCGAGTGGCGGACGGCGACACGATCACCATGGAGATCGGCGCGAGGCGCGAACGGGTGCGCTACGTCGGTGTCGACGCACCCGAGGTCGCGAACCCTGGCTCCGGCAGCCCCGCCGAGTGTGGTGCCGATGCCGCGACCGCTGCCAACAACGACTTGGTGGAGAATGCCGAGCTGGTGCTCGAACGTGACGCGACCGATCGCGACCGCTTCGGGAGGCTGCTGCGCCATCCATGGATCGTGGTCGACGGGGAGTGGTTGCATGTCAGCGAGGAGCTCGTGCGCATCGGAGCTATCGAGGCTCGCACCTTCGAACCCGACACGCTCCACGATCGGCGGCTCGATCGCGCCGAGCGGGTTGCGCGGGCTGCCGGAGAGGGCATCTGGGGCAACTGCTGATCGGCCCGGAGCCGGTCAGGAAGCTGAGGGTGACGGAGACTCCGGAGGCGGAGCGCGCTGGATCACGAGTGCCCATCCGCAGTCCGAGATGACGGCGACGAACACCGGCCCGCGCACGGCCAGGGCCGCGAACGACTGCGGCTGGAGTACACCGCGATCCACTCCCGTGCCGATGGTGGCGCGAATCGCCGGTCGCGGATCGCCACCCGCCACCGGCGTCAGCGAGACGGCAAACGCGCAGCGAGCGCGCTCCGGGTCGACCGCGATCCAGCGGATGAGGTGCTCTCCATCACCGATCTCGATCGGCCCCTGCTCGGCGTCCGACGTCCCATCCATCGAGGCGATCGACGGCGATCCGTCCACGGCGGACCCGGTCGAGGCGAGCAGCGGGTCAGGCTCGAACCCGGCGGCAACCCAGCCCTCCTCGAAGGACGGCTCGGCCGGGTCGTGATCGCGAACCAGGTACCAGCCGCGCTCCTCGACGCGTATTGGTCCCATGACGACCTCGAGGCGCGCCGCGACCGGTAGGAGCCCGGTGACGACCGGCCGCTGGAGCCCGGGAAGGCTCCGAACGCGGAGGCCGTCCGTGGCGGTCACGACGATCTCGCCGGCCGCGAAGTCGGGGACGGTCGAAGCCGGAGTCGGAGACGGCGTCGGGTCGGGGGTTGGCGCGCCTGTCGGGCTCGGGCTGGGTGTGGCCGATGGGCTCGGGCTCGGCGTGGGCGTGCCAGTTTCGAGCGGCGGCAACGTGCAGGCGCCGATCACCGTCGCCAGGAGGACTCCAATACCACCGCGCAGCTTCCCCACGCCCTCAGCCTACCTGCTCAGGTCCCGAGTCGCGGCATATCGGCCGCCAGCAGATCGGCGTTCTCGCGGGCGTTCGTCGTTCCGTAGTTCGCGTAGCAGTTGTTCATCAGGACGTGGATCTCGGGCGCCTGCTCCGCGGCGGCTCGGATGCGAGGGACCCATTCGCCGAGCTCCGCCTCGTCGTAGAGGCAGCGGAATCGCTCGACGACCGGGATACCGCGCTGCTCCCATGTCTCGGTCCTGCGCCCGTGGAAGCGGACCACGGCCAGCTTCGGTGACGTGACGAGGGCCATCGGCGGGAGCGACGACTTCGTGCCGGGCGGCGCGTCCACCATCACGAACGGGATCTCGTTCTGCTGGAAGAAGTCGATGGTGCGGACAGAATTGCGCTCGTTGAACCAGCTCGCGTGCCGCAGCTCGACGGCGAACGGCGCATCTCGCAGGCGCTCCCGCGCCCGTAGGATCTCGTCGCGTGACTCGCTGGTCGGGAAGAACCAGCGCGGGTACTGGGGGAGGACCGCTCCCAGCTTCCCCGAGCTGCGCAACGGTTCGATGCCATCGAGAAACCGGGCCCAGATTTCGTCCTCGTCACCCGTGGGAGGTCCCGGGCGTACACCCGTTTCTTGTCGAGCAGCTCGAGCGGCAGCTCCTCGCGCAGGTCCTTGGGCAGTCTGCGGACCTCCGAAGGTTGACCGGTCATCAGGGCGTGCGCCTTGACGTCGAACGTGAAGTCCGGTGGCGTTCGTTCGAGCCACAGCTCTCCGGTCCGGCGGGCCGGCACGGCGTAGTAGGTGGCATCGACCTCGACGATCGGAAATTGGTTCGCGTAGTAGACGAGTCGATCCTCGGCGGTGGTGGCATCGGGAGGGTAGAACACGCCCGATGCGGTCATCGTGGGATCGGTCCAGGAGGCGGTCCCGATTCGGACTGTGGCGTCACCGATGAGGAGAGGGTCGCGAGCCGCCGGCGCATGTGCCTCGGCGCGCTCACCTGCCACCTCCGGTCCGGGATCGTGCGTGGGGACATCGACCATCGACGCCAGCGTAGCGCGCGCCGTCGCACGCGTCATACATGGCCCAGCGCCTGTCGGACAGCAGGGCCGGGTCAGACGAGCTCGTCGCAGAACGTCGAGATGCGGTCCAGCGCGTCGTCGAGCACGGCGTCCAGCCCGTGGCCGACCCGCGGGTAGGTGACCAGGCGGGCATTCGGCAGCTTATCGATCGCACCGCGCAGCAGGTCGAGATCGGCGAACGGGTCGGACTCGCCGGAGAGCAGCAGGACGGGGCAGGTGATTCGCGACCAATGGGCAGTGCGCTCGCGCCAGGATGGCTGCCGCCCCGGAGCGTGGAGTGGATAGGAGAGCAGGACCAAACCCGCCGGGGGGCGATCGGCGGCGAGCATCGATGCCACGCGGCCGCCGAACGAGTGGCCGCCGATGACGGTCGCGGCGAGATCACCGTGCTCGAGCGCCGCGGCGTACACCGGGACGGCTCGCTCGGCGCGGCCGCGGGGCAGGCTGACGAGGGTGACCGCGTGACCGCGATCGGCGAGGCCGCGCTCGTGGCCACGCAGGCGCTCGATTGTCCCGGACGTGCCGGGGGCCAGGAAGATGCGGCGTTGCATCGGCTCAGGATAGGCCGATGCATGCGACCAGGGCGGAGCCGACGTACCCTGTGCACATGACGAACCTGAAAGTCGAGCGCTCCGAGGCCGAGTGGCGGGCGGCGCTGACCCCGGAGCAGTACCGGGTGCTGCGCGAGAAGGGCACTGAACGCGCGTTCAGCGGCGCCCTATGGGACGAGCACGGGGCCGGCGTCTACCGCTGTGCCGGATGCGGCGCCGAGCTGTTCGATGCGACTACGAAGTTCGAGTCAGGCTCGGGCTGGCCTTCGTTCTACGCCCCCAGGACCTCGGATGCGGTGGAGACCGAGACGGATCGCGCGCTGTTCATGACCCGTACCGAGGTCCACTGCGCGCGCTGCGGTGGCCATCTCGGCCACATCTTCGACGATGCCCGCGACCAGCCCACCGGCCTCCGCTACTGCATCAACTCCGCGTCGCTGACGCACGATCCCGACGCCGAGCCGACCGAGCCAATGGAGCAGGTCTAGCCTCTCCCGTCAGCCACCATTCGCATCACCGCCGCTGCGGAGCGGCAGGCGTCGGCATCGAGGTCAAGATGAGTGACCGCGCGCACGGTGCGCGGCCCGAAGGCATTGAGAAGCACGCCACGCTCTCTGCACGCCGCGATGAATGCGGCCGCTTCCGGCACCCCGCGACGATCGACGAGCTCGAGCACCACGATGTTGGTCTGGACGGTCGCCATGTCGATCTCGATGTCATCCCCGCGGAGGAGCTCCTCGGCCAGGATGCGGGCGTTGGCATGATCGTCTGCCAGGCGTGCAACGTGGTGGTCGAGCGCGTAGGACCCGCCGGCGGCGAGGATGCCGGCCTGGCGCATGGCGCCCCCGAGCATGCGTCGGTAGCGATGCGCGGCCGCGATCATGTCCCGGCTGCCGGCCAGCACCGACCCCGCGGGCGCGCCCAGGCCCTTGCTCAGAGAGATCCCGATGAGGTCGAAGCCGGCCGCGAGCTGCGCGGCCGTGGTGCCGCTGGCGACGGCCGCGTTGAGCAGCCTCGCGCCGTCCAGGTAGGTCGCCAGGCCCGCGCCCCGGGCTGTCTCGAGCGCATCGCGCAACGTGTCCGGCGGAACGACGATCCCACCCGCGCGGTTGTGCGTGTTCTCGGCGACCAGCAGGGAGGTCGGGGGATAGACGATGTGGCCCCTGGGCTTGGTGGCCGCACGTACGTCATCGGCCGTATAGAAGCCTCCCACGCCGATCTCCGAGAACTGGATGCCGGCGTTGGCGCTGCTGGCTCCCGTCTCGTGGAGGACGATGTGGGCCTCGACCGGGACGAGGACGTCGTCGCCGGGACGCGTGAGGGTTCGGAGGGCGACCTGGTTGGCCATCGTTCCCGTCGGCAGGAAGAGCGCCATCTCGGTCCCCAGCAGCTCCGCGACCTGCTCCTGGAGCCGGTTGATCGATGGGTCCTCGCCGTACTGGTCATCGCCGACTTCGGCGTCCGCCATTGCGCGCCGCATGGCGGCCGTCGGCAGCGTGACGGTGTCGGAACGGAGGTCGATGCGTTCGGGCATGGACCCGATGATACGGGGCCGATCAGGATGCCGGAAGCCGGCCGCGCAGAGCCCTCGATTGTGCTCGCGTTCATACGTTTGTCACATCCCGACGTACGCTAGGGGACACCCATGACGACGATTGACGACAAGCACACCCCCGGCCGCACGGCCGCCGTGATTGCCGGCATCACGGCCGGTGCCGCCGGCCTCGGCGGTGCCGAACTCCTGGCTGGCCTGATCCCTGGAGCCGCCAGTCCGATCATCGCGGTCGGCGACTTCGTGATCTCCCTGCAGCCTCCGGGGGCGAAGCAGTTCGTCGTCGAGTTGTTCGGCGAGGCCGACAAGCTCATCCTCAATCTGTTCATCGCCGTCGTGGCCGTGGCGCTGGCGGGAGGCATCGGCCTGGTCGCGCGTCATCGGCCGAGGGCGGCGCGGCTGCTGATCGCGGTCGGGGGGATCGGCGCCCTCGCGGTTGGCCTGCGGGCGCCGCTGTCCGAGGCGGTTCCCACGCTTGTGGTCGCCGCGGCCGCCGCGGGCATCGCGATGGTCGTCCTCCCCGTACTCCTAACGCTTGCGCGGTCGCGTCGCGAGTCCGCCGCGGCAGAAATGCCCGACTGGGGCCGACGGCGATTTCTGGGCACCTCGATCGCCGTGGTTGGCGTCGCCGCCGCAAGCGGCATCGCGGGCCGAGCCCTGCTCGACGGCGGTCGTCTGGATTCGCAGCCGCAGGTCGGATCCATCCCGGACCCGACTACCAAGGCTCCGCCGCTGCCCGTGGGTGCGTCGCTTGAGATCCCGGATCTCAGCCCGATCATCACGCCGAATCGCGACTTCTACCGGATCGACACCGCCCTGTTGGTCCCTCGCCCCGACCTCGAGACGTGGCGCCTGAAGGTCACGGGAATGGTCGATCGTCCGTTTGAGCTGACCTATGATCAGCTCGTCGCACTGCCGCTCATCGAGCAGCGAGTGACGATCGCATGCGTCAGCAACGAGGTCGGCGGAGGGCTGGTCGGGAACGCGCTGTGGACCGGGGTCCGGTTGAAGGATCTGCTCGAGCGCGCCGGGGTCCAGGGGGAGGCGACGCAGATCGTGGGCCGGGCGGTCGATGACTTCACGGTCGGGTTCCCGACGGCCTGGGCCCTCGCCGACGATCGCGAGGCGATGGTGGCCGTGGCAATGAATGGCGAGCCACTTCCCGCCAACCACGGTTTCCCTGCTCGGCTCATCGTTCCCGGTCTGTACGGCTACGTCAGCGCGACGAAGTGGCTCGCCGAGATCGAGCTCACGACCCTCGAGGCGTTCGACGCATACTGGGTGCCGCTGGGCTGGGCCAAGGACGCGCCGATCCTGACCCAGTCGAGGATCGACGTGCCGCGCGGTGGAGCCCGCATCTCGGGCGGCCGGGTCGCGATCGCCGGGGTCGCCTGGGCCCCCGATCGGGGCATCGGCGGCGTCGAGGTCCAGGTGGACGAGGACGGCTGGCTGCCGGCCGAGATCAGCGCGCCGATCTCGGATGCGACCTGGGTGCAGTGGGTCCACCAGTGGGACGCGAGCCCCGGGGACCACCTGCTTCGGGTTCGTGCCACGGACGGCAACGGCGAGGTCCAGACCGATGCGAAGTCCCGCCCGGCTCCCGACGGCGCTCGGGGTCACCACACGATCCAGGTGACGGTCACCTAGGTACGGGGGCGGGCCGGACTTTCGGCTCATGGCCCATTGGTCCCCCCAATGGTGTCCTGTGCGTGATGCCTCCCTCCTCCCGCCGCCGCGGGCACCTTCCTCCTGCGGATACCCCGACCCGGCTCCTGATCATTCGCGCCAGCGCCGTGCTCGCGCTGGTGGCCACCGCGGTCTACCTGGGGTGGCGTGCGACGTCCACGCTCAACCTGGATGCGTGGTACCTCGCCGTCCCGATGCTCGTGCTCGAGATCCATGCGGCGATCGGGCTGGTGCTCTTCACGTTCAGCCTGTGGGACGTCGACGTTCGCCCTCGGCGACGAGGCCTGCGGCGCATCCCGAGCATTGCCGTGCTCATCCCGACCTACAACGAGGGCCCCGAGATCCTCATCCCGACGATCTCCGCTGCCGTGGCGCTCGAACCGGTGCACGAGACCTGGGTGCTTGACGACGGCGACCGCCCGGAGGTCGAGGAGCTGGCCGAACGCCTCGGCGCCCGCTACCTCAGGCGGCCCAGCCACGAGCACGCCAAGGCCGGCAACCTCAATCACGCCCTCGGCGTGGTCGACGCGGAGATCCTGGCCATCCTCGACGCGGATCACGTCGCGGCGCCTGATTTCCTCCGCGCCACGCTGGGCTACTTCGCCGATAAGCGCGTGGCGCTGGTCCAGACACCGCAGGACTTCTACAACGTCACGAGCTTCGAGCACGGCAGCGGTGTCGCCTACGGCGAGCCGTTCCACGAGCAGACCTTGTTCTATCGGCTGGTCCAGCCAGGCAAGAATCGGTGGAACGCGGCGTTCTGGTGCGGCACCAACGCGGTCGTGCGCGCCTCGGCCCTGCGCGCCGTTGGCGGTGCCGCCACCGAGACGATCACCGAGGACATCCACACCACTATTCGGTTCCACCGTGCTGGCTGGAAGACCGTCTATCACAACGAGGTCCTCGCCCGCGGACTGGCAGCCGACGACGCCGCCCAGTACCAGCTCCAGCGCAATCGGTGGGGCACCGGCGCGATGCAGGTCCTTCGGACCGAGAATCCACTGCTCGTGCCCGGACTGACGCTCGGGCAGCGCCTCGGCTACGCCGCGACGCTGCTCGGCTGGTTCGACTCATGGCGCACGCTCGGCTTCCTGCTCCTGCCGCCACTGGTGCTCGTGACCGGCCAGATCCCGATCCTGGCGGATGGGTGGACGTTTGCCCTGGCCTTTGGGGTCACCTATGGACTGCAGCAGGCCGCGCTGTACCTGCTCGGTCGCGGTGCGTACCGCCCGGTCCTGTCGGTCGTGTTCGACCTCGTGCGCATGTCGCCGAACTTCGCGGCAACGTTGACGCTGTTCGCGTCACGCACCCCGCGATTCCGCGTGACCCCCAAGGGCCGCGTGGCCGCGGAGCGCGGTCGCGTCGACGCGCCTTTGATGCTGCGGGCGTCCCTCGGGGTATCCGTCGTCGGCGCATCGGTGTACGTCCTGCACCTCCTCGGCGCGTTCACCGTCCCGTATGCCTCCGACGCGGCGGCGCTCGGCGCCTTTGCCTGGCTGAGCGTCAACGCCGCCCTGGTGTGGATCGCCATGCGTCGCGTCCGATCCCTGCGCTATGCGGCGGAGCGACGCAGCTCGGTGCGCTTCGCGGTCGACATCGAGGGGGCCGTGGATGGATCGACCGCGTCCGTGCAGGACGTCTCCGTCGGAGGCGCCCTGGTCGCCACGTCAGAGCCGTTGGTCGAGCGCGAGGTTCACCTCGTGAGCTTCCAGCTCCCGACGGGAACCACGTCGCTTTGGGCGCGCATACGGTCGTCTCGGCGCGCGGCAAGCGGAGAGCACCACTATGCGTTCGAGTTCGAGCCTGGTCAGGCCACCGCGCAGGGCGAACTGGCGACCGTGGTCTTCGCCGGTCGCTATCCGGTGGCCGGGACCGAGCGAACGACGCTGGGCGAGGTTCTGCTGCGTGAGATCGGCTCACTCTCCAGTCGCTTCAACCTGCGGGCGGATGGTGCGGCAAATCACCCACTCGGCGTCGAGCCGGACCGGCCGGTCGGTGCTCCCGCCTAGGTGTCGGTAGCCGGTTCGCCGGCTTCGATCGACGTGAGGTGAACCTCGACACTCACGAGACCCTCCTCCAGCGGCGCATCCGTGACGAGCGCCCAGGCAGCGTGGGACAGGTTGGCCACGCGTTGGTCCATTGTCCCGACGAAGCAGGGACACGAATCGACGACCGGCAGCGCCGCGCACCGATCGGCGCAGACCAGGACCCAGCTCGGTTCGCCGGCGGGGATCTGCCCGCCGAGCTCGATCGGCAGGGCCACGGTAGCCCGTTGCTCCCAGCCGGGGGATTGACCGTAGCTCGAGGCCATGCCCGTCACCAGGCCGTCGCCCGGGTCGAGGGGCGGCACCGCAGCAGCCAGGGCGATGCCATCGAAGCTCGCGGCGCTGGCGTGGCTGGCCAGGCTGGCCGCCGGATTACCAGCGAAGGCATACCAATAATCGACCTTGCCCTCGAAATAGGCCGACCGATGAAGCCACGTTTCGGCTCCGGCCACCAGCTCGTGGGGCAGGCGTACCAGACCATCGGCGGAGAATCGCGGCTCCGAGGCGAACACATCGCCGAAGGGCATCGTGGGCTGGTCGAGCATCGCGCCGACGAGGTGTGCGGCCCCCTCGTAGAAGTCGGTGGCGAAATAGGCGGCTGCGCCGAGCTCCGCCAGTGGGGCACGGGAATACGCACCAACCCGAGCGGCCGCCACGGCTTCATCCGCCGGAGTGTCGAATCCCTCGGACGCCCCCGGCGCGTAGCAGGCATTGGAGTAGATCATCACCCAGCCCGGGGCCGGCCGAGCGTGCTCCGCAATCCAGGATTCGCCGTAGTAGGCCAGGCTGCCGTCCTGCCACGCGTCGGCATGATTGCCGTTGGCGCCCGGTCCATTGAGACCCCAGCCGTTGGTCGTCGCCGCGTTCGGGTTGTCCGAGTACGGGTTGGGCGTGCCGACTCCGTGGCCCAGGTAGATGACGATGTCCGCGCCCTCGACCGCGGCCAGGACGTTCTCGGCGCTCGCGTCGGGAGAGTAGGCCCGCGCCACGGTCGCGCCCCGGATCTCCGCTGCGGTGGCCGATGCCTCCGCCAGGCTGATGTAGACCGGGGTCAGCTCTTCGCCGACCGGTCCCACGATGATCGCCACCTTGATCGGCGTCGAGGCGCGTGCGGGCGTGGCAAGGCCAAGACTGGCAACCATGACGGCCACCGCGGTGGCAAGGACGACGACGAGACGCACGCGATTCCCCGTGGGCACGAAGGATGTGCAGAAGTGGGCTGTCCGCTCAGCATCTCACCCCGGGCCGTCGCTTCGCAAGCCGATTCGTCGGTTCAGGCGCCCAATGCTCGATCCGACTGGCTCGCCAGCGAGCGGAAGATGACCTCGGCCCAGGCGTCGTAGCCGATGGCCGACGGATGGAAGCCATCGCTCGACAGGACGCCGGACCGCCCTGCCAGCAGCGGGGTAACCTCGGCGTGGAGATCGGCGTAGCTGACGCCTGCCCGGTTCGCCTCGGAACGACCGATGGGTCGGAGCAGGCGCGCGTACTGATCGGCGAGGAAGATCAGCGGTTCGAGCGCCGTCAGCGCACCTCGGAAGGCGGGGATGCCGGCGAGCACCACGCGCGCGCGTGGCGCCGTCTCGCGAACCGCGTCGAGCGCCTCGCGCAGATCCGACCGGAAGCGGCCGGGTGGCGTGTTGTGGGTGGCGTCGTTCGACCCGATGACGATGGCGACGAGCTCCGCCTCCGGCAGGAACGGGCCCCGGTGGTTGTTCGGAGTCGGCCCCATCGCTCGGGGGACCTGGTCGCGCTGGAGATCGGCAACGCGCGCCCCGGCCCATCCGTAGCTGATGACACGCACCGGTCGCTGCTCCGTGTCAGCCAGTCGCCGGGCGACGCGGTAGGGGAGCGAGTCCTCGGCGCGAGTGACGCCGACCCCCGCCGTGGTCGAATCGCCGAGCACGACCAAACGCAGCGGCGCACGACCCATGCTGTCCGCTGGCTCGACGAGGTGGCTGATGGCGAACCCGGGCCAGCCCGGAAGGAACTCGCGGCGCCTCAGGCGCATGAGCTGGAGCGCCACGATCCCGGCGAACGCGCCGAAGGCCGCGCCGATGATCCGGGCGATGGAAATAATGATCCGCTGCATGAGCACACCGTAGCGCCGGTCGCGGGGCCGCGCTAATCGCCACAATTGGACGACATGGCCCGCGCCCCGCTTGTCCTCGTCAATCCCGCGGCCGGGGGTGGCCGCGCACTCCGCGCCGCCTCCTGGATCCGGGAGCGGCTTGAATCGCGAGCCGATGCCCGCCTCGTGGTGACCTCGCGCCCCGGGCACGCCGAGTCGCTCGCCTCGGAGGCCCACGCGCGAGGCCACGGGCGGGTGATTGCGGTCGGTGGGGATGGAACGGTGCAGGAAGTCATCAACGGGCTCCTTGCAGGCGGCGGCCCGGTGGAGCTTGGGATCGTTCCCCTCGGCTCCGGCAATGACCTGGCCCGCAGCCTGGCTCTCGCCCGTGGGCTCGAGCCGGGCTGGCGAGTGGCGATCGGAAGCCGGACGCGAACCATCGACGTTGCCCTTGCGCGCAATGGCAGCGGCCACGAGAGATGGTTCGCCTCGGCCGGCGGCATCGGCTTCGATGCTCAGGTCGCCGCGTCCATGGCCGAGCGATCCTGGTGGCAATTGGGGCGGGCGGGTTACCTCGCCACCACGCTGGTGGAGCTGAAGCGCTTTCACAACGCGTTCGTCACGATTGACGTGGACGGTGACACCCGTGAGGCGAGCGTGCTGTTCGTCGCCATCGCCAACGGCCCCCTCTACGGTGGCGGCATGCGGATCGCCCCCGCGGCGCGGCTGGACGACGGCCAGCTCGACGTCTGCGTGGTCGGCGACATCTCGCGCCTGACGGCCCTTCGGCAGCTGCCGAACCTGTACCGCGGAACACACGTGTCGCATCCGCAGGTGGCCATGCAGCGCGGCGCCTCGATCACCATCGGCGGGGAGGCGAACACCCGCATTCATCTCGACGGCGAACCCTTCGGAGGGCTGCCCCTCGCCGTCTCGACGGGATGGCGCAGCGTCGAGGTCGCCGTTGGCGGCCACTGAGCCCGTCCGCTCCCGGGAATGGGTACGCTGTGCCCATGGACCGCCCGCCGATCGACCGTGGCTCGCGCCTTTCCGGGCACGACGGCGCCCGCATCGGCGTCGTGGACGCGGTCTTCGCCGACTATCTCCTGGTTCGGACGCGCGGGCTGATTCCGGTCGACCTGTACGTTCCGCGTGCGGATGTCAGCGATACAAACGGCGGACCTTCGGTCGAAGCTACCCCATCCGAGGCGTACGAGCGATGGCATCGGCCCCTGAAGAAGGCGCCGCACGATTGATGCCGGTCCAGTCGTCCGCGCATCGGTCTTGCAGTATTCTTGGCTCACCATGAATGACGCCGATACCATCCAGCCGCTCAACGCTCGTCCCTCGTACGCGCCGGGCGACGCCGATGCCTTCTACGCCCACGTCGGATCGGGCGGCAAGGTCGAGGCCGATGACTGGATGCCTGATGATTACCGCGCCGCCGTCCTGAAGTTCGTCGAGATGCACGCCAACTCCGAGCTCATGGGCGTGCTCCCCGAGCGCGACTGGATCATGCGCGCGCCGAACCTGCGCCGGAAGTTGGCCCTGACCAGCAAGA
>JBDSJJ010000139.1:0-6664 GCA_039917415.1 Candidatus Limnocylindria bacterium | reverse complement strand
CCGAGGATGTTCACGTGCAGGTTGCCGTCGCCGACATGCCCGTAAACGATGGTGCGCGCCGAGGGATCGGCGGCACTCACCACCCGCGGCGCTCGCTCGACGAGCTCTGCATAGCGTGCGATCGGGGCGGAGACGTCGAGCTTGTGCGGCACGCCCTCGGCATTCATCGCCTCCGTGTGCCGCTCGCGCAGCTGCCACAGCCGCTGCCGGCCCCCTTCATCCGACGCAACGGAAGCCGGCCCATTGCTCAGCCCCAGGTTCTCGAGCGCGGCGAGCAACCCATCCATCGGATCCTCGTCGTCACTGGCCACCTCGACCAGCAGGTAGACCGGGGTGCGGGGCGTGAACGGCGCGGCGAGCGGGGCGTGGCGAAGGACGAGCTCCAGCCCGGCGTCGGTGAACAGCTCGAGGGCCAGAACCGAGGCGAGCGTCCGGCGCAGCTCGGCGGAGGCACCCACCGCCGCGGCGGCATCCTCGAATCCGAGCACGGCCACCGCGCGGCGAGCAAGCGGCGCCACCAGTCGCAGGCGGGCCTGCGTCACGACGGCGAGCGTGCCCTCGGAACCGACGAGGAGGCCGCCGATGTCGTAGCCGGTGTTGTCCTTGGGCATGCCCGGCAGCCGGCGAAGAACCGTTCCATCGGCGAGCACCGCCTCGAATCCCACGAGTCGCGAGCGCATCGAGCCATGACGCACGACGTGCACACCGCCGGCGTTCGTGGCCAGCAGGCCGCCGATCGTGGCGGAGTCCCGGGCCCCGAGGTCGATGCCGACATCCCAACCCGCGCGACGCGCGGCGGCCTGAACGTCGGCGAGGGTGGCGCCGGCCCCGACGGTCACCTCGCCCGCGGCCGCGTCGACCTCCCCGATCTCATCGAGTCGGCGGAGGCTCATCACCACCTCCCCGCCGCGCGGCACGGATCCGCCGACCAGGCCGGTGTTGCCTCCCTGCGGCACGACCCCGATGCCTGCCGCGGCGCAGGCCGCCAGGACGGCGCCGACCTCGCCCGTGGAGCCGGGACGGACCACCGCCAGCGCATCGCCATGAAAGCGGCGCGTCCAGTCCGTCTCGTAGGACGCCCGCAGCGCCGGATCCACGAGGCAGTGACGCTCTCCCACGATCTCGCGCAGGCTGTCGATAAACGGCATCGATGCATCGTAGCCGCGCCATCGCCTGGGCAGAGCGCACAAGCGTGGGACTGTTGAGACCGGGAGGCGACACGGAGGCGATCTCGTCACGGAATTGCGGCCGTCGCGGATCTGCCTGGTCGAGTGGAACCAGCTCACCCACCTCCTGCGCGAGGCGCTCGACGAGGAGGAGGAGCCGGTGGCCGCGTCCGGCTAGGTCCGTGGTCCTCCGGCGCTCCATGGGTCGAGTGGATTGCACCGGAGCACGGCTGCGTGCGCCGATCTCGCGATATTTCGAGTGCCGGCTCTCACGAACGGCACCCCGAAGTGCCACCCTCGCTGCGCGGTGCACGAAATATCGCGAAGTCCGCACCCGGCGCGTGTCTTGCGTGAAGAACGCTCGATCAATAGAGCACCGCATCGCCCTGGCAGGGACCCGCCCATCGGTAACATGGCCCGATGATGCCCGAGGATCGGGTCGTGGTCGGGATCGACAACGGCGCCACCAAGAACAACGCGACGGTCCTCGACGTCTCGGGACGCTTCCTCGTGGAGCGCATGTACGAAATTCCCAGCCGCGTGGGCGAGGGACCGGAATCCGCGATCGACGCGATGGCCGAGACGATGGACCTCGTGCTTGCTGACATCGGCGTCGACCGTGCGCGCGTCGCCGCGGTCGGGCTCGACACCCCCGGACCCGCCAGCGCGGACGGCGTCATCAGCATCAAGGGCGCAACGAACTTCGCCCAACCGGCGTGGTGGGGTTTCGACGTGCGCGGCGGACTCGAATCCCGCACCGGCCTTCCGGTGGTCTACAACAACGACGGCAATGCGGCGGCGCTGTACGCCCATCACGTTCACCTCGGCGCGGCTGCGTTTCAGAGCTCATCGGTGTCGGCCATCGTCGGGACCGGGCTCGGCGGCGGAGTGATCGAGATGGGGCGCGTGGTCCGAGGGGCCGCGGGCATGGCCGGTGAGCTCGGGCACGTCCGCATAGCGACCGACGGAATCCTGGCCGATGACCAGCCGATGCCGGTCTGCGGCTGCGGCAACGCCGGTGACGTCGAAAGCATCGCCTCGCTCACCGGCATCCTGCGCAACCTGCTCCCCTACTGGCTGACCCGATTCCCCGACCACCCATTGGCCGGCATGCCGATCGGCGAGGCGGCAAAGGCGGTCCGAACCTACGGGGTGGACGGCGACGAGCTGGCGCTCGCGGTGTTCGAGCAGCAGGCCGCCGCGTTGGGAAGGCTGTTCACGATCGCGGCTAATTTCAGCGATCCGGCCGTGTACTTCGTGGGCGGCGGCGTGGTCGAGGCCGCACCGCATTTCGGCACCTGGTTCCTCGAGCGCGTCCGCGCCGCGACCAGGCTGCGGGAGGAGCAGGAGGCCATCGCACAATTCGTTCTCGTACCCGATCGGGACATGGCCGGCGCACGCGGGTCCGCCCTCGCCGCGGCGGCGACCCTCGCGCCCTGACCGCCGATGCTAGGCTGCGCGCCATGGCAGCACAGACGGCAGTCCGACCCCGCGTCCTGGCGGACCTCGTTCCCGGTGAGCTCGCGCGTGACGTGGCGCTGGTGATCGGGGCCGCAGCGCTCACGGGCATTGCCGCCCAGATCGCTGTCCCATTGCCGTTCACACCGGTGCCCCTGAGCCTTCAGACCCTCACGGTGCTGCTGGCCGGGGCAGCGCTCGGTCCGATGCGTGGTGGCCTGGCCATGGGGCTGTACCTGCTCGCCGGCGTCGTCGGCGTGCCGTGGTTCAGCGAGCAGCGATCCGGCTGGGAGTTCGCGTCCTTCGGGTACATCGTCGGCTTCGTGCTGGCGGCGATCGTCGTGGGAGCATTCGCGCGTCGCGGCGCCGACCGAACCGTCATCGGCACGGCCGGCCTGATGGTGGTCGGGAATCTCCTGATCTACGCCATCGGCGTTCCCTGGCTGGCCGCTGCGGTCAGTGCGGACCTGCCCGCCGCCCTGGGCATGGGCGCAACGCCGTTCCTCCTCGGTGATGCCCTGAAGATCGTGATCGCTGCGGGACTGCTGCCTGCAGCATGGCGACTCGCCGGAGATCGACGCGCAGGCTGACGCTCAGGCGAGCCCCAGGGTCGGCGCAAGCTCGATGCGTCGAAGCAGCTCTGGACCGTCCGCCGCAACGCGATTGACCGCGGTACTTACCGGCCACATGCGGAGATGCTCCACCGGCGCCGGCTGCATGAGCGCAGCCACGACCGCCGGATCGGCATCGGGATCGAGCCAGGCCTCCAGCGCGTCGGCGCCCAGGATCACCGGCATCCGGTTGTGGATCGGCGCCAGCAGTTCATTCGGGGCCGTGGTCAGGATGGCGGCGGTCAGCCCCTGTTCATGGATCGGGCTCCAGATCCCGGCGAGCGCCAGAAGCTCACCCTCCGCGGCCGGACCGATGGCGTACGGCTGGCGCGGCGACGTCGTGCGGTCCCACTCGTAGAAGACGTCGGCAGGCACGATGCAGCGCCGCCCACGCAGCGAGCGGCCAAAGACCGGCGAGTCCCACGCGCTCTCGGACCGGGCGTTGATCCACGACTTCGCACCGGGACGCTCCTCATCGGCCCAGAACGGTCGGAAGCCCCAGCGCGCGGCCACCAGGCGGCGCTCGTCGTCACGCGACACGACCATGCGGATCGTCTCGGTCGGCGGAACGTTGTAGAGCCCGTCGGGAAGATCGCTGTCCGGGTACGCGCCGAAGTAATCGCTGATCCGATGCGACGGCTCGCCCTGGCTGAATCGGCCACACATGAGGATGCCGATGGTAACCGTCGGGACTTTCCTGCGGGCATGGCCGAGATTCGATTCTCCCCGGCACTCATCGGCGCCGCATGCAACCTGTCCGAAGCCGATCTGCGCGCCCGAGTCGCCGAGTGGGCCGCGCTCAAGCGCGGGGCGAGCAACATGACCCTGATCGACGATGGCGTGTCCGTGGAACTTGGGCCGGATCAGCTGGCTGCCGATGTCGCCGACCTGGCGGCCCGCGAGGCGGATTGCTGCCCGTTCTATGCGTTCACCCTGGCGATCGATGGGGCCTCTCGCCGGCTGTCGATCACGGCGGGCCAGGGCGGCCAGCCGGCCGTGCGGGCGCTGCTCGGGATGTTTCAGTAGCGGAGACCGCGCTGGCGGGCGAGATCGAACTGGGCGGTATCCGCGATGGCCATGACGGCCATCGTTCCAGCCTGGATCGGGTCGGACACCACGAGGTCAGCGGCATCGACCACCGATCCGGCCATGTTCAGCGCGATCACCGGCACCCGTGCTCGCGCAGCTCGCGGACGGCGGTCGTGATCTGTCCTCCCATGATTGCCCCGGCCAGCCCCAGGCATTGGGCCCGCGGCAGGTCGGCGACGGCCCGAACCGCCGCGGCAATCGCCGCGACGATCTGCGCCAGGGCGCTGGGCTCGTCCGCGAATCGGAGCCGTGTGGCGCTCGAGGACGCGCTCGTCGGCCATCTAGCCTGCCGGCACGGCGGTCGCGCGCCGCAGGAAGCCCGCCACGAGCACATCGCCGTCGTCGGTCAGGATCGACTCGGGGTGGAACTGGACGCCCTCGACCGGGTGCTCACGATGACGCATGCCCATGACCACGCCGTCATCGGACCATGCCGTGACCTCGAGGTCATCCGGCAATCCGTCACGGGCCACGGCCAGCGAGTGGTATCGCGCCGCGTCGAACGGCGACGGGACACCCTCGAACGATCCGCCGCCTGCGTGGTGCACCGGTCGCGCCTTGCCATGCACCGGAGGCACCCGGATGACGGTCGCCCCGTACGCGACGCCGATGGCCTGGTGCCCCAGGCACACACCGAGGATCGGCACCGATGAACCCAGTGCGCGGACGAGTTCCACGCTGATTCCTGCCCGCTCGGGGAGCGAAGGCCCCGGCGAGATGACGATGGCATCGGGATGCGTGGCCTCGATCTCGGCCACGGTGATCTCGTCGTTGCGCGCGACGGTGACATCGGCGCCGATGCGGCCCAGCTGGTGCACGAGGTTGTAGGTGAACGAGTCGTAGTTGTCGAGGAGGAAGACCTTCATGAGGCACCGCCGATGGCCGCCAGCATGGAGGCCGCCTTGGCCGCCACCTCGGCCGCTTCGCGGTCCGGGACCGAGTCGGCCACGACACCGGCGCCGGCGTGCACCGTGGCCACGCCGTCGCGGATGAGCGCGGAGCGGATCGTGATGGCGCACTCGACGTCGGTGGGGCTGAAGTAGCCGACGGCGCCGCCATACGGGCCGCGTTTCTCGTCCTCGAGCTCTGCGATCGCCTGCATGGCCCGCACCTTCGGGGCGCCGCTCACCGTGCCTGCCGGAAAGACCGCGCGGACGGCGTCGAACGCATCCAGCCCATCCGCCAGGCGGCCGTGGACCTCGGACACGATGTGCATGACGTGCGCGTAGCGCTCCACGTCGCGAAGCGTCGTGACTTCGACGCTGGCCGTCGTCGCCACCCGGCCGACGTCGTTGCGGGCCAGGTCGACGAGCATCGCGTGCTCGGCAAGCTCCTTCGGGTCGGCGCGAAGCTCCGCCTCGAGGGCGGCGTCCACGACCGGATCCTCGTCCCGGCGCCGGGTGCCCGCAATCGGGCGCGTGACGACCTCGCCGTCCCGGACCCGGACCAGCAGCTCCGGCGATGCACCGACCACGGCAGCGCCGGGGGAGACGACGGAGAGATCCAGGTAGTAGAGGTACGGCGACGGGTTGACGCGACGCAGCGAGCGGTAGACGTCGAGCGCGGTGCGATCGGTCGGAACGGAGAATCGGCGCGCCAGCACGGTCTGCAGCATCTCGCCGGCGTGGATCTCCTCCACGAGCCGTGCCACGCCTCGCTCATACCGTTCGCGGGCATCCGGGTCCCTCTCGGCCGGCACGACAGCAGCGGGAAACTGCAGCGGGACCTCACCTTCGGCCGGCGTGCCCAGGACTGCCGCAACGTCCTCGAGGCGCTCGGCAGCCCCGGGGCCGTCAAGCGTCGCGACGCGGGCCACCTGGGCCAGGTGGTCGAAGATGATGACCACCGACGGGATGTGGAAGACGGCGTCGGGCATGCCGAGCGGGTCGGCGGACACGGCCGGCAGGCGCTCCCAGTGCGCCGTGGCCTCGTAGGCGAGATAGCCGACTCCCGAGGCCAGCGGGAATCCGGGATCGCCCGCCGAGGCGGTGACAGCCGGCAGCTCGCCGCGCAGGATCTCGAGCGGGTCGCCGTCCTCGGGCCGAACGACCAGCGTTCGGCCATGCACCCCGGCGATCGAGTAGCGCCCATATCGCGCGCCGCCCTCGACGCTCTCCAGCAGGAAGGCGCAGCGCGAGCCGAGCCGCAGCGCGGCCGCCACCGGGGTCAGGGTATCGGCCGCCAGCTCGATGCTGGTGACGCGGGTCGGGGTCGCGATGCTCATCGGTCCTGCTCTGGGTCCCGTTCGGATATGACGAAGCCTCCATCCGGATCAGGGACGGAGGCTCTCTTCCGCGGTGCCACCCTTGGTTCGGACCCAGCCGGGTCCGCGCTCATTCG
>JBDSJJ010000138.1:0-8075 GCA_039917415.1 Candidatus Limnocylindria bacterium | reverse complement strand
TTGGTACCGCATACCGGATTCGAACCGGTGATCTCCGCCTTGAGAGGGCGGTGTCCTGGGCCTCTAGACGAATGCGGCACGGGTCGCTGAGAACGGGCCCGAGTCTACCCAAGCCCCCACATCGTTGCAAACCGCCTAGCGACGGGCCCCGACGGGAGAAGCACCGGCAGCGGCGGCCATGGCATGCCGATGCTCCTCGAGCCATCCGAGCACGCTCTGCGCCACCTCCGGCCAGGTCCGCCCGCCCATCACCATCCCGAAATGGCTGGCCGACGGGAAGTATTCGTAGCTGGCACCGATGAGGTCGGCGGTGTGCCGCGCCTCGTTGGGATGGATGACCTCGTCCAGGCCGGCGCCGATGACGAGGCTCGGCAGATCGCGGAACCGCGAGGGATCGATCGGCACGCCGTTCATTCGCTCGCGGCGCGCCCTACCGGACTCCTTCGCGCCGATGAGCAGCTCGCTCATTTTCTCGATCTCGTCGTCCTTCATGTCCGGCATCCGCTCGCGCAGCTCGTCGCGGGAACCGGTCCAGCCCCACCAGGCGGCGTCGTAGATGGCCGGCACGGCGCGCAGCTCGTGCTCCTCGGGACGTCGCGGCAGCGCCGCGGCGGGCGGAGACGGAGCGAGCATCACGAGCCCGAGCACGGGGTGGCGCTCCGCGTACATCATCGACGCGAGCGCACCGATCCCCCACCCGATGAGCACGGTAGGACGACCGATATGGCGCAGCGCCACGCCGATGTCAGCGGCATAGTCGGCCATCGTCGTGTCATCGAGCTCGGCCGTGTCGGACGTGAAGTGGCCCCGCAGGTTGACGGCGTGCGCCTCCCAGCCGCGCTCGGCCAGGAACGCCGCGATCTCTGTCCACAGCCAGGAGCCGGTCAGGGCGCCGTGGACGAGCAGCAGCGGGGGTTTGCGGCTGCGCCGCTCCGGCTGGTGGGTCTCGACGTGGATGCCCTCGGGCTCGATGAAGACCTCGTCGCGTTTGATCGCCTGCACCATGAGTGGCTCGTCAGTCCTCCAGGGGGTTGAAGACCATGCCGGTCAACAACTTCGGATAGAAATAGGTCGACTTCTGCGGCATGACGTCGCCGGCGGTCGCCACATCGGCCAGCTGGTCCATGCGGGTCGGCCGAACCAGGATCGCGGCGGCGGCCTCGCCTCGGGCCACGCGCTCGCGCGCATCGGCTTCGTCCCTAGTGTAGGCGAGGCGCTTCCCGGCGGCGACGTCGGCAGCAGAGATCCCGAGCCGATCGTCGAGCAGCGCCACGTGGAGCGCCGCGAGGTCCAGCGAGCGCACCGCGCTGCTCATCCGCTCGCGCCGCAGGCGGTCCGCGATGCCATCTGGGTCACCCACGAGCAGATAGCCCTCGCCATCCGGCATCACAAGGCCGAAGACCGGCTCATCGGCGTGACGTCGCTCCTCCAGCGCGTCCGCCAGATCTTCCGGCGCGACCGGAATCGGCGTGAACAGTACGTCGTTCCCCGAAACGACCGTGCGGAGCGCATCGGCATCGGCGTCCATGAGGACCCGGTGCGTCGGCCGGATCTCGAGGTCGGTGAGCTCCGCATTGACGAGCATCATCATGATCCAGTCGGCTGCCAGGTCTCCGGGCGCGGCGCCCGACCAACGCGGATCGGCTCGAACCGCGGCCTGGTAGGCGAGCGCCGTCTCATACCGATGGTGGCCATCGGCGATGGAGAGGATCTGCCGGCCCAGGTAGTTCAGAAGCCGCTCGTCGGTCTCGACTGCGGCCAGCTGGTGGATCAGCCCGTCGTCGTCGCGCGCCCGCCACTCATCGGCCCACGCCCGGCTCATGACGTGCCGGTACCGGTCGGAGCTGTCGAAGTACACCGACAGGATCGGGCTGAGCTGGGTTCGCGTGGCCTCGAGGAGCGCGAGCCGATCCGCCTTTGGCCCCGGCATGGTGTGCTCGTGCGGCCGGATGTCCCCGCCCCACGGCTCGAGCAGCACGCGCACCACGATCCCCTCGACGCCGAGCTCGTCCGGTGCCGATGGGGTCGCGTGCCGGTAGTAATAGGCCATTGGGTCGACCGCCCGCTCCAGCGTCCCGTCGTCGACCCATGCGCGCATCGTCTCCGCCGCGGCCGCGTGCGGATCCCGTTCCGCGCTGAGCTCCAGCCGAACCGCGTTGTAAGGGTCGCGCGCCAGCAGCTTGTCCTGCCGCGCGTCGCTGATCACGTCGTAGGGCGGGCACGCGACGTCCGTCAGGTCGGCGACGCGGGCGGGGGCGGCATCCTCATCGTCCGCGAGCGCGATCCGCGGTGCGGGATTGGCATCGCCGAAGCGCGCGAGCGAGTAGTGAAGGCCGCGAAACGGCGAGACACGGGGCATGGGTGGGAAGGATAGCCGCAGCGCCGATCGGACGGCCAAAGCGCCCCTCACCGGCGCGGAGTATATACCGTATATACTTGACCAGCCTAGGTGCGCCCGAGCACCCCCTGCGCCTGGGCCCGTACCTCGGGTCGCGCATCGGCAACGGCCAGCCCCAACAGCTCCCGGGCCGGGCGCGAGAGTTCGCCGCTGTTCCCCAGCGCCGCGATCGCGTTGCGCAGCAGCCGATGCCGTCCCGCCCGCGTCAGCGCGGTCCGGCCCACGGCACGGCCGAATGCCCGTGTCCCCAGCGGCAGCAGCCACGCGATGAGCGGCAGCAGCGGAACGAGCAGCGGACCGCTGTCGTCCGCGTCGGCGTTCACCGGGCAGACCTCCTGGCACACGTCGCAGCCGAAGATCCAGTCGCCGATGGCACTCGCCTCCCACTCGTCCAGCTCCCCGGGATGCTCGATCGTCAGGTAACTGATGCAGCGACGCGCATCGATCGTCTGCGGCGCCACGATGGCGCCGGTCGGGCAGCCGGTGATGCAGCGCGTGCAGGACCCGCAATTCGTCCGGACGGGCTCGTCGACCGGAAGCTCAGCCGAGGTGATCACCGCCCCGAGGAAGACCCACGAACCTGCCCGATGGTGTGTCAGCAGGTTCGCGTTCTTGCCGATCCATCCGATGCCGGCCCGGGCCGCCAGCGCTCGCTCGGCCAGTGGCCGGTCATCGACATACGCCACCTCGCCCGCCCCGACACCCTCGGCCCGAAGATCAGCGGCCAGTGCCTCGAGCCTGCCGCGCAGCGCCGTGTGGTAGTCGGTGCCGAGCGCGTACCGCGCGATCTTCCCGACGGGAAGGCTCGGCAGCCCCTCGAGAACCGGCGCCAGCGCCTCCTCCAGGACGCGAGGCTCCGGATCCCATCTGCGCCGATCGGCGCCCGCATACGGCGCCGCCACCACGATGACCGAGCGTGCCCCTGGCTCCAGTGCCGCCGGATCAGTGGCCAGCCGGGGTCGATCCCCGCCCATCCACTCCATGCGCCCCATCCGTCCGGCGTTGACGCTGGCTTCCATTCGTTGCCGATCCTCGGGCAGCGGATCCGCCGAGGTCACGCCGACGAGCTCGAGCCCGTGGCGTTCGGCCAGCGCCGCCACGCGATCACGCATCAGCCGCCGCGGTTCCGCACGACGAACGGTGGCGGCTCACCGGTCGGCTCGATTCCGACCGGCGCCAGCTGCATGGCGACACGGGGAATCCGGAACCCGAAGACCGAGCCGCGGCCCGCATCGGCGTTGGCCCCGACCCAGATCCGACCGCCGTGGGCGTCGATGATGGCGCGGCTGATGTACAGCCCGAGGCCCAGGCCGCCGAACCGCCGACGGCCGGCATCGTCATCCGCCTGGTAGAAGCGCTCGAAGACGTTAGCCCGATGCTCCTCCGGGACTCCGAGGCCGGCATCGGCCACCCGGACCTCGACCTCGCTGCCGCGACCCTCGGCCGTCACGATGATCGGGCCACCGTCCGGGGAGTACTTCACGGCGTTCTCGAGCAGGTTGGTCAGGACCTGGTCGATCCGATCCCGATCGGCGTGGATCCCGAGCGACTCGGGCGCGCGAAGCACGATCTCGCGGTCCGCGTGGTCACGCTGCGAGCGGCTCACCGCCTCGCGCAGCTCATCGGCGAGGTCGAAGTCACTGGTCTCGATGCTGACGCCGCCTCGGCGGTCGATGCGGCTCACGTCGAGCAGGTCGTCCACCAGGCGCCGCATGCGCCCGACCTGGGAGCGAATGACCCGGAGGTGCGCCATCTCCTTGCTCTCGCCATGGACCTCGCTGCGCAGCCGGCCCTCGAGCAGCTGGGAGTAGCCCTGGATGCTCGTCAACGGTGTCCGCAGCTCATGGCTGACGATCGACAGGAAATCGTCCTTGATCCGCTGCGCGGCCTGTTCGCGGGCCATGCGATCCTGCAGGTCGGACCACAGCTGCGCGTTCTGGAGGGCGGGACCTGCCCGCTCGGCGACCGCTTCCGCCAGCCGGTGAAGGTCGTCGCCCGCGCCATCGCCGGCCTGGGCCGTCGTGGCCAGGACCCCCTGGAGCCGCCCGCCGGCGAGGATCGGCACGGCCAGCACCCATGCCAGGTCGACCCCCGCCATTCCGTCGGGATCGCGGGCTCCCGAGTCCGAGCGCGCCGCCTCGACGGCCGCCACCGTGGCGGCGGCCGAGCCGATGACCCCCTCCCCCACCTTCGGCATTCGCGCGTCGAGGTTTGCCCGCCATGCGTCGGCCAGGGTCCCATCCCGGCCGTGGCTGGCAATCGGCCGGAGACGTTGCAGCTCATCGTCGACGGCGAGCACCAGCACGGCATCGCCCAGGATCTCCGATGCGCCGCTCGCGATGGCCAGCGCGGTGGTATCGCGCTCGAGGGATGCGGCGAAGTCACGGCCGAGCCGGCTGAGGAGCTCACGCTCCGCCGTTCGGGCCGCGTCGCGCTCGTCCTCGGTCAGCCGCTGCTGGAGGCGCGCGTTCTCCATGGCCCGATGGATGACGACGCGGCTGAACAGGCCCGCCACGACCCCGATACCGATGAGGTACGCGATGCGCACCGACAGGGACTGCAGCGATGCGGCATCGGGCTGCATGGTCAGGACGACTGCCGCATACAGGCCGCTCATCACGATCGACGACCAGATCGAAGCACCGAGGCCGAACCGCAGGGCGGCGCCCAGGATCACCAGGCCGTAGAAGAGGTGCGCGTCCACGACGTCGCCAACGACATAGACGACGACCGTCACCGCGGCCATGTCGAGCGCGGTGGTCACGATCCCCACCTCGCGCGATGGGAACCGGCCGAGCAGCCAGGGAATCGTGAGGGACGACAGGCCCACCACGCCTAGCACCGGCAGCAGCACGGAACGCTGTGGCAGCAGCGGCGCGTAGAGCAGCACGACGAGAGCGGCGACGAGAACCATTCCGAGCCGCACCCACGCCAGCTGGCGTTCCTGGGTACGCATCTGGTCCTCGAGGTGACGCTCGAGCTCGTGACGACCGTCGGCGATCGAAGCTTCCATACGCGGCCTGCGCACTCTAGCATCGGCCGGCCGGGGTCCCGTACACTCGCCAGCGTCGAACGCGGCGTGCAACTCGAACGAGTTCGCGGACGTCTAGCCCCGGACCTCCCACCCACCGACCCGACCGCACAGAGGGGACGATGACGAACCAGTTCGCCGCACCACGAGCCCGCCGCCTGGGGCTGCTGCTCGCGGTCGGCGTGCTGCTCGCGGTCAGCCTGACGCTCCCGGCGACCCCCACCCATGCCGCGAGTTCGATCCAGCTTGAGGCACGCGCCCTGGTCGGGGGCCGCTACGCGGTCAGCGGCTGGCTGGCGATCGCGGTGACGCTGGTCAACGACGGCGAGCCGACGGACGGGCTGCTGACGGCGACCACCGAGCCCGGGACGGTTCAGCGCCACGTCGAGATGCCCGCGGGCGCGCGCAAGGTCGTCATGCTCTACGTGCAGCCCGAGGCGTTCCAGCGCCGCGTGACGGTCCAGTACCGGGAACCCAACGGCACGGTCGAGGCGGTGCTCGAGACGCGGGTCCTGGAGCAATCCTCGGCGCAGGTCGCCGTGGTCGGAGACGGCGCGGGCAACCTGCGCCCGCAGCTCGCGTTCGGCCAGACCGCGGGCGGTCCGGCGCCGTTGGCGCTGACCCTTGCCGACATCCCCGAGCGATCGGAACCCCTTGCGGGCATCAGCGCACTGGTATGGGCCGACGACAGCACGGCGCTGAACGAGGATCAGCGCCGCAGCCTCGAGCGCTGGGTCGCCGATGGCGGCGAGCTCGTGGTGATCGGCGGCCCGGACTGGCAGGCCCGTACCGGTGGGTTCACCGACATCCTGCCGATGGAGGCGCTCACCGCCACCGACGACGTCCCACAGGCGAGCCTGGCGGCGTGGGCCGGGTCGGAGACAGCAGCCGCTGAGACCGCCACCGTCTCGAGCGGGAGCCTGCGCGATGAAGCGCGGGCCCTGATCCGTGCCGACGACGGAACCGTCCTGGCGTCGATGCGGAACGTCGGAGCGGGACGGGTGATCCTGCTCGGCACGGACCTCGCGACGCCGGACCATCGCGGCTGGGAGGGCGCGACCAGGCTCTGGGCGCGGCTCCTGCCCTCGAATGCGGCGATCGAGCAGTTCTTCGGCGGCTTCCCCGCCGCCGAGGAGATGCAGAACGCCATGGGCAATGCGCTCGGCAACCTGCCATCGCTCGAGGTGCCCCCCGCCGAACTGCTGCTCGCGGTGATCGTGGCCTACATCCTCCTCATCGGCCCAGTCAGCTACGTCGTCCTGCGCCGCCTCGACCGCCGCGAGCTGGCATGGATCACCGCACCCGTGCTGGTGGTGGTCTTCACGGCGAGCTCGTTCGGCATCGGCAATGCGATGAAGGGCAGCAACGTCATCGTCAATCGCATCGCGGTCGTGCGGTCGAGCGGGCTCGACGGTGCCGCGACGGTCCAGAGCTACGCCGGGATCTTCTCCCCGGACCGCGCCAGCTATGACGTCAGCGCGCAGGGCGATGCGCTCATGACCCGCCTGCGCTCCATGAATTTCAACGGCGTGCCGGCGTCTTCGGACGTGGTCGTCGAGCAGGGAGATCCCGCGCGCATCCGCGGATTGGCGATCGGCGTCTTCGGATTCGAGGCGGTGCGGGCGGATGCCATCGTCGAGCACCGACCCGCGCTGAGCGTCAGCTGGCGGAGCGAGGATGGTGACATCGTGGGCACGGTGACGAATCTCGGCACCGAGGTCGTGGAGGACGTCGCCTACATCAGCAGCGGTGGCGGAGACCTCGTCGAGCGAGAGCTGGCGCCGGGCGCCAGCGCCGAGTTCACGATCCAGAGCGCGAACTTCAATGGCTCGTCGGCTTCCGACCAGGTGTATGGGTTCGGCGGATTCGACACGGCGTCCGAGGAGCAGCGCCGGATCCTCGTTCGGCGGCAGGTCATCGAGGCCCTCGTCGGATTCGGGGGATTCATGCCAGGGGTGGAATTCGCGGCAAGCGGCGCGCGCGGCCCGTTCGTGATCGGGTGGGTCGGCGGCAGCGGCCCGGTCCCGGTGGCGGTCGACGACGTCGAGGCCCAGGAGTACGGGCAGACGGTCGAAGTGGTCAGCGTGCGTCCGCGCATCGGGAGCGGCGAGGTGGAGATCCGCCCGGCGCAGATGTCGATGGCGTTGATCTCGACAGAAGGCACGGCGACGGATAACGGCGGCGGTGGTGTGAGCCTGGGCGACGGCTCCGCGACCTACAGCATCGCGTTGCCGCTCGAAGCCACCGACATGGCGGTCGCAGAGCTCGAGATCATCGTGGGACCGGACCCGTCCGTGGTGCTGTCCGACCCGGGCGGTTTCGGCGGATTCTGGCCGCAGGGCTTCACGCTCGAGGTCCGGAACCCACAGACCGGGGCGTGGTCACTCGTCGGAGAGCTGGATCAGCAGAGCCGATTCGAGATCGACGACCCCGCGACCGCCATCAGCAGCTCGGGCCGCATCGAGGTGCGGGTCACCGGGGTGGAGGTTGATCCGAACTTCGGGCAGGCCAGCGTCTTCGTGAGCGCCCAGGTGCGCGGGGTGATCGGCGAATGATGCCTACTACGCCCGTCATCGAGACCCGCGGCCTGGTGAAGCGTTACGGCGATCAGCTGGCCGTGGCCGGGGTCGACCTCGTCGTCGGGCC
>JBDSJJ010000137.1:0-9856 GCA_039917415.1 Candidatus Limnocylindria bacterium | reverse complement strand
GCGGTGAGCGCCAGCAGCGCGGCATGAGCGCAACCGGCGACGAAGACCTCGTGCCCGTCAGCGTTCGGCTCGGCGCGGTCGTTCCACCGGAGGACCCCGAGGACTGGACGCGGCCGCTGACCTGGGTGGCCGCGCTCGGCATGCTGGCCGGGCCGATCGTCGCGCTCGCCTGGTTCGTCGCGGTACCGCCCGAGAACGCCGCACGGGCGATGGCGGCCACCTTCGTGGTCGGGACGCTGCTCGCCGCGGGAGCGGCGGCAACCGGCGCCACCCAGCATGGAGCCGCCCGAGCGGGGACCGCCACGCTCGGTGCCTCCCTGTTCGGGGCTCTGGTGGTCGTGGTGGTCGGCGTGGTCAGCGCCGGTGAGCGCCAGGTCGGGGCGGCGTCGCCAACCCTTGCCCACGGGGTCGCCGCGGCGATCGGCGGCATCGCGGGCGGCGCGGCGGCAGCGGTGGTCGGGGCACTCGCGGCGCGGCTTCGATCACGAATCGTGCGGTTCGCCCCGTCGCTCGCGGTCGGGGTGGTCGCCGCGATCGCGACCGTGGCCCGGCTGCTGCCCGGCTGATCGGCTCAGGCGGGCCGGTCTGCGGGGGCGCCGTCGCCGTACAGCAGGCAGGCGGCCTCGTGGTCCGGACCGACCTCGATCAGCGCTGGGTCGACCCGGGGGCAACGATCGAAGGCGACCGGGCAGCGGGGATGGAATCGACAGCCCGGGGGAATGCGCGAAGGATCGGGCGTCTCGCCGCTGAGGATCACCGGGGTGCGCCGCACCGACGGGTCGGGGATCGGCACCACCGACAACAGCGCGCGTGCGTAGGGGTGCTTTGGATCGGACAGCACTTGGCGTGTCGGACCGTGCTCGACGATGCGCCCGAGGTACATCACCGCGATCCGGTCCGCGTAGGCCGCCACCGTCGACAGATCGTGGGTGATCATCACGATGCCGATCCCCTGCTCGCGAGCCAGGCCGGATAACAGGTTGAGGATCTCGGCGCGGATGCTGACGTCCAGCATGCTGACCGGCTCGTCGGCGACCAGCAGGGTCGGCTCCAGCGCGAGCGCGGCCGCGATCACGACCCGCTGACGCTGGCCGCCCGACATCTCGAACGCGAATCGGTCGACGTAGGCTTCGGCCGGCGACAGGCCGGCAGAGGTGAGCGCCGTGGCGACCCGCGCCGCGAGGTCTTCCGGTGACGTTGCCACGCGGTGCACGCGCAGGGGCTCGGCGACGATCTCGCGAACTCGCATCCGTGGGTTGAGCGACTCGTAGGGGTCCTGGAAGATCATCTGCACCCGTCGACGGAGCTTCTGCAGTCCACGGCCCGACAGCGCGCCGACCTCGCTGCCCTCGAGCATCACGCGCCCACTGCTCGGCTGGAGGAGACCCATCAGGAGATTTCCCGTGGTGGTTTTGCCGCACCCGGACTCGCCCACGATGGCGAGGACCTCGCCCGCGCGCAGCTCGAACGAGATGCCGTCGACGGCGCGCACGGGCGGCACCGCACGTCGCCGGACGAGGTCCCCGAACGTGGCGCGGCCCGCGAACTCCTTCGTCAGGTCCTCAACCCGAAGCAGCGGCTCCGTCACGATTCACGCTCCTCGAGGTCGAGCAGGAAGCACGCCGCGCGACCGCCGGCCGCCGAGTAGTCGGGCGGCCGCTCCGTCCCGCAGCGATCGAAGGCATGCGGGCAACGAGGTGCGAACCGACACCCGACCGGCATGTCATCGATTCGCGGCGGGGAGCCAGGGATGCCGCGCAGTGGACGATCCGGGTGCGCGAGGTCCGGGAACGACTGCAGCAGCTCCTGGGTGTAGGGGTGCTGCGGCTCGCGGAACAGCGTGGCCGCCTGGTTCTCCTCGGCGACCCCACCGCCATACATGACGACCACCCGGTCGCACACCTCGGCCACCACGCCGAGGTCGTGGGTCACGATGATGATGCCCGTCCCGAAGTCTCGCGCGATTCCCCCGAGCAGCTCGAGGATCTGCGCCTGGATCATCACGTCGAGCGCCGTCGTCGGCTCGTCGGCGACGATGACGTCCGGGTCACAGGACAGAGCCAACGCAATCATCGCCCGCTGCCGCATGCCACCCGAGTAGGTGTGCGGGTACTCGTTCGCGCGACGCCGCCCGATCCCCACCCGCTCGAGAAGCTCCGCCACCTGGTCGGCCGCCTCGCGCTTCGTGGTGCCGGGTGCGTGGAGACGCACCGCCTCGGCGATCTGGTCCCCGACCGTGAGGACCGGATTGAGGGCGTTCATCGCGCCCTGGAACACGAGGGACAACCGGGTCCAGCGGAATGATCGCAGCGCCGGCCCGTCGAGTCCCAGCAGGTCCTCACCGTCAAACCAGACGCTGCCCGACACGACGCGCCCACCCGGCGGCAGCAGCCGCAGCACCCCGAGCACCGTCGTCGTCTTGCCGCAGCCCGATTCACCGACCAGTCCCAGGGTCTCCCCCCGGTTGAGATCGAAACTCACGCCCTCGACGGCCAGCTTGGGTCCGGCCGGGGTGTCAAACTCGATCGACAGGTCGCGGACGAGGAGAATCGGCGACGGATCCGCTGAGCTGCCCGTCATGGCGAGCGTCGGCGCGTCGAGCGTCGGGACGTTTCGGCCCCGCGCCACGTCCGACCCCGCCGCTTCAAGGTGATGTCGCTTGAGGCGCGGATTGAGCGCATCCTCGAGCGCCGTACCGAGCAGCGTGGTTCCCAGCACCACCCACACGATCGCGAAGCCCGGCGGCAGAAGCGCCCACCAGGCGCCCGCGGTGACGGCGCCCCGACCGAACGCGAAGTTCAGCATCTGGCCCCAACTGATGACCGTCGGATCGCCGAGTCCCAGGAAGGCGAGCGTGGATTCGGACAGGATCGCGAGGCTGATGACGAGCACCATGTTGGCCAGCATCAGCGGCAGGACGGCCGGCAGGATGTGACGGCGCAGGATGTGCGAATCTCCGGCTCCGATCGCCCGCGCGCGCATGACGTACTTGCGCTCGCGGACCGTCAGGGCCTGGGACCGCACCAGTCGTGCGGTCGTGGTCCATCCCAGCACGCCGATGACGAAGATGATCGTGCCCAGCGACGGTCCGATGATCGCGACGAGCACGATCTGCAGGGCCAGGTCGGGAATCACCAGGAAGAAGTCGGTGATACGCATGAGGAGCGATCCGACCCACCCACCACGGTAGCCCGCCACAATGCCCACCAGGCCGCCGATGAAGAGGGCGATCGCCGCCGCGGCGAACCCGGCGATCAGCGAGACCCTGGCGCCATAGAGCAGCGATGAGAAGACGTCCTTGCCGCCGTCGTCGGTGCCGAGGAGATGCTCCGCAGACGGTTTCTGATAGATGTCGAAGACGGTGACCCGCACGTGCTCATAGGGGTCGTAGGGCGCCAGGATCGGCGCTGCGACCGCCACGAAGACGGCGATCAGGAGCATGGCGGCCCCGATCACGCCCATCCGATGGCGCAGGAACGAACGCAGGGCGCCGCGCGGCTCGACGGTCGAGGGAGCCGTTGCCTCGATCAGGACACTCATCGGCTCATGCGTCGCTCACGCGTGGGTCGAGCCAGCCATAGATGAGCTCGGCAATGAGGTTGGCCAGCACCACCGCAACCGCAATGAGCAGGAACGCTCCCTGCAGCACCGGGAAGTCGCGGTCGCCCACGGCGTTGACGGTCAGCGCCCCGAGTCCCGGCCACGAATAGACGGCCTCGACCTGGATCGCACCCGAGACGGTGAATCCCAGGTTGAGGGCGATGAGGGTCACCATCGGCAGGATGGCGTTGCGCAGAGCGTGGTGGCGGATGATGCCGTAGGTCGAGAGTCCCTTGGCGCGCGCGGTGAGGATGTAGTCCTCACCGAAGACATCGAGCACGCTGCTGCGCATGATGAGCATGTACTCGCCCAGGAGCACGAGCGTGAGCGTCAGCGTGGGCAGGATGAGGTGGCGCCCGACGTCGATCGCGACGTCCAGGGGAGACTCGAAGCCCGCCCCGATCGTGATCCGCCCGGCGGTGGGCAGCCCGAGCCAGTTCGCGCCGATGATGAGCAGGATGATGCCCAGGAAGAACGTCGGGAGCGACCACATGAACAGGCTGAAGGTGAGGGCGCTGACGTCGAGGGCCCGTCCCCTGCGCCACGCGGCAAACAACCCCAGGCCGGCCCCGAAGATGATGGCCAGGAACTGGGACGGCAGGATCAACCACAGGGTGTTGCCCAGCGCCTGGCCGATGAGGCTGCTGACCGGCTGATCGCGGAACGCGTAGCTGGTCCCGAGGTCACCCCGACTCAGCGCGGCGAAGTAGGCCACGTATTGCGAGTCGAACGGATTGCCGCCATCGAGGTTAAGGAAGACCGGCTTGTCGATCCCGAACCGCTCGCGGAGCGCCTCCACCGCCGCAGGGTTCAGGCGAGGGTCGCGCAGTCCGGACTTCGCCGGGTCGCCCGGCAGGACCCGGAACAGCACGAAGTTGAACGTGATCACGACGAAGATCGTGAGCAGCGCCCAGCCGATCTTGCGTAGCAGGTACCCACCCCGCCCGCTCATCGATCACCCTCGGGCCGCACGTGAGATTCCTTCGCTGGGTACGGAACAGGGCCGAGCGGGATGACGCCCGGCCCTGTGTCCTCGACCGGTCCTATTCCGCCGGTCGCAGGTTGATGAGCGACGCCGAATCGGTCAGGCCGAGCGTCGGGTCATTCTCGAGCCAGCCGGTGAACGTGTCGTTTCGCCAGGCCTCGATGGTCACCTGGTAGTACGGGATGATGTACGGCACGTCCTCAACCAGGATCTGCTGCATCTCCCTGATGAGCTCGATCCGAGCATCCGGGTCGGTCTCCACGCCCTGGCGATCGTAGAGGTCGTCGAAGTCCGGGTTGCAGTAGCCCGTCTCGCTGAATCCGGACGGGATCTCGCTGCACAGTGCGACGCCCAGCAGGAACGCCGGATCGGGATCCGAACCCCAGCCCCACAGCATCACGTCGTAGTCGAAGCTCGGACAGCACACGCTGGTCAGCGTGTCGGGATCCAGGCCCTGGATCTCGACGGCGACCCCGACTTCGGCCCACATGCCCTGGATGAGCTCGGACTCGCGCGGCGCCGTGTCGATGTCATCGGCGTAGTTGAAGCGGAAGGTGAGATCGTCGCAGTCCTGGTCGGCCAGGCACTCGCGGACGCCGTCGCCGTCAGTGTCCTCGTACCCCGCCTCATCGAGGAGGGTGTTCGCGGCCGCGATGTCGTAGGCGTAGTCCTGCACGCCGCCGGCATAGAAGTCGCCCAGCCCCGGCGGGACGACCGACAGACCCGGCGAGCCGGTCCCGAGCGTAGCGACGTCGATGATCTGCTGCTTGTCCATGGCGGTCGCCAACGCCTGCCGAACCGCGAGATCACGGAGTGCCGGATGGCCCGTGCACACGCCATCGTCGGGCGGACAGTCCTCGTCACTGACCACGTTGAAGAACACGTCCCGGAATGCCCCGCCTGCGGCGATGTCGGCAATGTGGACGGTCACGTTGTCATCGTTCTGGAGCGTGCTTACCGCGGTCGCGGGGAACTCGGTGATGGCGTCGACCCCACCGGGAGTGGTGAGGGCCGTGGCGCGTGCATCGGGGTTCTCAATGGTCTGGAAGATCACGCCGTCAATGTTGGCCGCGGTCTGCCAGTAGTCGGCGTTCGTCTCGAGTTCCACGAACTCGCCCTGCGAGTACTCCGCGACTTTGAACGGACCGGAGCCGATCATCTCGAGAGTCTCGAAGGCGACCGGGTCGTCCTCGTTCTCCCAGATGTGCTTCGGAATGATGTACATGAACACCATGTTCGCCTCGAAGTTGCCGAGCGGCTCGGCCGTGGTCAGGACCACGGTCGTCGCGTCCGGGGCCTCGATCGTCTCGAAGTAGGAGGCGTACGACGGCAGGAACGGGAACTCCTCGGTGTCCTTGTACAGCTGCAGCGAGTAGGCGACGTCCTCCGCGGTGAGCGGCTCCCCGTCGTGGAAGGTTGCGTCCTCCACGATCGTCAGCGTCCAGGTCAGGCCGTCGTCGGAGACATCCCACGCGCTGGCGAGCTCGGGAACGTACTCACCGTCTGACGTGATGTCGATCGGCACGTCATACATCAGGGGGTAGAGCGTGTACGACTCCGCCAGCACGCCGTTTCCCGGGTTCAGACTGTCCGGCGATCCTCCCCAGCCGATGCGGACGGTGCCACCGGTCGCGGTTCCTCCGTCGGATGGTGGCGCAGAACCGTCGACCGGTTCGCTGGCGCCGGTGCTCGGCGAGCCCTGGGACGCGCCGCACGCGGCCAGGATGAGGCCGAGGATGATCAGGATGGCCAAGGGTGAACGACGAACACGCACAGTCCCACCTACCTCCAGTCGCTGCGGCGGCGGTTGGTTGCCCGGGGCGGGACGGCCGCTCTGATGCGGGCGAGGATGGCACACCCCACGGAATCCGGTCAACGTTTCCGGCAATCCTGCGGAATCCGCGCACCCAGCGCCACCCCCTTCGCCATACTTTTTCGTCATGACCCAAGCCACCCCCCGCGCGCTCGTCCGCGCCCAGATCGCCCTCGAATCATTCTGCGTCGCACCCGACGGCGCGACCGTCATCTACACGCTGCGTCGCGTTCGGCGCGACGAATACGAGTCGCACATATGGAGGCGCGCCTACCGCGGCGGGACGGCGCGGCAGCTGACCCGTGGACGCGTGCGTGACACATCCCCCGTCGTCTCGCCCGATGGCTCGCGGGTCGCCTTCGTCCGCACGCCCGTTGGCGATGCGAACGCCGTCGGGCAAGCCTGGATCCTGCCCCTGGACGGCGGCGAGGCATGGCAGCTCACGACCCTCGAGCACGGCGTCTCGACCGTGCTGTGGAGCCCCGACGGCCGGAGCCTGGCGCTGGTGGCGCAGGCCGGCGACCATCGTTTCGTCATCGGCGAGCAGCGCAAGGGTCAGGCGCCGGTCGCCCGGCGCCTGACGCGTCTGGACTTTCGTGACGACGACTCCGGCCACGTCGTTCGACGCGTTCACCTCTGGCTCGTGGCGGCGCGCGAGGGCGCCCGTCCCCGTCAGCTCACCAGCGGTGACTTCGACGTCCTCCATCCCGCCTGGGCCCCTGACGGCCGCCGCATCGCGTTCAGCGCCGACCGCGGACCGGACACGACGATTTCTCCCCGTCAACAGCTCTGGAGCGTGCGGACCGGTTCGAACCGACCGCGCATCCGCGAGCTGGTGAGCCTGGCGGGTGACGCGGATCGCCCCGCCTTCTCGCCCGATGGCCGTCACCTGGCCTTCATCGGCACCGACGTCGACGACCCGCCCGACGAGGTCCCACCCGGCCTGTGGGTGATGGACCTGCCGGCCGGTCGCCCCAGGCCGCTGACCGCCGCACTCGACCGACCGATCGGGGAATGGGCGTGGTGCGACCTGCTGATGACCGAGGAGACGCCGGGGCCGACATGGATCGACGACGCGACGATCGGCGTGATCGTGGGCGATCGAGGGCGGGACGTTCCCTACCGGGTCACGCTGGATGGTGACGCGGCGGCGATGATGGATGCGACGCTGCCGGTGGCCGCCTCCGGGATCCAGGCCGGCGGCGGGCGGGTCGTGGTCGCCGCCGCGATCGACGGCAGCGCGGGTGACCTCCATGCGGTCGAGAACGGCCGCCTGCGACCGATCAGCCGCGAGGGATCCGCGTGGATGCGTCGCTTCCCACCAGTCGAGCTGACCGAGCTCGAGCTGGCCGGCCCGGCCGGGCCGATTCATGCCTGGATGGCCTCACCGCCCGGTGCCGGCCGCCGCCGCCTGCCCACGGTCCTCCACATTCACGGTGGACCTACCGGCGCGTGGGGTCCGGGCGGGACGATGGATGCCCTGGCGCTGTGTGCGGCGGGCTATCGGGTCCTGATGCCGAATATTCGGGGCTCGGCCACCTTCGGTGCCACATGGGTCAACGGCCTGTCGTCGAACTGGGGCGCTGTCGACGCAGAGGACGCCCTGGCGGCCATCGACGCGCTGGTCGAGCGCGGCCTGGCAGACCCGGGGCGCCTGGCGGTGATGGGCCTGTCGTATGGCGGGTTCCTCGCGCAGTGGCTGGTCGGAGTCACCGATCGGTTCGGCGCGGCATCCGCCGAGAACGGCGTGGCCAACCAGATCAGCACCTGGGCCAACTCGTTCTTCGGCGTCCACTACAACCGGCGTGCGGGACTGGGCGACCCGCTCAGTGACCGGGGCATGCGGGCGCTGTGGAAGTCCTCCCCGATGCGCAACGTGGCCCAGGTCACGACGCCGCTGCTCATGCTGCAGTCGGAAGAGGACCGGATCTGCCCGGCGTCCGATAACGAGCAGTTCTTCACCGCGCTGAAGGTGCTCGGCCGTGAGGTCGAGATGATCCTGTATCCCGAGGAACACCACTCGATGAAAAGCTCGGGCCGTCCAGATCGGCGGATCGACCGCATGGAGCGCATTCTCGCGTGGTTCGACCACCACGTCGGGCGAAGCCGGGGACAGCAGTCGGCCGCGAGCTAGGGTGGCGAGCCGCGTGGCACCCCAGCTCGCTGGACTCCGCGCCTCCTGTTAGGCGGAGCCCTTGCGGCTGAGCCGTTCGGCGAGACCGCCGACCGTCAGCGCCAACCCGAGCGCCAGGATGCCCATGGCGGCGACGAGGCGGAAGGCTTCGCCCCCGAACGCGGTCGCGAACACGAGGTACGCGACCACCCCGCCGATGGCGATCCCTGCGCCGATCCACTTGAACGCGGGCGCGTCGGCGATCCATCCGGCCGCGTACATGCCCAGGCCAAAGCTGAACGGCAGGACACTCCACAGGTAGGCCCACGCACCCCAGCGATCGGTGAGGCTGGTGTACAGCAGCGAGCCACCCACCCCGGCCAGGACGGCGCCGGGAATCACCATGCCGGCGCGCAGCCGTCGGTTCGGTCCGCCCAGAAACCCGGGTACCAGGAAGAAGAGAGACAGCCCGATGAGCACCACCGGCCACCAGCGCAGCACGTCGTCTCCGATCCCGAGGCCGCGCACGAAGTCGACGAGTGGCTCGCTCGCCAATATCAAGATCGCAACGACGACCAGGATCAGCCCGGCGGCGAGCTCGATGGTTCGGCTCACCGGCGCTACATCTCGCCTTCGAATGCCGGCTGGGGCATCCGCAGCGCCTTGTCCTTGCGATAGCCGAGGAGGTAATCGGCCTGCATCAGGGTGTGGATCTGCGACGTTCCCTCGTAGATCACCGAGCCCTTTGAGTTGCGCAGGTAACGCTCGACCGGGTACTCGTTCGAATATCCGTACGCGCCGTGGATCTGGATCGCGTCGAGCGCCGATGCCACCGCGTGGTCGGTGCAATACCACTTCGCCAAGCCAGTCTCACGCGTGTTGCGCTCGCCCGAATTCTTCTTCCACCCAGCCTTGAAGACGAGCAGCCGGCCGGACTCGATCCCGGCGTACATCTTCGAGATCATCTGCTTCACGAGCTGGTGCTGCCCGATCTCGGAACCGAAGGCCTGACGCTCGTGCGCGTACTTGACCGATGCATCGAGGCACGCCTGCGCCAGCCCGACCGACCCCGCGGCAACGGTGTATCGGCCCTGGTCGATGGCGCTCATGGCGATCGTGAAGCCCTCGCCCTCCTCGCCGACCCGGTTCGCCGCTGGCACCTCGCAGTCGCTGAAGGTCAGGATCCCGGTGTTGCCGGCGCGGACGCCGAGCTTGCCGTGCAGCGACTCGGAGCTGAATCCCGGGAATGAGCGCTCGACGATGAACGCCGTGATGCCTTTGTGTCCCTTGGAGCGGTCGACGTTGGCGAAGACCAGGAAGTGATCAGCAGTGTCGGCCAGGCTGA
>JBDSJJ010000136.1:0-8397 GCA_039917415.1 Candidatus Limnocylindria bacterium | reverse complement strand
GATCGGCCAGAAGGAGGAGGTCAGGAACGATGGCGGAGCGTGAGGTCGAGGTGCGCAACCCGTCGGGGCTCCACGCGCGTCCGGCCGCAACCTTCGTGCGGGCTGCGGCAGGCTTCGGCGCGGACGTGAGCGTCGTCAACCTGAGCCGCGATTCCGATCGTTCGGCCAGTGCGAAGAGCGTGCTCGGCGTGATGGGTTTGGCCGTGTCGGCGGGCCACCGCATCCGGATCACGGCCGAAGGCGACGATGCCGACGCGGCCGTGGCATCGCTGGCCGAGCTGGTTGGCGCGGGCCTCGGCGAGGATGTCGACGGCGGATGAGCGTGGAGCTGCATGGGACGCCTGCCGCTCCCGGCGTGGCGAGCGGGGCGCCCTGGATCTCCCGCCCAGCGGCCGGCGCCGCTCGCGCTGGCATCACGATCGCGGATGCGGCAGCCGCCGCGGGCGATGAGGTCGCGCGACTCGCGGCAACCCTCCGTTCCGACGGCCGGGAACAGGAGGCCGAGATCCTCGAAGCCCAGCAGCTCATGGCGCAGGACCCGGAGCTCATCGACGCGGCCGGCGCCCTCGTCGAGGCCGGGACGGATCCGGTCGAGGCCATTCTGCGGGTTGGCGACCAGGTGGCCGAGATGTTCGCCGGGCTCGACGACGAGACGCTGTCAGCACGAGCTGCCGATGTCCGTGACGTGGCCCAGCGCGTCGCGCGCCACCTGAGCGGAGGCCCTGCACCGCGGCTCGATCGTGTCTCGATCGTGGTCGCAGAGGACCTCGCGCCCTCGATCACCGTCGAGCTGGAGCGCAATCTCCTGGCGGGGATCGTGCTCCAGGGCGGCTCGCGAACGTCGCACGCGGCCATCCTGGCGCGGTCCCTTGGGATCCCGGCCGTGGTGGGCGTGCCGGGCATCATCGATCGCGCGGAAAACGCCGCGATGCTGGGCGTGGACGGGGCTTCCGGAGTCGTGATGGTCGACCCCGACGCGGGACAGTTGGCGGGCCTCGCCACCGCGTCCGCCGCTGCCGACGCGGTCAGCGCCGAGCTGCTCGCATACCGGGATCGGCGGCTTGAGACGAGCGACGGGCATCCGGTGCTATGTGCGGCGAACATCGGCGAGCCACGCGAAGCCGGGGCCGCCTTCAGCGCCGGCGCGCAGGCGATCGGGCTGTTCCGAACCGAGTTCGCATTCGCGGGTCGGACCTCGCCGCCGAGCGAGGCCGACCAGGCAGCAGCCTATCGACGCGTGCTCGATGCGGCCGGCGAACGTCCGGTCGTGTTCCGGCTCGCGGACATCGGTGGCGACAAGCCGCTTCCGTACGTGACGATCCCTCCGGAGGCCAACCCTTTTCTCGGAGTTCGCGCCATCCGCCTCGCGAATGCGCACCCCGATCTCTTCGCGGTTCAGCTGCGGGCAATCCTGCGGGCATCCGCCGAGGCCGGACGGCCGGCATCGATCATGGCGCCGATGGTGGCCGATGCCGACGACGTCGACCGTGTTCGCGCGCTGGTGGAGGCCGCCCGTGCCGAGATTGCCGATGCGCCGGTGCCGCGAGTCGGCATCATGGTCGAGATACCGTCGGCGGTCCTGCTGGCGGATGAGCTCTCCTCACGGGTGGACTTCATGAGCATCGGCACGAATGACCTGACCCAGTACCTGCTGGCGGCGGACCGCACCAACCCGGCGCTTGCCGAGCGGCAGGACCCGCTGCATCCGGCGGTGCTGCGCGCCGTCCAGCTCGTCGTGGAAGGTGCGCGTGGGGCTGGCAGGGGTTGCGAGGTCGCGGTCTGCGGGGAGATGGCAGGCGATCCGGTCGGGGCGCAGATCCTGGTCGGGTTGGGCGTCGACGAGCTGAGCATGGCACCGGCATCGATGAACGCCGTGAAGCGCGCCGTCGCGGCCCGCTCGCGCGACGAGCTGCAGTCACGCGCGGTTCAAGCGCTCACGCTGGCGTCGGCGCGTGACGTGCGAGAGATGATGGAGTCATGAACGACGATCCCCGTCCGGCGCGCATCGGGTCCCCGGCCAACCTGCTCGGCCTGGCGCGGATCGGCGCGACGCCAGTGGTGATCGCGCTGATCCTGCTGGCGGAGCCGGGATTCGGCCTCGCCGCGTTCCTCCTTTTTTCGGTGGCGGCGATGACCGACTTCTTCGACGGCCTGGTGGCCCGAGCGCGGGGCGAGGTGTCGCCGCTTGGCGTTTTCATGGATCTGACCGCGGACAAAGTGCTGGTCGCGGGCGTGCTGGTGGCGATGGTCGAAGTCGACCTGCTGCCCACCTGGATGGTGGCCACGATCCTCGTCCGCGAGCTGGTCATCGCCGGCATCCGACAGGCCGCAGCCGCCGCCGATACCGTCATCCCGGCGCGGCCGCTCGGCAAGGCGAAGACGCTCGTCACGCTGGCCGGGATGGCGCTCCTGCTGCTGGCCTGGGACGCGGCGACCGGCGGGCCGACGGCCGGAGTCTCGGGGCTGGAGGAGACGATGACCGCAGCGGGGTTCTGGACGATGGTCGCGGCCACGGTGCTCACGGTCGTCTCGGGCTGGGACTACCTGCGCGGGTCGCTGCCGCTGCTGCGTGGAGAGCGGTGATGTCCGCCGGCGCGGAGGTCGACGTCGTCGTGATCGGCGGCGGGGCGACCGGCGCCGGGGCGTTGCGCGACCTGGCGATGCGGGGCATGCGCGCCACGCTGGTCGAGCGCGGCGACTTCGCCTCGGGGACGAGCGGGCGCTACCACGGGCTGCTGCACTCGGGAGCGCGGTATGTCGAGAGCGACCCGGTATCGGCGCGCCATTGCATCACGGAGAACGAGGTCCTGCGGCGGATCGCGCCTGGGGCCGTTGAGCCGACGGGCGGCTACTTCGTCGCCACGCCGGACGATCCGGATGACTACCTCGACCGCTTCCCGGCGGCCTGCGCCGCGGCGGGGATCGAGGCCGAGGCGGTCGACCTGGACGACCTCTTCCGCGCCGAGCCACTCCTCAGCCGCAAGATCCGGATGGCCTACCGAGTACCGGACGCGGCGCTCGAGCCCTGGGAGCTGGTGGACGCGACACTGGCCAGTGCGCGTGAGCACGGAGCCTCGGCGCATCGCTACCGGTCCGTCATCGGCTTCGAGCGTGACGCGGACGGCGCGATCAGGGCCGTGCGCACCCGCGACGTCCGCACCGGTGAGGAGGAGACGATCGTCTGTGGCGCGGTGATCTCGGCCGCCGGGGCATGGGCCGGGCAGGTCGCCTCCCTGGCCGGTGCCACGCTCACCATGAGCCCGGGCAAGGGCTCGATGCTCATCTTCAACCGCCGGTTCACCTCTGCCGTGATCAACCGGCTGGCGCCTCCCGGCGACGGCGACATCCTCGTCCCGGTCCATACCGTCTGCATCCTGGGCACGACCGATATTACCGGGGACGATCCTGACGACTCAGTCGTGACCGACGAGGAGATCACGGCACTCCTCGCCGACGGAGAGCGCCTCGTCCCGGGCATCAGCGCTGCGCGCGTGCTGCGGGCCTATGCCGGATCACGCCCCCTGTACGACGCCGATGAAATGAGCGGCGCACCCTCCCACGATGACTCCCGAGAGATCAGCCGCGCCCACCACGTCATCGATCACGGGCCACGGGACGGGGTCGGCGGCCTGTGGAGCATCGTCGGGGGCAAGCTGACGACCTACCGGCTCATGGCCCGCGACGTGGTCGATGCCGTCGCCACCGCGCTCGGCAACGACACGCCATGCCGCACGGCCGATGAGACGCTTCCCGAGCCGGCTGGCCACAGTCCGTACTGGCTCGGAGATCGCCTTGCCGCGGTCGAGGATGAGGGCGGGGGAGACGCTGAGCTGATCTGCGAGTGCGAGCTGGTGACCCGCGACCGCCTGGCGCACGCGTTGGATCGACGCGCCGACTCGTCGCTCGACGACCTGCGTCGCACGACCCGGCTGGGTATGGGTCCGTGCCAGGGCGCGTTCTGCATTCCCCGGGCGGCGGCGATGCTCGACGCGCGTCGTGCGGCCGGGCGCCTGGATCCGGCGGCGCCGGACGCGAACGATGCATTGCGCGACTTCGCCGCGGAGCGCCTGCGCGGCACGCGGCCGATCGCATGGGGTGACCAGCTCACCGAGCTCTTCCTGACCGCTGGGACCTTCCGCGGCACGCTCGCGACGGATGCGCTTCCCGAACGCAGCGGAGGTGACGATGCCGCGGGCTGACGTCGTCGTGATCGGGGCGGGCCTGGCCGGCCTGGCGTGCGCCGTCGAGCTCGCGGAGCGCGGGGCGTCGGTGTTTCTGGCCGCCAAGGGCATGGCGAGCACCCATTGGACGCATGGCGGGATCGACATCGCGGCGCCGACCGGCTCGCGATCGGCTCGCGACGGCGTTGAACGGCTGGCCGCGATGGCCGCGCACCCGTATTCCCGCATGTCGGGCCACGTGGGCGACGCGATCGAGGCACATCGGGCTCGGCTGGCGGGCAGCGCCGTGGCGCTCGTCGGTGACCTGGACACCCCACTGGTACCGATTCCGACGCCGGTGGGCTCGCTGCGGCCTGCGGCGATGTTGCCAACGGGCCAGGCGGCGAGCGCGCGAGCATGGGCCGGTGACGGCCTGCTCCTGATCGGGATCCGCCGCTTCCGGGATGCATGGGTCGAGTACGCCGCACGCAACCTGGCGGCCACGGAATGGCCGGACGGTCCGCGCCAGATCCGCGCCGTCGAGGTCGACCTTCCGGGGCTCGACCGGCTCAACAACCTGAACGCACGGTCCCTGGCGGTGCTGTTCGACGAACCGGCCTGGCGGGCGCGCGCCATCCGTGCCATCGCGTCTGCCGTTCCGGCCGGACCTTGGCGGATCGGCGTGCCGGCGGTACTCGGGGTCGCCGATCACGCCGCCGTTCATCGCGAGCTGGAGGATGCCATCGGCCATCGCGTATTCGAGATGCAGAGCCTCCCGCCGTCGGTGCCCGGTGGTCGCCTGTTCGACGAGCTGCGTGCGGCACTCCTTGCGCACGGAGGAAGGATCCAGGTCGGCTTCGACGTCGTTGAGGTCGAGCGAGCCGGGCAGACGGTCACGGCCATCCATACCGAGGCCGCATCCCGCACCCTGCGGCTTGCGGCGGACCACTTCATTCTGGCCACGGGCGGGATCGCGGGAGAGGGGATCCGCGCGTATCGCGGCCACCGTCTCGAGGAACGGGTCTTCGGCCTCCCGGTGGTCGGACCCGAGGATGGGAGCTGGTTCAGCGACGACCCGATGCAGCCGCATCCGATCGAGTCGGTCGGGATCGCGGTCGACGACCGCCTGCGGCCGATCGACGCCGAGGGTGCCCCGGTGCTCGACAACGTCCAGGTCATCGGCTCCGCCCTGGCGGGCATGCGCTATCTCGAGCAGCGCTGCGGGGACGGGGTGGCGCTGACCAGCGCGCACATGGCCGCGCAGTCCCTGGCCGAGCGGAGGGCGGCGGCATGACATTCCACGACGCAGCGGCACGCGATTTCCCGCCGTTCAGCACCGATGCGTGCATCAAGTGCAACGTGTGCACCACTGTCTGCCCGGTCTCGCGGGTCAGCGACGACTTCCCCGGACCCAAGTACGTCGGGCCCCAGGCGCAGCGATTCCGGGGGCCGGGGCACGGCTCGGGAGCCCCGGACCACAGCGTCGACCTCTGTTCGGGCTGTGGCATCTGCACCCGCGCCTGCCCCGCCGGCGTGCTGATCGCCGAGACGAACAACCGGGCGCGCGCGGCGATTGTCGAGGAGCGGGGGAGCAGTATCCGCAACCGGCTCATCAGTGACACCGACCTGCTGATCCGCCTGGGCGTTCCGGTGTCGTTCTTGGCCAACATCGGCCTGAAGAACCGTCTGGCCCGATGGTTCGGCGAGAAGACGCTGGGGATCCATCGGCGCGGGCCGCTGGCGCCGTTTGCGCGACGCACCTTCTCGGCCCGATGGAAGCGGCGGCGCGGTCTCACGTCGTTGGCGGACGCCCCGGATCCGGCGCGGACCGTCGTGTATTTTCACGGGTGCGCCGTGAACGGCTTCGAGCCCGAGCTGGGCCGGGACGCGGTGGCGATCCTGGAGCGCAACGGATTCACGGTGATCGTGCCGCGGCAGGAGTGCTGCGGCCTTCCGTTCATCTCGAACGGCCTGTACGACCAGGCGCGGACCAAGGCTCGGCGCAACCTCGAATCGCTGGCCGGGTTTGCGCGCGCCGGGTACCGGATCGTCGGGACGTCCACGTCGTGCACGCACGCGCTCAAGGCCGAGTACCGCGAGATGCTCGACCTCGCCGATGACGACGCCACCGCCGTCGCCGATGCCACCTGGGACATCTGCGAGCTCTTGGTTGATCTGCACGATCGTGGCGAGCTGGACACCGGATTCGCCCCGATTCCCGAGCCGATCCCCTACCACCCGCCGTGCCAGCTGAAGTCGCACGGGATCGGGCTGCCGGCGATGGAGCTGTTCGGGCTGGTGCCGGGGCTGCGGGCCACCGATTCCGATCACGACTGCTGTGGGGCGGCGGGAACGTACGGTCTCAAGGCCGAGCGCTGGCAGATCGCCCAGGACGTTGGTGCGCCGTTGTTCGCCAAGGTGCGCGCGGCGAAGCAGGCCGGCGCGTCACGGGCCGCGTGTGACTCGGAGACGTGCCGCTGGCAGATCGAGCAGTCATCGGGCGTCCCCACCGTCCATCCGATCACGATCCTGGCCGAGTCCTACCGGCGCGCCGACGCGGATTCCGGCGGGTCCTGGAGACGCGTCGTCTGATCCCGTCCCGGTCGATCGGTCGGTCGGTCGGCGGGTCGGTCCGTCCTGGCGTCGCCGCTCGCCGATTTATCGGCGAAATCGCGCCGAATTGGCGTTCTGGGCGCAGGCGTGACGACATATCGGCTCAGTCGCGACCCGGGGTGGCTGGAATGAGCTTTGCGGGCCACACGAGAGCCGATCTGTCGGCAATGCGGAGCCGAGACGGCGTACCAGGCCCCGAAATCGCCGATGAATCGACGGCGACGAACTGGACGACGGTCGGTCACCCTGCCCGCGACGACGCCGATCTCGGCGGATCATGGAACAAGGCAGGTAGTTGCGGTGCTTGTCCCCGGGGGCGAGCCCGGTGCTAGGTTCTGGCTGCTACTCGCCACAGCGCCGCGGCTCGGCCGGGTGCGGTGCGACGCGCAAGGGAGGGAGGCGCAATGCGCGGTTCGCGTTCGGGACGGCAGCTGGCCGCGATGGCCGTTGCCTTCCTGATCCTGGTTGCCGGTGCCGGCTGCGGAGCAGCATCCCCGTCCTCCACAGGATTGCGTGTGGGACCACGGACTTCCGTGCCTACGTCGGATCGCGGTCAGCCACCGCCCCTCGCGCTCCAACAATCGATGCGAGCGGGCATGGCGGTCTTCGAGCCCCTCTCCGACGCCGAACTGGCGACCGTCACCGTCAGCGCCAGCGAGGCTCAGGTCGCAGCCATGAAGGTCGGCGGAACTGATCAGGCGCAATATAGGGGCGTCGGCTTCGTCTATCTCGGCCGCTGGGTGCCGCCGCTCGAGTCTCTCGGGCATGCGCCCGTCCCTGATCCCATCCCGGCCTACCTCGTCCAACTCCTCGCCGACCCATCGTCCGGCCTTCCCTCTGGGGCGAGCGCCTACGTGTCGGTGGATGCGAGGACCGGGAAGGCCCTCGTCTCGTATGGCTCCTGTTGGGGCGCGGCGTGCACCGCCCAACCCTGAGCGGGCACGTGCCCGGATGGGTGCCAATTGACTCATCCTGGACAACCGCCGTCCTCAGTTGCATTAGCAGGCGATGAGGGCGTTCGGCGGCCCAATCCACGCTCGGCGCGAGCCCGGCGAGGCGCCTCCGGCTGGCTAATGCTCAGCCGGGGTGCAGATGACCGGCAGCGGTCGCCCGGTAACCCGGATGGAGGCGCGGCCTACTTGATGAGCTTGCGCTCCATCTGGCGCATCGCGATCCACATGCTGATCCCGAAGAAAACCACGAGATAGAGCAGGTCCCACACCTGCCCGAGGCCGACGATCCCGGTCGAGAGGCCGCGGATGAGGTTGATGCCGTGGTACAGCGGCGTGAGCTGGATGACGGTGACCAGCCACCCGGGAAGCGCCATCTCGATCGGGAAGAAGGTGCCGCTGAACAGGAACATCGGCATCACGATCAGGCCCATCGGCACATCGAAGTCGTTCACCGTGCGCAGGTAGGAGGTGCCCGCCAGGCCGGCCGCGGCGAACGCGGCCGCCACGAGCAGCGCGGCGGGGATCATGAGGATGCCCAGCGGCGAGAGGACCAGGCCCATGAAGAGCATGATCACGAACATCGCCACCGCGTAGAGCGAGGCGCGCATGAGCGCCCACAGCATCTCGCCGATCGCGATCTCGGTGATCCCCATCGGCGTGGCGAGCACGCC
>JBDSJJ010000135.1:0-7388 GCA_039917415.1 Candidatus Limnocylindria bacterium | reverse complement strand
GGCTGATCGTCGCTGATGAGGCTGACAATGTTCTCGCCGGGAATGTCGTCGGCGGTGACCACGACGACCCGCTTCCAATCGAAGCCATCGCCGAGCTCGATGCCGACGAGGCGGGCGTGCGGTTCGGTGGACCGGATCGTGACGCCGAACCACGCGCCGGGGAAGACGAGGTCGTCCGTGTACTGTGCCGCCCCGGTCAGCTTCGCGGGGCCTTCCCGCCGAAGCGGCGCGGCGGGGCGAGCGCGTCCGGGCGCATGGACGTCGGTGGGGATGACGAGCGGCGTCGTGTCGGTCACGGCAGTCGGGGTGGCGGTGCGGACGGTGAGGGTCGGACGCTCCATCGGCCCATGCTAGCGCGTTGCATCGTCGCGTTGACGGCCCCCGCATACTCGTGCGGACCAACCGAGCAAGCGGAGAGACCACATGGATTGGCTGGGGACGCTCTTCCTGTTCCTGCACATCGGTGGTGCCATTGTGGCATTCGGCCCGACTATCGCCTTTCCGTTCCTTGCGGCCCGGGCAGCCAAGGAGCCGGTCCACGGCAACTTCGTCCTGCGCAGCATGGAGTGGCTGACCGCGAAGGTCGTCGAGCCCGGCGCAGTCTTCGTGTTCCTGATGGGCGTGGGCCTGATCGTGACCCGCGGCCTCAACCCATTAAGCGAGGGGTGGCTCGCGCTCGCGATCGTGCTCTTCATCGTGACGCTGTCGTTCTCCTACTTCGTCCAGCTGCCGATCCTGCGCAAAATGGTCGCGCTGACGAGCCCGACCCCGGCCTCCGCGGATGGCCCGCCGGGTCCACCGCCCGGCTTTCGCGAACTGTCGGTTCGCGCTGGGCGGGGCGGGCAGTTCATGTCAGTGATGCTGATCGGCATGCTGTTCCTGATGGTGGCGAAGCCCTTCTGAGCTGGGCTCAGGTGCCCCGACGCAGGACGCGCCCGGGGCGCGCCCCCGTGTACCGGCCTCGATCGATCACGAGATCGCCGCTCACCACCACGGCGTCGATGCCATCAGGGAACTGGCGCGGTTCGTCGTAGGTGGCGTTGGAGCGCACGCGCTCCGGATCGAAGACGACAACGTCGGCCACCGCGCCGTCGCGGAGGATGCCGCGATCCCGCAGGCCAAGGCGGGCGGCTGGGGACGAGGTCATCGAGCGCACCGCCTCCTCGAGCGAGAGGAGTGCCTCGTCGCGGACGAACTGGCCCAGGACGCGCGGGAATGAGCCGTACGTCCGGGGTGAGGGCTTCGCTCCCACGAACGTGGAGTCCGTGCCGATCATGCCGACCGGGTGGCGGATGAAGTCGCGGAGCGTCTCGCTCCACGGCCCGGGGGTCACCTGGTTGACGCGCAGGTCCTCGGCGAGCAACAGGTCGCACAGCACGTCCACCGGATCGTCCCCCCGATCGGCGATCACGTCACCCAGCGTGCTGCCCTCCCAGCGGACAAGATCGGGCGAGGTGAAGGCGCCAACGCGCACGTCGTCCCACGCCCGCCGACCGGCGAACAGCACGCCGCGCTCGCCCATCTCGCGTCGAATGCGGTCGCGGACTCCGGCGTCCGCCAATCGCTCCTTCGTCGGAACCGGGCCGCCGGCCTGGACCCATGGCGGGATCATGATCAGGAGCCGCGTCGAAGCCCACTCGTACGGATAGGTGTCGAAGGTGACGTCCAGCCCCTCGGCGCGGGCATCGTCCACGAGGGCCAGCATGGGCGCAGGCCCATCCGGGAAGGTCTGCCGGTGGTAGAAATGGGTGATGTGCGACGGTCCCGCCGCCCGGCGCCCGATCTCGATCGCCTCGCGGAACGGGTCGAGGTAGCGGTCACCGAGGTCGTAGCGCACGTGTGTGTGGTAGAACCCACCCGCTCGGGCGGCTTCCTCGGTGAGGGCGACAAGCTCATCCGTGTTGGCGTACGCGCCCGGAGGATAGTCGAGGCCGCTGGTGATGCCCAGCGCCCCCTGCTCCATCGCCTCGCGAAGCATCGCCCGCATGTTCGCCACGTCGGCGTCGGATGCCTCCACCTCGTCCCAGCCGATGGCGCCGATGCGGAGCGCGCTGTTCCCGACCATGAACGCGAGATTGAGCGAAGGATGGAGCCCGTCCAGCCGATCGAGGTAGGTTTCGACGCTTGACCAGTCGTAGGCGATGTCGGGGCGACCATCGAGCCCGGCGTTGATGTGGGCCAGCGCCTCGAGATCCGCCGGATCGGGGATCGGTGCATAGGACAGCCCATCGACGCCGATGACCTCGGTGGTCACACCCTGCCGCACCTTCGGCTGGTGGGTCGGATCGGCGAAGATCATCAGCCCGGAGTGGCTGTGGAGATCGATAAAGCCCGGCGCGACGACCAACCCGGTGGCGTCGAGGCGGTGCGTGGCGGTGAGCGCCGTCGTGTCCCCGCGCACCATCTCGAGCCTGTCGCCACGCACGCCGACCGCCGCACTGAACCGTGGCGCACCGGTCCCGTCGACGACGGTCCCGTGCTCGATCAGCAGGTTGTACGGATCGCCGCGTGCTTCGCTCACCGATGCGATGGTACGCGCCCGGCGCGGGCACAATAGGCCGATGAAGACCGCGGCCCTGGTCCTGGCGGCAGGCGCATCCAGGCGCTTTGGCTCGCCGAAGCAGTTGGCCCGGATCGGCAACCGGACGATGCTGCAGGTGGTGCTCGATGCGGCCCGGGTCGCGGGGCTCGATCCGATCGTCGTCGTGGCGCCATCGTCGATCGGGTTGCCCTCGGGTGTCGTCGGCGTGGCGAACGACGAACCGGACGCCGGGATGAGCGCTTCACTCAGGCTGGGGTTCCATGCCGTCGGCCCCGAGGTCGACCGCATCATCGTGCTGCTCGGCGACCAGCCAACGGTCGGACCCGGACTCATCCGCGAGATGAGGGCCATGGACAGCGCCGGTCGTCCATTGGTGGCGCTGCACTCCGCGGGTCGGCTCGCGCCGCCGGTTCTCGTCACACGGGATGGGTTCGGGCTGGTGGATGGCCTCGACGGCGATGAGGGATTTCGCGGGGTCCTGACGAAGCACCCGGAGCTCGTCACGCCATTCGCGGTGACGAGCCACCCCGTCGACATCGACAGCCCCGAAGAGCTCGAGCTCTTCGTCGAGCCCTGCCCGGGCTGCGGGGCGCTCCTGGCGCCGATGCGGGACACCCCGAGCCACGAGTACATCGGCGCGTCGCCGGCATGCTGGGTCGCCTTCGGCGAGCTGCTGGCGCGCGAATTCGGCGACCCGAGCTATGGGGTCATCCATCGGCACACCGTCGACGTCTACGCGGCGCAGCACCCCGGGGTCGACGGCCCTCGCCAGCGCCAGTCCGTTGCCATCCACCTGATCAGCATGGCGCTCTGGCTCGAGCGCGGCTGGGATCCGCAGGCCCTGCTGCCGATCACGCGCCGCCTGACCGAGAACGCTGGCGGTTGGCCGTGGCTGGCGCCGCCGCCGACGTATGCGCTGTCCATCGACGACGTGCTGCGGGCAACGAGCGGCGAGGATCACGTCCGTCGCGTGCACGGATGGGCCGACGCGGTGTGGGCGGCGTGGCAGGACCACCACGCGACCGTTCGCGGCTGGGCGCAGGAAGCGATCGCGAAGTGACTAGAATCGGTCACATGTTCGATTCGAGCGCATGTCAATGACGATCGAGCGAATCACGACCACGGAGATCGCCGAGGAGGAGCTTGCCCTCGAGTCGACGGTACGGCCTCGCCGCCTCGACGAGTTCGCCGGCCAGGACCGGGTCAAGGAGAACCTGGCGATCCTCATCGACGCGGCCCAGCAGCGGTCGGAGCCGGTCGACCACATCCTTCTCTACGGGCCGCCGGGGCTCGGCAAGACGACGCTAGCGAACATCGTGGCGGCCGAGATGGGCGCCCAGATCCGCACGACCTCGGGACCCGCAATCGAACGGGCCGGCGACCTCGCCGCGGTCCTCACCAGCCTGGGCAAGGGTGACGTGCTGTTCATCGACGAGATCCATCGGCTCAGTCATGCGGTGGAGGAGATCCTGTATCCGGCCATGGAGGACTTCGCGCTCGACGTCGTGCTCGGCAAGGGCCCCGGTGCGCGCTCGGTGCGCCTTCAGATCGAGCACCTGACGGTCATTGGCGCAACGACCCGTGTGGGGAGCATCACCGGGCCGTTGCGGGACCGGTTCGGGGTCACCTACCGCCGCGACTACTACACCGAATCTGAGCTGGGGCGCATCCTGCGCCGCTCCGCAGAGATTCTGGAAGTTGCGCTCACCGACGAGGCCGCGACCCTGGTCGCGCGGCGCTCACGCGGCACGCCGCGCATCGCGAACCGACTCCTGAAACGTGTGCGTGACTACGCCCAGGTCCGGGGTGGGGGAGACGGCAGCGTGACCGAGCCACTGGCCGCCGATGCGCTGGGCCTCCTCGAGATCGACGACCGCGGTCTGGATGCCATGGATCGACAGCTCATGCGGGCCATGGCCGAGCACCATGCCGGTGGTCCAGTCGGCCTGGCCACGATGGCGGCCACCGTCTCCGAACCGATCGAGACGATCGAGGACGTCGTCGAGCCATACCTCATGCAGATCGGACTGTTGGCGCGCACCCCGCGCGGCCGGCAGCTCACTCCGTCGGGCTGGGAGCATCTCGGTCTCGCGCCGCCGGCGGGGCCATCGGCCCAGCCGGGCCTCTTTGACGCCTGATCCGCGGCGAGTCCCGACGTCGGGCACCCGGCAATGAATCTCCTTCGCCGAGCCCAGCGCAGAAAGTGACGCCGAATCGTTGCGCCGCAGAGTAGGCTGCCTCCGGCACCGGTGCCCAACATGGTGTCGGGGACCCGGGTGCCCATGAGCGGAGGGTGAAACCGAGTGACGGCAACCGAGGTACCAGCGAGCGAACGGCCCGCGCCCAGCGGCGGCGGCGGTCTCGACTCGTTCTTCAAGCTCACCGAGCGGGGGACCACCGTCGGGACGGAGGTCAAGGCGGGCATCACCACGTTCCTGGTGATGGCGTACATCATCTTCCTGAATCCCTTGATTCTGTCGAACATGTTCCCAGAAGGCCCGGAGCGAGCCGCCTTCATCCCAGCGGCCGCGGCCGCAACGGCGCTCCTCGCAGGCATCCTGACGATCGCGATGGGGGTCGTCTCCAACTATCCCCTCGCCCTCGCGGCCGGACTCGGGATCAACGCGATCGTGGCCTTCACGCTCGTCCTCGGTCTGGGGCTGTCGCCGGCGGGCGCCATGGGCGTGATCGTGCTCGAGGGCCTGATCGTGCTCGTCCTCGTCCTCGTCGGGCTGCGCGAAGCGATCATGAACGCGGTTCCGCTCGTCCTGAAGCGCGCGATCGGCGTCGGCATCGGCCTCTTCATCCTGTTCATCGGATTCGTCGATGGCGGACTGATCGTCCCCGGCACCCCGGTCGTGCAATTCAACTTCCCGGTTGAACCCGCTGCCTGGGTGTTCGTGCTCGGTCTGGCGTTGACGATCGTCCTGTTCGTCCTTCGGATCCGAGCGGCGCTGCTGATCAGCGTCGTCGTGATGTCGATCGTCGCCTACGTGGTCGGGCTGACCCAGATCCCCACTGATCTCAACTTTGTGCCGAACTTCTCGACGCTCGGCCAGTTCGACGTTGCCGAGGTCTGGGACATCGGCCTCCTGGCGGCAGCCCTGACGATCTTCGCGATCATGCTCACCGACTTCTTCGACACGATGGGAACGGCGACTGCCATCACCGAGCAGGCCGGGCTCACGACCCCGGACGGCAGAGTGCCGGGCATCAGCCGCGTGCTGCTCGTCGACTCGGTTGCTGCAGCGGCCGGCGGCGCCGCCGGGATCAGCTCGAATACAAGCTACATCGAGAGCGCGGCGGGGGTCTCGGAGGGGGGCCGAACCGGGCTGACGGCGGTCGTGACCGGCGTGCTCTTCCTCCTCGCAGTCTTCGTCACGCCGCTCGCCTCGATGGTTCCATTCGCTGCCACCGGACCGGTGCTGGTGGTGGTTGGGTACCTTATGGCGACGCTCATCAAGGACATCGACTTCGCCGACGTGGAAGAAGGATTCCCGGCGCTGCTGGGGATCACGCTCATGCCGCTGACGTACAGCATCACCGTCGGCATCGGTGCCGCTTTCGTGTCGTACGTTCTGATCAAGGCGGTGCGTGGCAAGTTCGGTGAGATCCACCCGCTGCTGTGGATCGTCGCGATCGCCTTCGCCATTTACTTCGCCCAGAGTTGGTTGAACACGCTGCTCTAGCGGCGGCGCGTCCATAGACCACGGCGCCCGGTCGGCTGGTCCGGCCGGGCGCTACGCTTTCGGGGTGAGCTCTCCACGCCTTCGCGTTGACGACTTCGCCTACGAGCTGCCCGCCGAGGCGATCGCCCAGCTTCCGGCCGAGCCGCGCGATGCGGCGCGCCTCCTCGTGCTCCAGCGCGCCAGCGGAGACATCGCACACGCGCGATTCGCCGATCTTGGCCGCTGGCTGAGGTCCGGCGACCTTCTCGTCGTCAACGATTCTCGGGTCATTCCGGCCCGACTCCGTGGAACGCGACCCAGCGGTGGCGCCGCCGAGATCCTCGTCCTCAGGCCGGTCGACGGCACCGATGGATGGGAGGCGCTGGTTCGCCCGTCCCGACGAATCTCGGTCGGTGAGGCGATCAGGCTGAGGACCGGTGCGCAGGTGCGCGTCGGGGTGCGTGCCGGTGATGGAACGCGCGTCGTCCACTTTGATGGCGACGCACACGACGTGATGGACCAGGCTGGAGAGATGCCCCTGCCGCCCTACATTCGCGACCGTTCGACCGATGACGAGCGGTACCAGACGGTCTACGCACGATCCCCGGGTTCGGCGGCGGCGCCGACCGCCGGGCTCCACTTCACGGAGCGGCTCCTCCACGAGCTCAGCGAGGCCGGCGTGCGACGGGCTTCGGTGACGCTGCACGTGGGGCTCGACACCTTCCGGCCGCTCGAGGGGGAGTTCATCGACGAGCATCGAATCCACCGCGAGTGGTACGAGGTTCCCCCCGAGACGGCGGCGGCGATCCGCGAGACTCGAGCTGCGGGGGGCCGGGTGGTGGCCGTGGGAACCACGACCGTGCGCGTGCTCGAGACGGCGTCGAGGTCCGACGCCGTCTCGGGCTGGACCGACCTCTACCTCACACCGCCGCACGCGTTCGCCGGCGTGGACGCGCTGATCACCAACTTCCACCTGCCGCGAAGCTCGCTGCTGCTCCTGGTGACCGCGTTCGTGGACGACGGAATGAGCGATCGGTCGCCTCAGGATGCACGCGACGTGCTGCTGGGGGCATATCGGACGGCCCTCGACGCCGGCTACCGCTTCTTCAGCTTCGGAGACGCGACGCTGGTCGTCTAACCCTGATCGTCCGAGCGGGTTGGGACCGCGTCCCGCTCTT
>JBDSJJ010000134.1:0-18554 GCA_039917415.1 Candidatus Limnocylindria bacterium | reverse complement strand
GGTGCCGAAGGTGATGGGGGATGCGGTCGACCTCCACCCCGCAGTGCTCATCCTGTCGCTCGTGGTCGGCGGCGCTCTGTTCGGCATCGGCGGCGCGATCCTGGCAGCACCCGTCGTGGCGGCCGGGCGCGACCTGTATCGCTACGGCTTCCACCGCCTCGGCGGCCAGGTGCCGGCGGTGTCGTTCGACCTAACCCTTCAAGGGAGCCACCCCGCGCCGAGCGGCGAGGGAGGGAAATGCGAGCGAGTCCGCGTCGACGGCCTGAGCCGCCGGAACCTCACAGCGTGGGCTTGTGGGCCCGCATTCGGATCGACTGCAGGATCCCCATCCCGAACAGCAGGCTGATAAGGCTTGACCCGCCGTAGGTGACGAAGGGCAATGGAATCCCGGTGACCGGCATCACGCCGATGACCATTCCGATGTTCACCAGCACCTGGAACAGAATGAGGCTGGCCAGGCCGGCGGCGATCATCATCCCGAAGGCGTCCCTTGCCTGCCAGCCGATGAGCAGGATGCGCCAGATCAGCAGGCCGAACAGGGCCAGGACCACCACGCCGCCGAGGAAGCCGAGGTCCTCGGCAACCACGGTGAAGATGAAGTCGGTCGACTGCACCGGGATGTAGCCGCGCTGGCCCTCGCCGCCCACCGTCAGCCCACGTCCGAGCCAACCTCCCGAGCCGACGGCGTTCAGCGCCTGCACGAGCTGGAAGCATGCGCCCTGCGGGTCGGCGGATGGGTCCAGGAAGCAGAACAGTCGCTGGCGCTGGTAGTCATGCAGCATGCCGATGACGATCGGAGCGGCGCCGACCACAGCCGCCGCGAACAGCCCCATCCAGCCGAGGCTCGCCCCGCTCATGAACAGCATCCCGATGAGAATGCCGATGAAGACGAGGGCCGTCCCCAGGTCCGGCTGCCGGAACACCAGGAAGGCAGGGATCACCATGAGCAGCGCCGCGACCAGGATCGTCGACAGCCGCCCGATACGCTCGCGTCGTCCGGCGAGGAATGCGCCGAGCGCGGCGATCATGAGCACCTTGCTCACCTCGCTGAACTGGAAGTCGAGCCCGGCCACGGTGACCGACATCTGCGCCCCGAACAGGTTGGTGCCGATGAGCATCGTCAGCGTGAGGAGCCCGAGCACCGCGACGTAGATCGGGACGGCCAGGGTGCGCAGCCAGTGGTAGTCGATGCTGGCGACCACGAAGAATAGGGTCAGGCCGATGGCCGCCCAGATCAGGGTCTTCACGGTCTCGCTCATCCCGGCGCCGGACGCGCCATCGTTGAAGCCGGCCGAAAAGCCCATGACCACACCGAAGCCGATGAGCAGGGTCACGTACAGGATGAGCTGGAGGTCGAAGAACCGCCAGTCACGACCGCGGAACGAGTCGACGAGGGTGGCCGTCGCGACGCCCATCTCAGTTCGCCGTCACGAGGCTGAAGTCATTCGGATCGAGCCGCAGGTCCTGGTCGAGGTCGTAGTAGAGTTGGAGGAAGTACTTGACGACCTCCGCGGAGACGTTGCCGGGCACGACCGCCGAATAGTTGAAGGTGACGATCGCGAGGTCGGCGTCCGTCGCGCCTGCCGAGCTCGGCAGGTACGCCACGAACCAGGAGTGGAAGGGGAGCGTGCCCTCCTCGGTCAACTCACCGAACTCGGCCGTGCCGGTCTTCCCCGACAGGGCGCCCGGGAGGTCGAGGTCGCGGATGTTGTAGGCGTGGCCGGACGTGATCACCTCGCGCGCGCCGACGCGCATCGTCTGCAACGTCTGCTCGGATGCCTCGACCCGGTCCAGGATCTCCGGCTCGTAAGCGCGGGTGAGCGTTCCGTCCCCGTCCGTCTCGCCGCGCACGATCATCGGCTTCATGAGGTTGCCGCCGTTGGCAACGGCCGCATACGCATTGAGGACCTGGAGCGGCGTCACCGCGATCACGTTCTGCCCAATGCCGGCTTGCGCCACCTCGCCGGTGAACACGCCCGAGCGTCCCTGCTGCCGTGCCCACTCGGTGCTCGCAATGATGCCCGGCTCCTCGCCCGGCAGCGCGATGCCGGACCGCCGGCCGAAGCCAAGCTCGTTCGCCCAGTCGGCAAGCGGATCAATACCGGTCTCGACCGCCATCTGATAGAAGAATGTATCGGAGCTCTTGGCGAACGCGTCCACCATGGCGAGTGGCCCGAAGCCCTGGCGATTCCAGTCGTAGAGGCACTCGCCCTCGGGTGCTCCGGGGATCTGGTAGCAGCCGTACGTCGGCCACTCTCGTGCCGGCGTGGTGACCCCTTCCTCCATGGCGGCGATCCCCGTGACCAACTTGTAGGTCGAACCGGGCGGATAGATGTCGCTGATCGCGTGGTTGCGCAGCGGTTGGTCGGGATCGGCCAGGTAGATGTTGAAGTCCTCGGTCGAGATGCTCGACGCGAACTTGTTGTTGTCGTAGGCCGGCAGGGAGATCATGGCCAGGATCTCGCCGGTCTGGGGGTTCATGACCACCGTCACGCCCTGGCTGACGCCGGCCACGTCCATGCCCCACGTGAGGGCCTGCGTGGCGAGCCGCTGGGTCCTGGCGTCGACGGTGAGCATGAGGTTCGTGCCCGGCACCGGATCACGGATCGTGCGAATCACCTTGAGCTGCCGGCCGGAGGCATCGCGCTCGACGAGCTGGGCTCCATATCGGCCGCGGAGCTCTTCCTCGAACGAGGCCTCGACCCCTGCTCGTCCGATCACGTCATCGGGAAGATAGCCGCGATCGGCCAGGTTCTCGAGCTCAGCGCGGTTGATCGGCCCGGTGTACCCCGCGACGTGGGACAACAGGGCGCCGTTTGGCTCTCCGACATCGTCCAGGTAGCGCCGAATGGGATCGACCGCCACGACCACGCCGGGAAGGCTGTCCGCCTCCTCGCCGATGATCAGCGCGGCCTCGCGGCCGACTCCACGCGCAATCGGCACGAGATCGAACGGCGAGCCGACGAATGCGGACAGGCGTGCCCGCACGCTCAGCCGATCGAGGCCGGCCAGTTCGGCGATGCGATTGAGGACCCGGTTGCGATCCGACTCCGGGAGATCGGCCGGACGCACCTGGATCGTCCACGAGGGGACGCTGACCGCGATCGGCCGGCCACTGCGGTCGAACAGGAGACCGCGCGGGGCGGGAAGGGGAACTTCAAGCGTCCGGTCGGCGGCGGCCCGGTCGGCGTAGACGTCCCCGTTCACCACCTGGAGCTGGAAGAGGCGACCTCCGAGAGCGACGAAGATGAAGGCGGCAACGACCGAGAACGCGACGAATCGGGAACGCGATCGGTTGAGGTCGACGCGGCCGTCGTTCAGGTCAGCCAACGCATCTCACCAGCCCGGTGCATCCTCCGGCGCATAGCGCTGGGCCAGGGCGCGTGCCGGAACGAGAAGGAGAGCGACGGTGGCTGCATTCAGCGCCGCCGAGCGCAGCAGCAGATCAGCTGGCGGGGCGGACGGGATGGCGTCAGTCACCATCTGCGAGATGAGGAGCGAGGCGAGATCGGCCACGACCGAGCCCGCGAACGCCGCGACCACCGGATAGATCCAGACGAGGCCGCCGAAGGCCCTCGCGCCGGCGGCCACCAGGACGGTGACCAGCAGCAGGACGAGCGGTACCGATCCCAGCGGCTCGCCGACGAGGAGATTGGCCGTCAGCCCCGCGACGAAGGCCCAGATCACGCCGGGCACGAACCCGAAGAGGGCGGTTACCACGACCACGGCCACGAGCACGAGACTCGGCTTGACGCCGGCGATCACGATCACCGGGGCGATGGCGGCATGCACGATCCCCACGATGACGGCCAGGAGCGGGCTCAGGTACGTGATCGGAAGGTCCCCGGATGGTCGCTGCGGCGGTGGTCGACGGCGAGTCCAAGTATACGGCGCCGGACCCGAGGCCGATGCCAAGGCTGTGGATAAGTGAATCACGTGAAACATTGCCGCGGAGGCACACCGGAGTGCGCCGACGACCGTGCGGTTCACCTGAAACTGGTAGAATTGGGCGCACATCTGAACCCGCAGCGGAGCACTCGTGGTCCGGGTCACGGCCTGCACAAATCAGAAGGGCGGCGTCGGCAAGACGACAACGGTCATCAACCTCGCGGCCTTCCTCGCGCTCTCCGGCACACGAACGCTCGTCATCGATCTCGACCCCCAGGGGAACGCGACCAGCGGCCTCGGAGTGGACCGTCGGTCGGTCGACGGCTCGTCGTACAACGCCCTCGTTGATCGGCTCCCCATCTCGGAGCTGGTCGTAAAGACTGCCATCGACGGTCTCGATCTCGTCCCGTCGGCACCCGCATTGTCAGGGGCGGAAATCGAGCTCGTGGGGGCCACCGCGCGGGAGCGACGGCTGAGCGCCAGCCTGGCGGAACTTGGCGGCAACTACGAGCGCGTGCTCATCGATTGCCCTCCGTCCCTCGGCCTGCTGACGCTCAATGCGCTGACCGCGGCAGACGGGGTGCTGATTCCGATTCAAACCGAGTACTACGCCCTGGAGGGCCTCAGCCAGCTGGTGAACACCATTCGACGCGTTCGGGAGGGTCTCAATCCGCGCCTCGAGATCGAGGGCGTGCTGCTCACCATGTACGACGCACGGACGAACCTGTCCGCACAGGTTGCGACCGAGGTCCGCCGCCACATGAACGGGTCCGTGTACCAGACCGTCGTGCCACGCAGCGTGCGGTTGTCGGAGGCGCCCAGCCACGGGCTACCCATCGCCCTGTACGACCCAGCGTCGCGGGGTGCCGATGCCTACCGCGACCTTGCCGGAGAGGTGGCCGCCCGTGGCTAGCAGCGCGCCGCGCAATGCGCGCAGCTTCGGCCTGGGCCGCGGCCTCGACGCCCTCATCCCGACCCGTGACGACGAGCGCGGCGTGCTCGAGATCGCGCTCGACCGCATCAGCCCCAACCCCGACCAGCCGCGCGCATCCTTCGGCGAGGCACAGCTCGGCGAGCTCGCCGCATCGATCGCCGTGCACGGCGTCCTGCAGCCGGTCATCGTCCGCGAACGGACCGATGGCGACTACGAGCTCATCGCCGGCGAGCGTCGAACGCGCGCAGCCCGCATGGCAGGACTCGACACCATTCCGGCGGTCGTCCGCGACGCCTCGACGGAGGAAAGCTCTCTCGAGCTCGCGCTCATCGAGAACCTCCAGCGCGAGGATCTCAATGCGATCGAGGCCGCGCTGGCCTATCGCGAGCTCATCGACCGATTCGAGATGACCCACGAGGCCGTCGCCAGGCAGGTCGGGAAGAGCCGCGTGGCGGTCAGCAATGCCCTGCGCCTGCTTGACCTTGCCGACGAGACGAGGGCGGCGATCGTCGACGGACGCATCAGCGAGGGCCATGGGCGCGCGCTGGCTGCCATCACGATCGCGGAGCTCCAGCGCGCCGTCCTGGCGATCGTGCTCGAGCGCGGCCTCTCGGTGCGCCAGACCGAGGAACTGGTGCGGCGCAGGCGCGACGAGGTCCCGGCCACATCGCGGACGCAGCTCAGCCATGACCTCCAGGACCTCGAGGCCCAACTGCGCGGCGTGCTGGCAACCAAGGTCGGCATCGTCCGCACCCGGCGCGGCGGCCGCCTCGTGATCGACTTCTATTCCGACGAGGAGCTCGATCGCCTCTATTCGATCATCACCCGAGGCGCGGGCGGCGGCACGGCAGCCGACGTCGCCATCTCGGTCAACCCCGTTCACGAGGACTCGGCCACAGCATGACCGTCGAACGAGCACCGAAGCCCCGCAGCAAGTCGGCGTCGAGCTATACCGCCGCGAACATCCAGGTCCTCGAGGGCCTGCAGGCGGTGCGCAAGCGACCCGGCATGTACATCGGCTCGACCGATGCGCGAGGGCTGCACCAGCTCGTGTGGGAGGTGGTGGACAACAGCATCGACGAGGCGATGGCCAACCAGGCCACCCGCATCGACATCACGCTGCACGCCGACGGACGCTGCGAGGTGGTCGATGACGGCCGCGGCATCCCCGTCGACAAGCATTCGACCGGCAAGAGTGCGCTCGAGGTCATCATGACCGTCCTCCACGCCGGCGGGAAGTTCGGCGGTGGCGGCTACAAGGTCTCCGGCGGCCTCCACGGGGTGGGGATCAGCGTGGTGAACGCCCTGAGCTCGGAGATGCGCGTCGAGGTCCTGCGCGACGGCAAGCGCCACGTGCAAGAGTTCGCCCGCGGGACGCCGCAGGGACCGGTGAAGCAGAACGGCGGGACGTCGGAGGCCAATCGGGGGCTCGACGCGGACTGGAAGCGCACCCACGGCACGAGAACGTTCTTCCACCCCGATCCCGAGATGTTCGAGACGCTCGACTTCAGCTGGGACTTGATCAGCACCCGAATGCGGGAATCGGCCTACCTCAACAAGGGACTCTGGATTCGCCTGAGCGACGAGCGCACCGACACCGAGAAGAACTTCTTCTTCCAGGGTGGAGTGACGAGCTTCGTGCGGCACCTCAACCGTCGCCGCGACGTCCTGAACTCCCGGCCGATCTACGTCGATCGGCTCATCGACTCGACGAACGTGGAGGTCGCACTCCAGTACAACGACGCATTCGCCGAGAACGTCATCCCGTTCGCGAACAACATCCACACCGTCGATGGCGGAACCCATGTCGCGGGCTTCCGCGCCGCCCTGACGAGCTCGCTCAACACATGGGCGCGCAAGTCCGGGACCCTGAACGACAAGGAAGCCAACCTCTCGGGTGACGATGTGCGCGAGGGCCTCACGGCGGTCATCAGCGTCAAGCTCACCGATCCACAGTTCGAGGGACAGACGAAGGCCAAGCTCGGCAATGCCGACATCAAGGGCATCGTCCAGAATGCCGTGACCGAGGGGATCGTCCAGCACCTCGAGGAGAATCCCGCCGACGGCCGCCGGATCATCGAGAAGTGCCTGACCGCGGCCCGGGCACGCGAGGCGGCACGCAAGGCGCGCGACCTCGTCATCCGCAAGGGCGCGCTCGAGGGTATGGCCTTGCCCGGCAAGCTCGCCGACTGCCAGGAGCGCGATCCCGCCCGATCCGAGCTCTACATCGTGGAGGGCGACTCGGCGGGCGGATCGGCCAAGCAGGGTCGCGATCGGCGCTTCCAGGCCATCCTGCCGATGTTCGGCAAGATGCTGAACGTCGAGAAGGCGCGCCTCGACCGCGTGCTCAGCTCGGACAAGATCCGGCCGCTGGTCATCGCGCTCGGCGCAGGCATCGGGGAGACATTCGACATCGCGAAGCTGCGCTACCACCGAATCTGCCTCCTCAGCGACGCCGATGTAGACGGCGCGCACATCAGCACGCTGCTGCTGACCTTCTTCTACCGCCACATGCCCGAGATCATCGCGAATGGCTACCTCTATATCTGCCAGCCGCCCCTGTACCGGATCAGCACCGGCAAGGTGACGCGGTACGCGACGAGCGAAAAGGAGCGCGACCAGGCTTTCAAGGAGTTGTCGCGCGACGGCAAGAGCAAGAACGTCACGGTGCAGCGCTTCAAGGGACTCGGCGAGATGAACGCCGATCAACTGTGGGATACGACCATGAATCCCGAGACCCGCACCCTGCTGCGAGTCGAGGTCGGGACGGCCGAGGCCGCCGACGAAATGTTCAGCACCCTCATGGGCGAGCATGTCGAGCCGCGGCGTGACTTCATTCGAGGCGAGGCCCGCAAGGTTCGCAACCTCGACATCTGAAAGGCAGTCAGGGACCGATGCCATCACGACACGCCGCCGATATTCGGCAGGTCGCCAACAAGACCGGGCGCACGCTCGACGAGTGGTGCGAGCTGCTCGAGGCAAACGGGGTGGGCGACCGCCGCGAGGCGGTCAACATGCTCCGCGACTCCTATGCGGTCAGCCACGCCTTCGCGCTGGCGATCGCGGACCAATGCCTTCGCCGCTCCGACGATGACGACGAGTGGGGAAGCGCCCAATACGACGAAGAGGAAGGCTCGGACCGCTGGTAACCATGGAAGATGCCGAGCGCCGCATCGGCGACAGTCGCTCGATCGTGGCGGATGACGGTCGACGCTATGCCTTCGCTGACCACAACTGCTTCGCGTGCGGTGGCGAGAACCCGATCGGCATGCGGCTGCACATCGAGCTGGGCGAGGGCACAGCACGCGCCACCTGGACGGCCGGCGACGACTACGTCGGCTGGAGTGACAAGGTCCATGGCGGCATCATCGCCACCCTTCTCGACGAGGTGATGGCCTGGGCGCCGTCGAGCTACGACTCGTGGGCCGTGACCGCCGAGATGTCGGTCCGCTATCGCTCGCCGGCCAACCCCGGCGAAGAGCTGCGGGCCGCCGGTCGGGTGACTGAGCGACGCCGGCGGATCTACGAGGTGACGGGCGAGGTGCACGGCGCCGACGGGCGCCTGATCGCCGAGGGGCGTGGACGCTACCTGGGCGCGTCGCCCGCGCAGAAGGCCGAGCTCAAGGAGCGCTACGGGATGGACCCGGGAGTCGGCGCCGAATGACGACAAACGCGACACGGTGTCGGCCGTCTGGCCCGCGCATGAGAGGGACTAGCTGATGGAGATGGAACGGATCGGGAACGTGCGCCCCGTCGCGATCGAGGACGAGATGCGCACCTCGTACATCGATTACGCGATGAGCGTCATCGTATCGCGGGCACTCCCCGATGTCCGCGATGGGCTCAAGCCGGTCCATCGGCGAATCCTCTATACGATGCAGGAGATGGGGCTGCGTTCGAACGCTGCCTATCGGAAGTGCGCCGGCGTCGTCGGCGAGACGATGGCCAAGTACCACCCGCACGGCGACCTGGCCCTGTACGAGACGCTCGTCCGCATGGCGCAGGACTTCAGCCTGCGTTACCCCCTCGTCGACGGCCAGGGCAACTTCGGCTCCGTGGACGGCGACCCGCCCGCCGCCATGCGCTACACCGAGGCGCGGATGGCGTCGATCACCGACGAGATGCTGGCCGACATCGAGAAGGAGACCGTCGACTTCGTCGAGAACTACGACGGCCGCCTGCGACAACCCGTCGTCCTGCCGTCGCGGCTCCCGAACCTCCTCGTCAACGGCTCGTCGGGCATCGCCGTCGGCATGGCCACGAACATCCCGCCGCACCACCTCAACGAGATCTGCGAGGCGATTCGGGCCTTGATCGACAACCCGGAGCTCAGCGTTGACGACCTGTGCGAGATCGTGACCGGGCCGGACTTCCCGACCGGCGGCACGATCTTCCGCTTCGAGGAGCAGCGCAACTCGCTGACCGGCGAGAAGGAGCGCATCGACGCGATCCGGCATCTCTACGCCACCGGACGTGGCCGGATCATCGTGCGTGGCCAGGTCGCGTTCGAGGAAGCCCGCGGCGGGATGGCGGTCGTCATCACCGAACTGCCATACCAGGTCAACAAGACGACGCTCATCGAGAAGATGGCCGACCTGGTCGCCACGAAGAAGATCACCGACGTTCGCGACATTCGCGACGAAAGCGACAGGGACGGCATGCGGATCGTGGTCGAGGTGAAGCGCGACGGTTCGCCCCACACCGTCATGCAGCAGCTGTTCAAGCACACGCCGCTCCAGACCAGCTTCAGCGCCAACATGCTCGCCCTCGTCGACGGCCAGCCGCAGACACTCGGCCTCAAGAAGATGCTCGAGCACTACATCACGCATCGCCGCGATATCGTGCGGCGTCGGACCGAGTTCGACCTGGCGCGAGCCAAGGAGCGCGCCCACGTCCTCGAGGGTCTCAAGATCGCCCTCGACAACCTCGACGAGGTCATTGCCACCATCCGCGCAGCGGCCGATGTCGACACGGCGCGCGCCGCGCTCATGAAGCGCTTCGGGCTGACCGACGTCCAGGCCAACGCCATTCTCGAGATGCAGCTCAGACGCCTGGCGGCGCTCGAGCGCAAGAAGATCGAGGATGAGTACAAGGCCATCATCCAGCTCATCAGCGAGCTCGAGGACCTCCTCGCCAACCCGCGCAAGGTCCTCCTCGTCATCAAGGACGAGCTCGCGGACCTCGTCAAGCGTTACGGCGACGAACGCAAGACCCGCATCCAGGCCGATGCCAACCGCGAGTTGACCGCCGAGGACCTCGTCCAGGCGGAGGACGTGGTGGTGACCCTCAGCCAGCGCGGATACATCAAGCGCCAGCCGATGAGCACGTTCCGCTCGCAGCGTCGCGGCGGCCGCGGCAAGCTCGCGATGCTGACGCGCGAGGAGGATGCGGTCCGCCATCTCCTCGTGGCGAACACCCACGACAACATCCTGTTCTTCACGAACCGCGGACGCGTGTTCATCACCAAGGTCCACACCCTGCCCGATGCGTCGCGCCAGGCGAAGGGACTGCCCATCATCAACCTGCCGGGCGTGCAGGTCGAACAGCGCGAGTACGTCAGCGCGATCATCAGCCTGCCCCAGTTCGAGCCAGGCAACTACCTGGTCATGGCCACCCGCAAGGGAATGATCAAGAAGACGTCGCTCGAGGACTACGCCAAGATCCGCGCCAACGGGCTTATCGCCATCAACCTGCTCGACGGCGATGAGCTGCAGTGGGTCGGGCTGTCCGATGGGCAGAACGACATCATCGTGGCCACCATGAAGGGACAGGCGGCTCGCTTCAAGGAGTCCGAAGTCCGCCCGCTGGGCCGCGGCACGCAGGGTGTCACGGCGATCCGCCTCAAGAAGAACGACGAGGTGGTTGGCATGGAGGTGGTGGAACACATCTCTGAACAGCTGCTGGTCGTCACCGAGCAGGGATTCGGGAAGCGCACCGACGTGGCGGACTTCCCGGTCAAGCACCGCGCCACCGGCGGCGTCATCGCCAACTCGCTGAACAAGGACACCGGCGATGTCGCCGCCATCCGCCTTGTCGGCAAGGATGACGAGGAGCTGATGCTCATCACCGAGTTCGGCACGATCCTCCGCACCGAGGTCGGCGGTATCAATCGCTACCGACGTGCGTCGCGCGGCGTCACGGTCATGAAGCCGCAGGACGGCGACCACATCGTGTCGATCACCGTCTTCGTGGACGACCGTCTGCCGGAGGACGTGCCGGATGGCGAGCCAGGCCTGGATGGATCGGCGAGCTGAGCTCGGGCTTCAGCGCGATTTGGCGGGCTGCTCGGGGAGTGAGGCCGCGTAGGCGACACCACGGTCGACCCATTGGGCCAGCTCTGGATCCGCGCGAACGGCATCCGCGGCGATGAGGAGCCAACCCGTCATCAACCGACCGCGCATCTCCATCGGTTGAGCCGATCCGGTGCTGATGAGCTGTTCCGATCGAGTAGGGTCAGTGCGCACCATGATGCCGCCGTGCCCGCTGGCGGCGACCGCCATCTTGCCGCCGATGAGGAACGCAAGCCCGCCGAACATCTTCTGCTCGGTCAGGTTCGCCCGGTCCCCGAGGATCGCCCGAATTCGTGCAGCCAACTCCTCGTCGTACGCCATGCCCCATCCTAGGCGCCGCGTCCAGTGCCCATGGTCGGCCGCCGAGCGGCAATGGGAACAGCTGCGGTGGCCACACTCTGCTCAACGCGTGGACACGCGCGTTGACAACCGCTCTGTCCGGAAGCGTTAGCGACCCTAGCCGCGTGGTGGGCCGCCAACCTGAGCGTGGAAGCGTTACCCGTTCCCGCCATCGCCCGGCTAGCGCACCCCGTGGAGGCGCTTGTCCAAGCCTGGCCTCATCCCCGGACATACGCGCGCCACGCATGCAGTTGTCAGAGCGCACGGCGCCCAAGTGCGACCGGGCCGCGGTGACGACCGGGCGGTCGGGTAGAATCGGCAGAGCCCGACCCGCGCCGCAGGAGACGACGCCGTGTACGCCGACGAGTTCAGCATCTACGCCGGCAACGCCAATCGGCCCCTGGCCGAGCGCATCACGCGCTACCTCAAGACCCAGCTCGGCGAGGTCGAGGTGTTCCAGTTCGCGAACGAGAACATCTTCGTGCGCGTGATGGAGAACGTGCGCGAGCAGGACGTGTTCCTGGTTCAGCCCACCAGCCGGCCGGTGAACCAGTCGATCATGGAGCTCCTGATCATGATCGACGCGTTCAAGCGCGCGTCTGCCGGCCGCATCACGGCGGTCATTCCGCATTACAGCTACGGTCGGTCCGACAAGAAGGACCAGCCCCGAGTCCCGATCACGGCGCGCCTCATCGCGGACATGCTGACTGTCGCAGGCGCCGATCGGGTCCTGACCATGGACCTGCACCAAGGCCAGATCCAGGGCTTCTTCAGCATCCCGGTCGATGAGCTGACGGCCGTCAACCTGATCTGCGCGCACATCAAGGCCAAGCAACTCGACGACATCGTGGTCGTCTCCGAGCTCGGCTTCGCAAAGAAGGCGCGCAACTTCGCCGAGCTCCTCTCCGCGCCGCTGGCCATCGTCGAGAAGCGGCGACTCGGCAATGAGGATCGCACCGAGGTGATGAACATCATCGGCGAGGTGGGCGGCAAGACCGCGGTGCTCATCGATGACGAGGTCGACACCGCCGGCTCACTGATGGAGGCGGTTGGAGCCCTCGAGGCCGCAGGCGCGAGGGCGATTTACAGCTGCGCGACGCACGGCGTCTTCTCCGGTTCGGCGCTGGAACGCATCGCGAACTCGGCGCTGACCGAGGTGATCGTCACCGACACCATCCCATTGCCCCCGGAGGCGGATGACCCGCGGATCACGGTGCTCAGCGTCGCCCCGCTGTTCGGCGAGGCAATCCGCCGCATTCACCGCGGCGAGAGCGTCGGTGCCCTCTTCAGCTCCGAAGTGCGGCTCGTGGAGGAGATGACATTCTGGGACGACGCCAACGACGACGAGCCACTCTCGGAGCCCGTCCGCGTGAGCGCCGGCACCTGATCCCATCGCTCCGGTCCTAGACTGGTCGCGTGAACCACTTCCTGATGGGCTGCCGGCGCCCCGAGCCGGCATCGTGAGCGACGTTCGTCTCGGCGTGTTGCTCTGGAGCCAGGCCACGACATGGGAGGACTTCGAGCAAGCCGCGATCAGCGTGGACCGGCTTGGATACGACTCGCTGTGGACCTGGGACCATCTCCACGCGATCTTCGGCGACCCCCACCAGCCGATCTTCGAGGGCTACACCACCCTGGCGGCCTGGGCCAAGGTCACCGAGCGCGTGCGCCTCGGTCTGCTGGTCGGCGCGAACACCTTCCGAAATCCGGGCCTCGTCGCCAAGTCGGTCTCGACCATCGACCACCTGAGCGGGGGCCGGGCGGTGCTCGGCATCGGCGGGGCATGGTTCGAGCTCGAACATCGCGAGCATGGCATCGAGTTCGGCGCCAGCCCCGGCCGACGACTGACATGGCTGGACGAGTCGGTCGAGGCGATGCGGTCGATGCTCGACGGCGTGCCGGTCACGTCACCGCCTGACGGCGTCTATGACTTCGATGAGCTGCGGCAGCATCCCGTGCCGGTCCAGGAGCACCTGCCGATCATGATCGGCGGCTCCGGCGAGAAGAAGACCCTGCGCACCGTGGCGAAGTACGCCGATATGTGGAACGCCATGGGCAGCATCGAGAAGCTCCGACACAAGGACGCGGTGCTGCGGGAGCACTGCGAGGCCGTGGGACGTGACTCGGCGGAGATCCTCAGGACGGTGGGCTGCAAGCCGATCATCCGCGACACCGATGCCGAGGCGCGCCGCGTGTGGGAGGCCCAGATGGCGCACAACCGCACCCCGATGGACGACGTGATCGACGACAACACGTTCTGGGTGGGCACGCCGGAGCAGATCGCCGAGACGATGATCGCCTGCCGCGACATCGGCTTCGAGACGTTCCTGGCGGAGCTGGCGGCTCCCTACGACACCGAGACGCTCGAACGCTGGATCGGCGAGGTCAAGCCGATGGTCGACGCGGCCTGACGCTGGCCGCGGACCGGCCGAATCTCGCGTCGCCACCGCGCGTTCCACCACGAGGGGAGGAGCCCCGCCTCGCGCACCGTTTCGAGCATGCGGCGGATGTCGTCGTATCCGGTCGACGGCATTCCGACGAATCCCGCGATCCCGGCCGCGTCGAGGACCGCCCTCGCCGTCTCGTCCGATCGCAGCGCGCACAGGCCGGCGGCGAGGGTCGAGCGCTGGCGCGCCGTGAGTCGCTGCGACGAGGCAACGACGGGCTGGATGGTGGATGGACCCAGCGCGTCGACCACTCGGGTCCGTCGACGAAGGGACCGGTCTGAGCGCTTCCACAGATCCAGCACCTGGGAGTCGATGGCGGCCCAGTCCGCGCGACCGTCGAGCACCATGCGCAGCGCCTCGTCGTGGAAGCCCGCCTCGATCCATTCCCCGAGAAAGTCGGGACCCAGCCCCGACGCGGCGAGATGGTGCAGCACGACCATGAAGCCCGAATGGCTGAACGGCTCGTTGAAGGCCCAGCGCAGACCGCGCAGATCGGCAAAGGAACGGGCAGGCGCGTCGGCACGGACGACGATGTCCGAGAAGTAAACGGGCCGGCCGCGATACCTCTGCCCGCGCAGGACGGGCGCCGCCAGCACTTCCATCCGAATCGACCCTGCGTCCTCGAGCAGCAGGTACGGGATGCTGCACACGAAGCACACGTCATCCACGTCCTGGGCACAGCGGCGGTAATCGGCCGCGACCACGAGCTCGGCCGGGCGTCCGAGCCAATCGCCCATGCGGCGGGCGGCGAGCGCATAGGCAGGAAGCACCCCGGGCGCGAGGTGCGTGGCGACGTGGAGCGGCGCCGGGCTCATTGCCGCCCATGTTCGCGCTCGCCCGCTCGGCAGTCAAGGGTCGACGCCGGAGGGAGCCATCGGCGCATCGGGCTATACTCGGCCTCCCGATGTTCAAGTTCCTGTCCCGCCTGGGGGACTCCAACGAGCGCGAGGTCCGCGACCTCCAGCCGCTCGTCGATCGCATCAATGCGCTCGAGCCGGAGATCCAGGCCCTCTCCGATGCCGAGCTCGCCGGACAGACCGACGCGCTCCGCGCCAGGCTGCGCGACTCGATCGGCGAGATCATGCTGCCGATCGCGGCCCGCGAGACTGATCCCGACGAGGACGCGGCGGAGTCCGCGCTGGCAGGGGCCGATGCGGCTCGGCTGGCGGACCAGCTGAAGCGACAGCGCGAGGCGGAGCTCCAGCAGATCAATGCGGCACTCGACGAGATCCTGCCGGAGGCCTTCGCCTCGGTCCGCGAGGCGATGGTGCGGGCGCTCGGCAAGCGGCATTACGACGTTCAGCTGATGGGTGGCATGGTCCTGCATCGTGGGGCCATCGCCGAGCAGCGCACCGGCGAGGGCAAGACCTTCGTCGCCCCGCTCGCCGCGTTCCTCAACGGGCTCGTCGGGCGCGGCGTCCACGTGGTCACGACGAACGACTACCTCGCCAAGCGCGATGCGCAGTGGATCGGCGCCGTCTTCCACCGGCTCGGCATGAGCGCCGGGAGCGTCCAGAACGCGGGTGCCTTCGTCTACGACCCGGACTTCCCGGCGACCGACGAGCGGCTGCGCGACCTGCGGCCGGTCTCGCGCCAGGAGGCATATGCGGCTGACGTCACGTACGGGACGAACAACGAGTTCGGCTTCGACTTCCTTCGCGACAACCTGGTCATCGAGCTTTCCGGTCGGGGGCAGCGCGGACACTACTTCGCCATCGTGGATGAGGTCGACAACATCCTCATCGACGAGGCGCGCACGCCGCTCATCATCAGCGGCAATGCCGAGGAGTCGGCCGACAAGTACCTCCAGTTCTCGCGGCTCGTGCCGCGACTGAGCGCCGAGGACGACTACGTCGTCGACGAGAAGTTCAAGCAGGTGGCCATCTCCGAGGCCGGCACCGACAAGATGGAGAAGTGGCTCGGCGTCGACAACATGTTCGCCGACGACTTCAGCCTGGCCCGACACCTCGAGCAGGCGCTCAAGGCGCAGGTGCTCTACCAGAAGGACCGCGATTACGTCGTCAAGGACGGCGAGGTGATCATCGTTGATGAGTTCACCGGCCGGCTCATGCCCGGCCGCCGATGGTCGGAAGGCCTGCACCAGGCCGTCGAGGCCAAGGAGGGCGTCGCCGTCCGCAACGAGCAGCGGACCCTCGCCACGGTCACGTTCCAGAACTACTTCCGGATGTACGACAAGCTCTCCGGCATGACGGGCACCGCCGAGACCGAGGCCGAGGAGTTCGCGAAGATCTACGGCCTCGAAGTCGTCGTCATCCCCACCCACCGCGAGATGATTCGCGCCGACTACGCGGACCTCATCTACGCCAAGCAGGACGCGAAGTGGAACGCGGTGGTCGAGGAGATCGCGGAAGAGCATGATCAGGGGCGACCGGTGCTCGTCGGCACGATCAGCGTGGAGATCAGCGAGACGCTCGGAGAGATGCTCAAGCGCCGCGGCATCAAGCACAACGTCCTCAATGCGAAGCTGCACGAAAGGGAAGCCGAGGTCATCGCCCAGGCCGGCCAATCCGGCGCGGTCACGATCGCAACGAACATGGCCGGCCGTGGCACCGACATTCTCCTCGGCGGCAATCCGGAAGTGCTCGCCACTGAGATGCTCCACAAGCAGGGTACGAACGTCCTCGAGGCCAGCCCTGAGCAGTACGCGGCCGCGCTCACGGAGGCCGAAACACAGTGCGCTGTGGACAAGGAGCGGGTCATCGCCGCCGGCGGGCTCCACATCGTCGGGACCGAGCGCCACGACGCCCGACGCATCGATAACCAGCTCCGCGGCCGCGCCGGGCGCCAGGGCGATCCGGGCAGCTCCCGGTTCTACCTGTCGCTCGAGGACGACCTCATGCGTCGGTTCGCCAGCGACCGCGTCCAGAGCATCATGCGCACCCTTGGCTTCACCGACGACACGGCCCTCGAGTCGAAGATGGTGAGCAAGACCATCGAGAACGCCCAGACCCGGGTCGAGGGCTACAACTTCGACACCCGAAAGCACGTGGTCGAGTACGACGACGTGATCAACCGCCAGCGCGAGACGATCTATCGCGAGCGCGATCGCATCCTGCGATCGTCGAATCTCGGGCCGACCGTCGAGGCCATGCTCGACGACGAGCTGGCCGCGCTGGTGGCCGAGCACACCGCGGCCGAGTACGCATCTGAGTGGAATCGCGACGGGCTGAAGACGCAGCTGGTGACGATGGCGCCGTCATTGACCGATGCGGATCTTCGCGTCGTCGACGATGCGGCCGACCCGGCCGCCCTGGTCGAAGCACTGACCGCGACGGTCCGGGAACGCTACGAGGCGAAACGCCACGAGGTCGGTGACGAGGGGATCGGCGTGCTCGAGCGGCTCGTGCTCTTGCGCGTCATCGACTCCCTGTGGGTGGAGCACCTTACCGCGGTCGACGATATGCGCCGCGGCATCGGCCTGCGAGCCTACAGCCAGCGCGACCCGCTGAACGAATTCAAGATCGAGGCGTACCGGATGTTCGACGAGCTGAAGTCGACGATCCGGCACGACGTCACCCACACGATCTTCCGCGTCACGGTGCAGGCCGAGCCGCCCCGACCGCGCCCGATGGCACGCAACGTGGTCGAAGGCCGCGCACCCGTCGGAGCCGACGCATCGGCGGGGGGCGTGGCCACCGCCGTCGCGACGGCAGGCAACGGGGCCGCCGCGCCTGCCCGCAGCGGCCCGAAGCTCGGCCGCAACGAGCCGTGCTACTGCGGCTCCGGCAAGAAGTTCAAGAAATGCCACGGGGCGTGAGCGAAGCCGCGATCGAGCCCGTCGAGCTTGCGCTCGACCTCGGCGTGGATGCCGGTGACGCATTCGCGATGTTCACCGATGGGTTCCGCACCTGGTGGCCGACCGAGGCGACGTGGTCGGGGGCCGGCCTCGAGTCGATCGGCATCGAGCCCTTCGTGGGAGGCTTCTGCTACGAGCGCGGACCGCACGGCCTTCGGCTCGACTGGGGCCGGGTCACCGCATGGGAGCCGCCGCGCCGCCTCGCCTTCGCGTGGCTCATCGGCGCGGATCGGACGCCTGAGCCGAACCCCGCGCACGCCAGCGACGTCGAGGTGACATCCGAGCCGATGGATCGCGGTTCGCGGCTGACGCTGGTCCATCGCGGGTTCGAACGGCACCGCGGCGACGGTGTGGCGTATCGCGCGGCGATGGCCGGCGACCAGGGCTGGCCGATGCTGATCGACCGCTTCCGGGCGGTGGTCGTGCGTCGCGCCGAGGCTCCGTGGGAAGGGCTGACGACCTAGGCGGCGCCGGCCATCACGATTCCTCGCTGCCGGATTCGTCGCTCCCGTAGCGCTTCCGGCGGCGTTGCCAGAGGCGGATCGGGAAGAGAACGACGGTCGCGATGGCGATGATCCCCACGATGATCAGGAATGGATCGGGCATGACGTCATGATGGCCGATCGATGGGAAGATCGTGCCGGGTTGCGATATCCCGGCGAGTCGCTACGATGAGCGGAACGATCGTCGCGAGGTCAACTCCGGGCCCTCTCGCGATGCCCATAGGTGGAGGGATTCGTGAAGCAACTGACCGCACCACCGAGAGCCTCTGTTCCGCTCCCCGTCAGCACGGCGGCTCACCTTCCACCGGTCACTCGCTTCCGAGATCCAGAGCTCCC
>JBDSJJ010000133.1:0-5826 GCA_039917415.1 Candidatus Limnocylindria bacterium | reverse complement strand
ATGCGCTCCAGTCCCTCGACCTCGGTCGCCAGCATGGCACCGGTCATCGTCAATCGCCCTCCTCGGCTTCGTCGTTCGTCGGAGCCGGCGCTCGGCCGGTCGGGATGTTGAGTCGCCGTTTCGCGACGCGCTCGAGACGTTGAAAGACCTCCAGCGCGATGATGATCAAGGCCGTGCTGATCGTCGCCATGACCAAGAGCCCAGCCCCGGCTGCCATCCCCACCCCCGCCACGGCCCACAGGGAGGCGGCAGTCGTCAGTCCGCGGACGGTTCCCCCATAGTGCAGGATCGCGCCGCCACCCAGGAAGCCGATACCGGAGACGATTTGCGCGGCCACCCTGGTCGGGTCGGAATTCGATCCGGTGAAGGCGTAGGCGCCGACCACGGTGAAGATCGCTGCCCCGAGCGCCACCAGTGCGTGGGTCCGGAAGCCCGCCGGCATGCGCTGCAGCTCGCGCTCCCAGCCGATCACGGCGCCGAGGACGAGCGCAACCACCAGTCGCGCGGTCAACTCGAGCTGCGTGGCGAGGGTCAGGTCTTCCACGAGGGGCTCACGTCCTTGAGGGTGCTTCCGCCGCCACCAGCCGCGACCACGTGGTGGCCGACCATGCATGCAGTGCGCCGCCCGCCAGCACGATGCCGAGCCACACCGCGACGAAGCCTACCAGCAGGGAGCCCGTGGTGAGGTCGAAGGCGCCGATCGCGCCAAGATCCGCTCCGATCGGCGCCCACAGCACTCCCAACAGCATGGTGGCGATCCCGATGAGAAGGCCGGCGGCGAGAAGGGACACGGCGGCGTGCACGAGCACGGAGCCCCGCAGGGCCAGGCCGGCCGAGGATCCGATGCCGCGCAGCGCCCCGGTCCGCCGCGCCACGGCGATCCTGCCACCGATTGCGGCAACCACCAGGGCGCCGACCACGGTGGCTCCAACGAGGGCCAGGACAGGCGCAAGCCTGCCGAGCGTGCTGAGCACCGGGCCGCCGGGCGGGTCGGGCGCATTGAACTGGCCCGGCGCAACGATGGCCGCGGCGGCGAGGAGGGTCCCGACCGCAAATGCCGCGGGCAGACCCGCAAGGACCGACACCCGGAACAGCCGGAGGGCATCGACCACCCGCGCGGGCCGATGCTCATCGAGCGCGATGAGCGTTGCGTTGGCAGCTGCCGCGAGCGCGAGGGCCATGCCGACCGCGGCCAGAACGCCAGCCCCGATGATCACCGCGTTCCACAGCCACGCGCCGGACGTCGCCAGGCGTGCGCCGACGAAGGTCAGGTCGGATACGGATGGGGGCCGCACCACCGTCGCGATGAACGGGATCCACCCGACAGTCACCAGCCAACCGAGAGCCCCGGGCACCCACACGCCCGGGTGCTCCGACACGTGACGTGCGGATGCCCCCGCCGCCGAGCGCCAGCGTTCCACGATCGCGGCGGCTAGGGAGCGTCGTCGAGGCCGAGAGCGCGGTACGTGACCGCGATCCCGGCAAGGTGATGATCGAGGTCCATGGCGCGGTCGATCTCGTCCGCGGCGAGCCACTCCCCGACCGCCGGGTCCGCGCCGAGCGCCTCGCGGAAGCCTGCCTCGCCGGCCCATGCCCGCTTTGCGGCGGCCTGGACCAGCCGGTAGGCCGACTGGCGATCCGCACCCTTCGCGATCATGGCCAGCAGCAGCGCCTCCGAGTACACCATGCCCCCGAGCTGGTCGAGGTTGTGCGCCATCCGATCGGCGTCGACCTCGAGGCCGTCGAGGATGTCGCCCAGGGTGCGGGTCGCGTAGGCCGCGACGCCGATCGACCGCTCGAAGACGAAGCGCTCAGCGGAGCTGTGGCTGATGTCGCGTTCGTGCCAGAGCGCCATGTTCTCGAGACCGATCAGGGCATCGCCCCGCAGCAGGCGCGCCATGCCCGACACCCGCTCCGCCAGGATCGGGTTTCGCTTGTGTGGCATGGCGCTGCTCCCCTGTTGGCCCGACCCGAACGGCTCGAACGCTTCCCCGACCTCGGTGCGCTGGAGGTGGCGAATCTCGATCGCGATGCGCTCCAGGCTGCCGCCCAGGATGGCAAGGGCCGTGAGCAGCTCGGCATGCCGATCTCGGCTCACGACCTGGGTCGGCGCCGGATCGGCCTCGAGCCCGAGGCCGGCGAGGATGTGGCGCTCGACCCCCTCGGACACGTTGGCGTGCGTCCCGACTGCCCCCGAGATCGAACCGACCGCCACCCCCGACCGGGCGCGCTCGAGGCGTTCCGCGTCACGTCCCAGCTCGGCAAGCCAGCCCGCGACCTTGAAGCCGAAGGTGATCGGCTCCGCATGGATCCCGTGGCTGCGCCCCACCATGGGCGTCGTCCGATACTGGCGCGTCAGTCGTAGCGTGATCTCGATGAGCCGTGCCAACTCGCCCTCGAGCACGACCGTCGCGTCGCGGAGGACGACTGCCGTCGCCGTGTCGAGCACGTCCGAGCTGGTCAGCCCGTAATGCAGCCAGCGCCCCTCTTCGCCGAGGCCTTCGGTGACCGAGCGCAGGAAGGCGATGATGTCGTGCTGCGACTCCTTCTCGATCTCGCGTGCCCGCTCGGCATCAACGGTCGTCACCGCTCCTCGGATGCGCTCCCAGTCGGCGGTAGGGACGATCCCCGCCTCGTGCATCGCCTCGGCGGCCAGGAGCTCGATCCGCAACCAGAGCTCGAGCTTGCGGGCCTCGCCGAAGATCTCTCGCAGCTCGGGGAGCGCATAACGGTCGATCACCGTCCGAGGATACCGATGACGTCGGCTTCACGCAGTGATGACCTACCATGCGCCCACTCGCGGCTCCAGGAGCAGACATGACGAACTACCGACACCCGGTGAACCGGGAGCTCATCGTCGACGCACCGGTCGGAGCGCGCATCGCCGATCGCGTGACCGGCTTTATGGGCAGCTGGACGTTCATCATCGTCCAGACCTTGATCGTCGTGGCCTGGATCGGCACGAACGTCTACCACCTTCTCAACGTGAGCTTCGACCCCTTCCCGTTCATCCTGCTCAACCTCGCCTTTTCGACCCAGGCCGCCTACGCCGCGCCGCTCATCCTGCTGGCCAGCAATCGCGCCGCGCGCCGGGACCGCATGACGCTGGAGCATGCGGCCAGCCAATCGGATGTCGAGGAGCAGCAGAACGAGGAGCTCCTGCGCGGGAATCGGGCCATCCTCGAGCGCGTCGAGCAGCTGGAGGGGCGGATCCTGGAGCTCGACCGTCGAATCGTGAGCCTCCTCGAGGCGAGGTGAGGGAACGGCCGCTCAGGCTCGCGGATCGATCCGCAGCTCGGCGTTGCCCGCCTGCTCGACTCGGAAGGCGTTGACCCGGTCCGCGATGCCGCCATCGGACAGGGCCAAGATACGCGCGGCCAGGTGCGCCGCATTCTTTGCGCCGGCTGAGCCGATGGCGACCGTCGCGACCGGCACGCCGGGAGGCATCTGAACGACGGCGTACAGAGCATCGGCGCCGCCGAGCGATCCGCCGTCCAACGGGATGCCGATGACGGGCTTTGCGGTCAGGCTGGCGAGGACGCCGGGCAGGTGGGCGGCCAGTCCAGCCGCGCCGATGAAGAGCTTGACTCCGGAGGCCTCGGCATCGGTGACGTAGGCGTGGAGCGCATCGGCCTGGCGATGGGCGCTGATGACCGAGGCCTCCCAGGTGACCCCGTAGGAATCGAGGACGTCAAAACAGCCCTTGAGCGTGGCGAGATCGGATCGAGAGCCGCACACGACGGCGATGGATGGCATTGCCGAAGGATAGCCCGACTCGCGCCATGGGCCGGTGATGTGTTGCAATGGGGGCCACACTTTCCACAGCGAGGCCGCGATGACCACCTCCCGTGCGATGAACGACACCCGCGCCGCCGCTGCGCTTCTGCTCGCGCTGCTCATGGCACTTTCGACCCTGTTGCTCGCTCCCCCGGCCGAGGCCAAGGGGCCACCCGAGCCGGTCCGCTTCGCGACGTTCAACGCGTCGCTGAACCGTGGCATTGATGGCCAGGCGCTGAGCGACCTGTCCGCGCCATTCGACCCGGCCGAGCCCGACGCCGTGCTGCGCGGGCGCCGCGCGCAGGCCGCGGCCGTCGCCGAGATCATCCAGCGCACCCGCCCCGAGGTTCTCCTCATCAACGAGTTCGACTACGTCGACGGGCCCGTCACCGGCAACGCCATGACATCGGCATTCCAGCAGAACTATCTCGGCGTCAGCCAGAACGGCCAGGCGCCGATCCAATACCCCTATGTTTTTGTGGCTCCGTCGAACACGGGCATCTCCTCCGGGTTCGATCTCAACAACAACGGCGTCACCGACACCACCCCCGGCGATTTCTCATATGCCGACGATTCACTGGGCTTCGGCCAGTTCCCCGGCCAGTTCGGCATGGCGGTTTTCAGCCAGCACCCGATTGACCACGATGCCGCGCGGACGTTCCGGGACTTCAAGTGGGCTGACATGCCGGGCGCCCTGCTCCCCGATGACCTTGCCAGCGGTGCGCCCGCCGACTGGTACAGCGCCGAGGAGCTGGAGATCCTCCCGCTGTCGAGCAAGTCGCACTGGGACGTGCCGATCGACGTGGGGGGAACGACGGTCCACTTCCTGGTGAGCCATCCGACACCACCGGTCTTCGACGGGGCCGAGGATCGCAACGGACGTCGCAACTTCGACGAGATCCGCCTTTGGGCCGACTACGTGACGCCCGGCGCCGACGCGTACATCTACGACGACGCCGGCGGATTCGGAGGCCTGAAGCCCGACGCGAAGTTCGTGATCGCCGGTGACCAGAACTCCGATCCGTTCGATGGCGACAGCATCCCTGGCTCCATCCAGCAGTTGCTTGACAACCCGCGGATCAACACGAAGGTCACCCCGTCGAGCATTGGTGGAGCCGAGTGGGCCGAGGTCCAGGGGTTCCTGAACGACGGACATCGCAGCGATCCGGCATTCGACACCGCGGACTTCTGCGACACGCCGGCCTTCCCACCGTGCAGCGGACCGGGCAACCTGCGCGCCGACTACGTTCTGCCCAGCCGGAACCTGCGCATCGTCGAGGCGGCGGTGTTCTGGCCGGAGCCCGGCAGCGACCTCGAATACCTGACCGGCACAGGGTTCCCTGTGGCGAGCAGCGACCATCGGCTGGTCTGGGTGGACCTCATGGTCGCAGGCAGCGCCCGACACTGACCAACCTGGCGCGCGGGCTCAGCCGTTGAGCTCGCGCGCCGCGACATCCGTGCGGAACTGCCCGCCCTCGAGCTTGGCGGCCGCAACTCCGCGGTAGGCCGCGTCGCGTGCCGCATCCATGGTCGAGCCTCGTCCGACCATGGTCACCACGCGTCCGCCGCTCGCCGCGTACGACGCGTGGGACGTGCGTGCCACGCCGCCGTGGAAGCACAGCACGTCGCCGTCGTCGGACGCCGATGATGGTTCGGCTCCGACGAGAGGCCTCCCGGTCTCCGGGTTCCCGGGGTAGCCCTCGGACGCCATGACGACACCGACCGCGGCGCCGGGGCGCGGGCCGAGCGAGCCTTCCATCAGGCCGCGGTCGGCGGTCGCGCAGCCCATCAGCGCGCCGGCCATGTCGCCGTCGAGCATCGGCAGCAGGACCTGCGCCTCGGGGTCGCCGAAGCGCGCGTTGAACTCGATGACCATCGGCCCGTTCTCGGTGATCATCAGGCCCGCATACAGCACGCCCCGATACGGAAAGCCGTCGCGGGCCATGCGCCATGCGATCGGCTCGAAGACCTCGGCGGCGATTCCCTCGAGCTCGCTGGCCCCGAACCACGGAACCGGCGTGTAGGCGCCCATCCCGCCGGTGTTCGGTC
>JBDSJJ010000132.1:0-5732 GCA_039917415.1 Candidatus Limnocylindria bacterium | reverse complement strand
GCCCGGCCGTCTCGGTTGCTGGCGTCGAAGAAGACGAGGTCGCCGGGCCGCAGCATGTCGAACGACGTGACCTGGCTTCCCTTGTTCTCAACGATCAACTGGCCGGGTCCCGAGTTCAGCTGATCGTGCGCGATACGGGGCAGCGTGTCCGTCGCAGGGTCGAGGCTCATCGGCATCCCGAGTCGGTAGCCGAGCACCATTCGCACGAAGCCGGAGCAGTCGAGTGACCCGATCTCCTCCGGCTCGGGCGGGTCGACCTCGGTTCCGTACGTCCACTCGACGCCCAGGTAGTCGTTGAAGTCGGCGCCCAGACGGGGACCATACGAGGCGTCGCCCGCGATCGGCACCCCATCCCGCACCTGGTCGTGCGATCCCGTGATGTACTGGAATGCGACGGCGAGCACGTCCGGCGACGTGTCGGCCAGGGCAGACCTCAGCCAGCTTGCCTCGGACGTGTCGAAGCTTCCGTCATACGGATCGGGGAGCAGGCGCACCCATCGGTCCTCGGTAACCTGGGCGTCGAGGCCCGGCTCGGTCCACGTGCGCCACGGCCCCATCATCGGAACCGTTCGTGCGCCATCCGTCAGCTCAGCGAGCAAGATCCCGGAGCGGTCGCGGATCTCGGTGCGGTTGGAGTCGCCGACCCGCGTGGCGATCCAGCCGGGCATGCTGTCTCGACTCCTCCACCAGGCGGTGCCACCCAGCACGAGGAGCACGAGGACGAGAGCGGCAAGGAGGAGGCGCGGGCGAAACATGCCACACCAGCGTACCGCTCCCGGTGCCGGAAGGTCAGGGGCGACGCACCGCGCGGAACGCGAGGGCCCAGTAGCCGGAACCCTCGAGGACCGACGCCCCGCCGACATCGCCGACGGTCGGGCCGTCCGCCATCCGTCGGCTGCTGATGAACCGATGGTGTCCCTGCGCATCGCGCCCGACGTAGATTCCGACATGGTCGATCGCCGGACCGTCGACTGTGGCGGCATCGAAGAAGACCAGGTCGCCGGCGCGCAGGTTGTTGTAGGAGATGAGCTGGCGGCCGGAGTTCGCGACCATGAGGCGGCCCGGGCCGCTGGCCAGCTGATCGGGTGCGCGCCGGGGAAGCGCGCCTGCTGAAGGGCCGATGCTCATCCTCATCCCGAATCGGTAGCCGAGCACCATCCGCACGAATCCGGAGCAGTCGAGCGATCGCAGCTCCGCGGGCTCCGGGGCATCGATGCGCGATCCGTAGGTCCAGGCAACGCCGAGGAAGTCGTTGAAGTCCGCCCCGGCCGCGACCCCATACCGCGCGTCGCCGGCGATGGCCAGTCCCGCCTGGGGCAGGGACGGTGCGCCGCTGACGTACTGGAACGCCACGGCTAGGATGTCGGGTGACCGGTCGCCCAAGGCGGCGGCGACCCACGCCACATCGGCCGCATCGAAGATGCCGTCATAGGGGGCCGGCAGGAGCCGCACCCAGCGGTCGGTGCTGATCTCGGTCGCGGAGCCGGCCTCGGTCCAGCTGCGAGCGGGTCCCGCGAGGGTGACCGTCCGCGCGCCATCGGTCAGCTCCGCGAGGAGGGTCCCGGCCGCGTCGCGGACCTCGGTGCGGGCAGGCCCGCCAATCCGCGCCGTCACCCAGCCCACCACGGCGGGCTCGGGGCCGGCCGAATCGCGGTTAGAAGACGGGAGCGAGGCCGCCGACACGTCACCGAACCCGGCGGTGAACAGCGCGATGGCCGCCATGATGGGTACGACGCGCAGGCGCCTGGAACGATGGGACAAGGTTGGGGACCTCGGATGGTGGTGGCCCGGACCGGCTGTTGCTGGGGCCTGAAGTGAGCATCCGGCAGGCTTCCCCGGCTGGAAATGGGTCGACAGGGGATGAGGCATGAGACATTCGGCTGCAAACGGGGCATTCGTTGCCACATGTCACCGCATTGTCGCCATTCGGGACCCGGCAATGCTACGGTGAGATGACGATGGACAGTCCTCCGCGCGCCGAACGCGACCGCCACACCCCGTCCCAGCGCATCGGGCGATTCGCGGCGACCGATGCCAATGCCATGACCGGCGATCCAGAAGACACACTCGCCCACCTCATGCTGCTTGCCACCGGTGCCCTGGCAGTCTCGATGGCGTACGTCGCCCTGCCCAGTGGGGAGAACCTCATCTTCGCGGCGCACGACGGTCTCCCACCCGAGGTCGCTGGGCACCACCAGATGAGCGCCACCGGCTCATTGTCGCGGCGCGCCCTCGACCGGCGCGCGCCGGACCTGGCCAACGCCCCGAACGAACTCGAGGGCTCGCCCGAACGGGGCGTGCTGGGACTCGCGGCCCACATCGCGATTCCGCTCGAGATGCCCGACGGTGAGCTGATCGGGACCCTGTGCGCCGGCACGACCTGGAACCACCGCTGGACCGATCGCGACGTCGAGCTGCTCTCGCACATCGCGGCGGCGGCAACGCTGGTCCTCCGCAACCGTGACGCGATCCACGGGACGGAGGCGACCGCCGACCTGCTGCGACGGATGGACGAGCCGATCGCGGAGCTCACTGACCACGTTCGAACCCTGACCGCCCTGGTCGAAGCCAGCGACGACGGACGGGTCCGACGCTTCGCCGGGCTCGCCGCCCAGCGGGTCAAGGTGGTTGACGAGCTGATGGGCGAGGTGAGCGCGGTTACCCGGCGCGCCCAGGAGCGACCGCCTGGGGGCGCACGCTGTGCCGACCTCCTGGAGGTGATGCGACGCAGCCTGGCCAGCGCGCGCGCCGCGTCCGGGACGAAGCATGCCTCCATCGATCCCCCGATCGAGGCGGTTACCGTTGCAGGCGACCCGCTGGAGATCGAGCAATCGCTGACGGCACTCCTCATCTCGCTCATGCACCACGCTGGGGCGGACGATCCGATCCACCTGCGCCTGGCTACGGACCAGCAGGTTGCCCACCTAGATGTGGTGAAGCTAGGCCCCGCCGTGCCCACCACCGAGCTGACTCGGATGGTGGTGCGCTTCCGGGTGGGAGTTTCGCCACAGATCTCACGATTGCGCATGCGTGGCGGCACCACCGGGGCGGAATTCGGCGTCATCCGGGGGCGTGCGTCCGGGGGCCGGACGGCGTTCCGGATCACCCTCCCCCGCTTCGACGGGGAGCCTCAGAGCAGCTGACGAAGCGCATCCGTCAGGTTGGCCGCACCGAACACGCCGAGCGCCACGATCGCCGCGCCCCACAGCGTTCGTTCCACGCCCTGGCGCTCCATGTCGTTGGCGAGCAGCGCCGGCACGATGAGGATTACGACCGTGAAGCCGTGCCACGGTTGATATGCCCCGTTGGTCAGCGTCTGAATCGCCAGCTCGCCGGCCCACGCCACGATCGAGCCGACGAGGATCATCGCCGACACCTTGCGACGCCCGAAGATCAGCAGGTGACGCATCAGGACGAAGCGCACGATGGCGAAGGTGATCAACGCGACCGCAAACGCAAAGCCGATGTCGAGGGGGCGGTTGAGCACCAGAGCCAGGTACGCTCCGGTCACGAACCCGCCCGACCGCAACCCGAGGCGCGCGAAGAGCACGATCCCCAGCACCACGCCGACGATCACCGCCGGAAGGAGGAGCTGGATCGGATAAGCGGTCGTTGACGCCGCGAGCGCCGCGGGAAGGGGCGGCTCGGCGGTGAGCGGCGCGATGTCTACCAGCGACACGAAGGTGAAGAGCACCAGGGCCACCACCGCCGTGGTGGCAAAGAGCGCCCCGATCGTGCGCCCGGGACGCTGGCGGAACATGTCGTGAGCCAGGACGCCGGGGACGACGAACCCGATGCCCGAGAGGCCCACGAGGGTCGGGTCGATGGAGCCGATCGCGCGCGCCGCGACCGACGTGGCGGTGAGCAGCGCCAAGCCGACTAGCACCTCCACCTCGAATTTGCGACGCCCGTACAGAATCATTCGCCTGGCCAGCAGGACGCTCACTGCCAGGTAGGTGAGGTACCCGACTGCCACCGTCATCGCGACGTGGAGCGGAGCCGGCAGGAAGAGGGCGAGATAGGCCGGCACGATGGCCCCGCCGGAGGTCAGCTGCATGCGCTCGTAAAAGAGCATGCTGACGATCACGCTGACGACAAGCGCCAGCCTCACGATCTCCGTGTGAAAGAAGTAGTCATGCATCGCGTGGGGTGGTGGAGCGGCGCATCCAATGAGTCCGCGCGCGACGGAGCCGTCCCGCACCTTTAGGGAGGCGCAACGGATCGCGGGACAGCACCAGCTCATCGGTCCGCTCGGCGCCCAGCAGGTGGCCGAAGTACTCGATCAGGAGCTCGGCCTGGTCGGTGTGGATGTTGGCCATCCCGATCAGAACCGCCTCGTCGCCACTCGTCAGGCGTTCGATGCCCGCCAGGATCTGGCCAAGTCCCGGTCGCGTGCTGTCGCCCAGGTTCGTGATCCGCTCGCTCGGGAAGCCCAGCGCGACCATCTGCCTTGTCACCTGGTCCTCGTAGGCGCCGAAGGTGATGACCTGGTCGACACGCTCCCCCAAGTCGAGCGCGATGACACGCGCAAAGAGCTCGGCCCGGCGGCCGCGATCCGCCCGGTTGTTGACCACCGCGATCACCGTGGCGCCCGGCACGAAGCGTGGCTCCAGCTGGTCGAACGAGAGCAGCAGGCTCTCGCGGTCATTGACCGCAAACAGCGGGATCCACAGCACCTGCTTGGAGCCGACCGCGTACCGATGCAGCCGGACCGCCCCGACGTCCGGCACCGCCTTGCGCATGGCCCGGATGGCCATGTCGCGATTCATGCCGAGCTGGCGCGCCACCTCCAGGCCGATGGCTACGTTCTCTCGAAACTCGAGATGCTCGAAATCAGCCATCTCGAGCCCGTCGACGGAAGCCGGATCTGCATACACCATGTCCGACCCGCGCTGCGCCGCATTGCGCGCGAGCCGTTCACGAAGGTCCGTCCGCTCCTCGGCGGTGATGAGCACGCCGCCACGCGGGATGGTCAGGCTCAGCGAGTCGGCGATCTCCTCGAGCGTCTCGCCCATCTCCTCCTGGTGATCCATCCGCACGTTGGTGATGATGGTGATGTCGCTGCGGACCAGATGGTCCTCCGCATACTGCTGGTACAGCGGGCGCACCGCCATGCACTCGACGACCAGCGCGTCGACCTGACCCACGACGTGCTCCGCCACGACGTCCACCTGCTCGAGGATGGTCGCCGCCCCGCGCCTCGGGATCGCGGTCTCGGAGCCGTCCGGCCCGATGACCCGGGCCGCGCTCCCCGTGGTCTTGGCCACCGTGACGAAGCCGCCGTCGCGAAGGATGGCCGCGACCAGGCGAGTGACGGTCGACTTGCCACGAATCCCGTTGACGTGCACCCGGACCGCCAGTTGGTCCATCCGCCGCCGATGCCCGCGCAGCGACGTGTACCAGTAGCCGAGCAGCCCCAACGCGACCAGCACCAGGAAGATGAGGACGAGAGTCGGTTCGGTCATCGGCAGTTCACGCCCGGTCCAGTTCTGCCAGGGCGCCCTGCAGCATCTCGTCTGGACCCGGGAAGCGAGGCCCTAGCGACACCACAGCCAGCTCCAATGCGATGGCGTCCGCCAGCGATCGGCGTCGACCCCGGGCGCGGTCCACGTAATTGGCCGTCGAGATCGCCTCCAGGATGCGCCCGGTGGCCACCGCGGCGGCGGTGGCATCGGTCTCAGGAAGGATGGCGCCCATCCGCTCCGCTGAGATCCGGAACGGCACGTCGACGT
>JBDSJJ010000131.1:0-28765 GCA_039917415.1 Candidatus Limnocylindria bacterium | reverse complement strand
AACTGCTTCGTGCCATCGCCGATGCCGGCTACGACACGCCAACCCCCGTCCAGGCCGAGGCGATTCCGATCGTGCTCGCCGGGCGCGACCTCATGGCCGGAGCCCAGACGGGCACCGGCAAGACGGCCGCCTTCGTGCTGCCGATCCTTCAGCGCCTCCACGCCTCGCCGGTCGAAGTCGACCGCCGCGCCGTGCGCGCCCTCGTCCTGGTACCGACACGTGAGCTGGCCATCCAGGTCGAAGAGAGCGTGCAGACCTATGGCAAGCACGCCCCACTTCGCTCCGTCGCCGTCTACGGCGGCGCCAGCCTCCCCGATCAGCTCCGCGAGCTCGAGGCCGGGGCCGAGATCGTGGTCGCCACGCCCGGCCGGCTCCTTGACCTCGTGTGGCGCGGCTCGATGGACTTCGGCGCGATCGAATTCCTCGTGCTCGACGAGGCCGATCGCATGCTCGACATGGGCTTCATCGACGACATCAGCACGATCATCGGCCTGCTGCCGCCGGAGCGACAGAGCCTCCTCTTCTCCGCGACCTTCCCCGAGGCCATCCGGCGGCTCACGAAGAAGCTGCTGAACGACCCGGCCACCGTCCAGGTCACCCCGCCGAACTCGACGACCACCCTGGTCGAGCACGTCGTGCTGCGCGTCGAGGATTCCCGCAAGCGGGAGACGCTCAGCCACCTGCTCGCAAACGGCCACGTGACCTCGGCGCTCGTCTTCGTCCGGACCAAGCATGGCGCCGATCGGTTGACGAACCAGCTCGCTCGAGACGGCGTGCGGGTGGCTGCCATCCACGGCGACCGGGCTCAGTCCCAGCGCATCGCCGCGCTCGAGGACTTCAAAGCCGGACGTGTCCATGTGCTGGTTGCGACCGAGGTAGCGGCCCGTGGGATCGACATCGACGCGCTTCCCTACGTCGTGAACTACGATCTGCCGCGTTCGGCCGAGGACTACGTCCACCGCATCGGACGCACCGGACGTGCCGGCGTGGATGGCGTGGCCATCTCACTCGTGTCAGAGATGGAGCTCCCCTACCTGCGCGACATCGAACGGCTCATGGGCCGACCAATCCCGGTCGAGACCGTTCCGGGCGTGGTTCGCTCCATCGGCCCGCGTGACGATCGACCGGTCGCACGAAGCCCCCGCCAAGGCTATCGCGACTCGTCCCGCCGCGGAGAGGTCCGAGGCCGCCCGTCGGCACCACGACACGGAGGCCGATCGACGTCCGGTGTCCGGCGTGGCGGGTGGACGCCGCTTCCCGGAGAGCGGGCCGCCAACAGCTAGCCGGGGCCGCTCGCCCTTCCTCGCTCGAGGTGCTCGCGAAGCCGATCGGTCCGTGCGTTATCGGCTCGGCTCACCAGGCCGACCAGGATGTAGCCGTACACGGCGAACAGCACGACGCCGAGCGGCTCCAGCCTCGCCATGAGCACGACGCCCGCCGCCATTCCGACGATCGCCACGACATGAGCGACCGGCGCGCCGTGGCGCCGCGCTGGGCACGGCCGCGGAGCGGATCTTCTCGAGACGTGCTGACCGTCACGCTCGCGCTCGGGTCGGCGCTCCTGTACGGGCTATCCGACTTCATCGGCGGCTTCCTCTCGCGAAGGACGTCCGTCTGGTCGGTGGCGATCGTCACGCAGGTGGCGGCCTCCGTCGCGGTGGGAGCGGCCACGGTCCTCGTGAGAGGCAATCCGACCGTCACCCATCTGGCCTGGGGACTGTTTGCCGGGCTCGGGACGGGAACCGGCACCGCGTTCCTGTATCGGGGTCTGGCGGGCGGACGCATGGGCGTCGTCGCTCCGTTGTCGGCAGTGGGTGCGGCGCTCCTGCCCGTGACCGTGGGGGTTCTGACCGGTGAGCGGCCCGCGCTCATCGTGTGGGCCGGGATCGCTTCATGGGATGGCAGGGTCGTGATCATTGAGCCCGATGGTGAAGCCAATCACCTTCTCGTCATCGTCGACCGCTACGGACAGGTGTACGAAACGAATGCGGTGCCGGATGTCTCAGGATTGCCGCCGGCCGAGGCACTCGAGGAATGGTTTCGATTCCTGGCCACGGCGTGCCCGGAGTGCGGCGTCATCGACGACCCGCGGCACCGAGATTGGACCCGTGACAGGCTGCGGTGGGGCGTGAAGTGGGGTGGCCTACGGGGCTCGAACCCGCAACCTTCGGAGCCACAATCCGATGCTCTACCGATTGAGCTAAGGCCACCACGAAGGCCGCGCGTGGTCCCAGCGCGGCGGCCTGCATGTTCGCTGAAACCGATCCCCGGCGCAACCGACCCGGAGCGTCGCAGCACCACCGAGGATCGGCCCCGAGTCGAGGCTAGCGGTTGCCGCCGCGCATCGACCGCAGCACAAACAGCACGAGGACCGAACCGATGGTCGCCAGCACCAGCGCGCCGAGCCAGCCGGAAGCCTCGTTCTGATCCAGCACGCTCGTCCACAGGAAGCCGCCGATGAGGCCGCCGATGACACCCACGATCATCGTGCCGATGCAGCCCATGCGTTCCCGGCCGGGAACGAAGAAGCCGGCCAGTGCGCCCGCGATCAGGCCGATGATGATCCAGCCGAAGATCCCGAGATCAGGCATGTTTGTCTCTCCTTCAATGACGTCGTCAGCGATGACTGCGCGGACCATTGCACGCCTTGTGCCGATACATCGTCGAAATTCCGCCGAGGACGCCGGTTGGGTGCCCATCCGCCGACATTTCGGCTGGCATGTGTCCCGAGAGTGGCCGGCGGTCTGCCTGGGGCCACGTGCTGACCGATTCATCGGCGAATCGCCGCCCGAATTCGGCGTTCGGCGCGTTTCCGCCGATAGATCGGCGCGCTACTCGGCCGGGCGGGTCATGTCGAGCAGGATCGTGCCACCGTCGACGTCCGTCGCGACGCGCTCGAGCGGTGGGACCGAGGTGTCGAGCGGGAAGCCGCCGAAGTCCCAGGCGCGGCCCTCGCAGTCAGTCAGGCGGTCGGCGGACGGTACCACCGGGCAGTCCTCGCGTCCGGGACTGGCGGCGTTGACCGCGGTGATACCGCCGACCGTCGACGTCGCAACGATCACAGTTACCTGGACCCGTCCGCTGTCGGCATCACGCTCGCCGGACCAGCCGCGCGACCGGGACAGGATCACTTCCCGCAAGATCGGCCCTGCGGCGACCTCCGTCACCGTCCCGGCCGTGACGACTGAGTCGTCGCGTGGCTCTGCGACGCTGAAGATAGCCGGCCGTACCAGCAGCGCCACGACGACGACCGCCAGCGCCACGAGCAGGCACCCGACTGCTGCCCTGCGGATCGGGACTGGCTCATCCATCGGCGTCGGGAGCCACGAGCTCGACCAGCGTCGAGCCGGTGCAGTTGTAGAAGAGCGTGCCGTTCAACCGGGCCGTGCGGTCGTCGATTCCTCGTCGCACGAGGGCCGTGTGACCGTGCAGCCACAGGGGCGGGGCGATGCGGTCCGCCAGCCAGCGGAATGCCGTGAAGCCGCGGTGGGCGTGATCGACGTCATCGTTCACGTCGCGAGGAGGAGCATGCGTGACGAGGATCACCGGCCGCGCGCGCTGCGCCGCCCCCCAGGACCGGATCACCCGTGCCCACATCCCGAGCGACGAGACCTGCATCCCGCGATGGTTATAGATCGGCGATCCGGAGAAGCCGAGGAGGCGGAGCCCGGATTCCTCCACCAGCCGACCATCCGCCATCGGATCGGGCAGCAGGGCGCGACCCGTCGCACTCCAGGCGGGGCCGACGTCGTGGTTTCCGCGGATGTAGCGCAGCGGCGCATCAAACGCATCGGCCACAAAGGAGAGGTAGTCAGGCTCGAGGTCACCGGCGCCGATGACGAGGTCGATCGTTCCGATGCGAGCGCGTGAGATCGGCGAGTCCAGCGTCGGGTCCGGCTCGTCGGAGATCGCCAGCAGACGGATGGGTCGCCCGTCGCGAGCCGTGAAGGGCAGAGGATCGGGCCATCGAACGCGAAGGCGGTCGGTCATCGGTCCTCGCCGGGGCCGCTGATGAGATCGCGTCGCGGGACCTCGTCCAGGGTCGGGCGCTGCTCGACGGTGCGGGTGTGCCGCCCCTGGCCGGCCTGCCGGATCTCCCGCGCGCCGATGAGTGAGCCGGCATCCAGCTTCGCCTGTCCGGGCTGAGTGAGTCCGGGCACCAACAGCTGGGTGACGTCCGCGTCGACTTCCACGCCGCCTGCCCGCAGAGCGGCAGCGACCCGGTTGTGCCCGTCGACCACGTAGAACTCCTCGCCGACCTGAAGGAGCTCAACCGGCGGCAGCACCTCCAGCCGATCGAACGCCCTCGTGATGCGCTGCCAGCGTGCCCGCCAGTTCGCGCCACGAAGCCGGGGCAACGGCCGGAAATCCGCGCTGTTCTGGGATGGGTGGCGCACCGTTCCGACGATTGCGTCGAGCGGCACGCTCCGCACCCCGAGGCGCCGGCGCGGCGCGGTGCGGGCGGCCGGATGCACGTCCGCCAGTGAAGCAAGCACTCCGCGCGACGCCCGCCGGTGCGGTTCGGAAGTGGGACCACCGCGTCGGTGACGGAGCGCGTCGCGGGCACGGCCGAGGACGGCGACCGCGACCACGAGGAGGGTCAGGCGGCGCGCGGCGCGTCGGAGGAGGTGGATGACTGATGGCATGTGAGGTCCGAACGAGGGTGTGCGGGTTGCGCTCCGTACTATGATGCCTTCCCGAGCTTGGGCCACCAGGCCGCAACCGGCCTGTCGTTGAAGTCAGGGAGCGAGTACTCGATGGCGACCGTCACGTTCGACCACATGTTCAAGCGGTACGGCGACGATGTGATCGCCGTCAACGATCTCAACCTCGAGATCGCGGACGGTGAGTTCCTCGTCCTGGTCGGACCTTCGGGCTGCGGCAAGACTACGGCGCTGCGCTGCGTCGCGGGACTCGAGGACATCAGCGATGGACGGCTGCTGATCGGCGACCGCGTCGTCAACAACGTGGCCCCCAAGGATCGCGACATCGCGATGGTCTTCCAGAGTTATGCGCTCTATCCGCACATGACGGTGTACGACAACCTGGCCTTCGGACTCAAGCTCCGGAAGCTCCCCAAGGCCGACATCGACCAGCGGGTGAAGCAGGGGGCAAGCATCCTCGGCCTCGAGCGCTTCCTCGATCGCAAGCCGAAGGCATTGTCCGGCGGGCAGCGACAGCGCGTCGCGCTCGGGCGCGCCATCGTCCGCGAGCCGTCGGTGTTCCTCATGGACGAGCCCCTCTCGAACCTCGACGCGAAGCTCCGTGTGCAGACGCGGGCCGAGATCGCGCGCCTGCACCAGAAGCTCGGCACGACCACCGTGTACGTGACCCACGACCAGGTCGAGGCCATGACGATGGGCGACCGCATCTGCGTCATGCGCGACGGCCTGCTCCAGCAGGTCGGGTCCCCGCAGGACCTTTACGACAACCCGGTGAACATCTTCGTCGCCGGATTCATCGGCTCGCCGTCGATGAACTTCGCTGCCACGAAGGCAGAGGGCAAGGACCTCATGTTCGGCGGAGCCAAGCTGGAGCTCACAGGTGCCCAGGCCCGCGCCGCGGAGTCGCGGCCGGCTGGCGCGGAGGTACTCATCGGCTTCCGGCCGGAGCATATCGAGATAGCCAACGGCCAGGGAGGGACGGCAATTCGCTTCCCTGCCAAGGTCGACGTGGTCGAATACCTCGGCAACGAGGAGCTCATCCACGCCCAGGCGGAGGGCAATGAGATCGTTGCCCTGCTGCCGTCCGATCGCAAGGTCGGCGTGGGCGACAGCGTCGACCTCGCGGTACCGATGGAGAAGCTCCATCTCTTTGATCCGGAGTCGGAGAAGACGCTTGTCGGGTAAGGCCCGCGTCCGGCTCGACTGAAACACCTACCGTACGGAGTACAGGGAGAGGAATTGCCCGCCAGCGCTGATCGGTGCCACAGGGGTGCCAGCGCTGGAATCAGCACATCAGACCCGTGGCATCGGCCACGCAACCCGACAGATCAGGTGGAGGAAACGGATGACAAAGTTTCGACTGGCAGCCCCATTCATGGTGGCGGTGCTGGCGCTCAGCGCCTGCACCGGAGACAGTGGCAGCAGCGGTGATGGCGGTGGCGGTGACGCCGATGTCCCCGAGGGTGACGGCAGCATCGTCGTGACCTCGCTGTGGGGCGGCGCCGAGGAGGAGGCCTTCACGGCCGTGCTAACGGCATTCACGGAGAGCACTGGCATCGAGGCCGAGTACGAGGCAAACCGCACCGACTACGCGACCGTGCTGCGCACGCGCATCACTGGTGGCGAGCCGCCGGACGTGGCGATCATCCCCGGTATCGGGACGCTGCGCAGCCTGGCCCGTGACGGCTCGCTGATCTCGATCTCCGAGCTCGGCCTTGATCAGTCGTCGTTCGAAGGCAACTACGCCCCCGGCATCCTGGACGTCGGCGTCGTCGATGACGAGCTGTACGGGATCATGGTCAAGCTGAACTCCAAGGCGACCATGTGGTACAGCCCCGAGCGGTTCACCGAGCTGGGCGTCGAGCCCGCCACGGACTTCGAGGGCCTGCTCCAGCTGACCGAGGACATCAAGGATGCCGGCGCGACGCCGTGGTCTCTGGGTGCCGGAGACAGCTGGACGCTGACCGACTTCTTCGAGGTTGCCTACCTGAAGATGCATGGGCCCGAGGCGTACGACACGCTCTTCAGCCCGGAGGGCGACTGGACCGACGAGACGGTGCAGGCGACCATCGACAAGATGACCGAGCTGTACACCGACGACAACGTCGACGGTGGAATCGATGGCGCCATCGCGACCCTGTTCGTGGACGGCATCAGCAAGGTGTTCAGCACCAGCCCCTCGGCTGAGCTGTACTACGAGGGCGGATTCGTCGGCGGCATCGCGACCGGTGCTGACGTCAATCCCGACCTGGCGGGCCAGGAAGGCGAGGCCATCGACTGGTTCGACTTCCCGACCATTGACGGCAACGGCGAAGGTCTCGTGACCTACGGCGGCGACGTCATGGCGGCGCTGGTGGCTGACACCGATGTCGCGGCATTCATGGAGTACCTCACCACGGCCGAGGCCGGACAGGTCTGGGCTGCGGGCGGCACGATCATTTCGCCGATCGTCGATGTCGACACGAGCGTCTACCCGACGGTCCTGATCCAGAAGGAAGCCGAACAGGTCACCTCCGCCGAGGCCGTGCGCTTCGACGGTTCGGACCTCCTCCCCGGTACCGACCTGGGAGCGGTCCTGCAGTCCGCGATCCGCGGCGACGACATGGGACCGATCCTGGAAGAGTTCCAGACCCTGACCGCCGCCGCCTGGGAGAGCGAGTAGCGTTCTGACCGAAGGGGAGCGGCGCACGCCGCTCCCCTTCGACTCCGTTCACTCGGCAGCACGAAAGGAGCGGTGTCCATGACGGCGGCCAACCCGCCGGCGACGGGATCGGGAACCGATGACGCGAAGAGGCCCGGGGGCGGATTTCCCTGGGCGGCGCTCATCTTCCTCGGCCCTGCCGGACTGCTGCTCCTGGCGTTTCTCGCCTTCCCGACTGTCTACACGATCTTCCTGAGCTTCAACCGCGGACGCGGCGGCGAGTTCAGCAACTGGGTCGGGTTCGACAACTGGGTGCGACTGTTCACCCAGGATCCGAATTTCCTGCGCCTCGGCTTTCCGCCGTCGGGTGCACTGATCAACAACCTCCTGTGGATCGTCTTCTACGTCTCACTGACGGTCCTTCTGGGCCTGATCCTGGCGGTCATGGCGACGCGCGTGCGGTACGAGGCGCTCATCAAGGGCATCGTCTTCCTGCCGCAGGCCATCGCCGCCACATCGCTCGCCATCATCTGGCGCTTCGTCTACTCCCCCGACCCGAACACGGGGCTCATGAACGCCATCCTGGGCATCGGCAACGTCGGGCCCGTCTCGCTCCTCGGCAATCCCGATACCGTGACCTGGGCGCTTATCGCGGTGGGTATCTGGGGATCGGTCGGGTTCGCGACGGTGATCCTGTCGGCGGCGATCAAGGGCATCTCCTCCGAGGTGCTCGAGGCGGCCCGCGTCGACGGCGCGACGGAGACGCAGATCTTCTGGCGCATCATCGTGCCGATGGTGAGCCTCCCGATCTCGGTCGTGGCGGTGACACTCATCGTCAACGTCATCAAGCTCTTCGACATCATCTTCGTCATGACCGCCGGTGGCCCCGGGGCGTCGAGCCGCGTCATTGCGTTCTCGATGTACCAGGAGGCATTCCCGCAGGGCCAGTTCGGGTACGGCGCGGCGATCGCCGTCGTCATGCTCCTGCTGCTCGTGCCGGTCATGATCTTCAACATCCGGCGATTCCGAGCTGAGGCGGTGCAGTCATGACGGCGCTCGAGGACACCGCGGTCCGATCCGAGCCACGCACCATGAGCGAGCGCCTGGCTCGCCTGGCGGGCAAGAGCCCGACGCACATCATTTTGGGGCTCATCGGCCTCATCTGGCTGGTGCCGACCATCGGGATCCTCATCACCTCCTTCCGACCCGGCGCTGACATGCGGGCTACGGGCTGGTGGACCATCCTGTTCGAGCCTCGCTTCACCCTCGCCAACTACGAGCGCGTGCTGTCAGCGGAGGGCATGGGCGGCGCGTTCCTGAACAGCCTGTTCATCGTGATCCCGTCGACCCTGCTGCCGCTCGTCATCGCCTCGATGGCCGCCTACGCATTGGCCTGGGTGAAGTTCCCGTTCCGGGACACGACGTTCCTGATCATCGTCGCCATGCTCATGGTTCCGGTGCAGCTCGGCTTCATCCCCCTGGTCACGGCGTTCCGCGAGAGCGGGACCGGCCTGCTGACGAACTACGGCGCCGTGTGGCTGGCCCATACCGCGTACGCGCTGCCCTTCGGTATCTTCCTGCTTCGCAACTTCTTCATCACGCTGCCGAAGGACCTCATCGAGGCGGCGCGCATCGACGGCGCGTCGAACGTGGGCATCTTCCGCACGATCGTCGTTCCGCTGTCGGTGCCCGCCATCGCGGCGTACGGCATCTTCCAGTTCCTGTGGACCTGGAACGATCTCCTGATGTCGCTGGTGTACGCGCAGCGCAACTCGATCCAGCCGATGACGGTGAAGATCACCCAGCTGCTTGGCACCTACGCCACCGACTGGAGCCTGCTGGCGGCGGCGTCGTTCCTCGTCATGGTCGTGCCGCTCATCGTGTTCATCAGCCTCCAGCGCTACTTCGTCCAGGGCCTGCTGGCAGGCTCCGTCAAGTAGTGGCGGCGACGCTGCGCGTCGTCAGCTGGAACATCCGGTCGGCCATCGGCCCGGGACCCTTCCCGGACCGATGGTGGTCCCGCATCGACGCCGATCGTCTCCGGGCGATCGGCGCCTTCCTGTCCGGGCTTGACGCGGATCTCATCGCGCTCCAGGAGTGTGCGCTGCTCTCCCGGGACGGCCAGATGGTCGACAACGCCGGCGACCTCGCTCGCCAACTCGGCGTGGAGCTCCGATACGGAGCGATCCGCAGCTTCGAGGTGGTCGAGCATGGGCGGCTGCGCGGCGTCGGTTCGTTCGGGAATGCCGTGCTCTGCCGCCGGCCCATACTCGCCTCGCAGACGGTGGCGCTCCCGGCGGCGCCGATCGACGCCCTGATCGAGGAGCCCGGCTTCGACCATCCGGCGGCCGGCGTCCGCTACGCCGATACGGACCCGACGATCCGCGAGCCGCGCTGTCTCCTGCTGGTCGGCCTCGAGGGGGTGCAGGTGGGCACGACGCATCTCAGTCACATCGGCTCGGGCGAGCGGCGGCTCCAGGCCGAGGTCGTGCAGGCAGCATTCGGTGAAGCGTCGCCGGCCCTCCTGCTCGGCGACCTCAACGCGAGGGTCGATGCCCCGGAGCTGGCGCCCCTCGATGGGTGGACGGATGCCTTCGCGGAGCCGCGCGGGGACGAGGCGCGGATCTCCACCGATGACGACATGCTCATCGACCAGGTTCTCGTTCGGGGAGCCACCGTCAACCATTGCAGCGTTGTGCGCGGGTCCGGAACGCTGAGTGACCATTACCCGCTCGTGGCAGACCTGGCCATCCAGTGAGGGCCGGAGACGTGGCCGGGCACCACGACCCGGTGATACGTCAAACCACGCGCGCAAAACTGTGCCTGACCCGGTAGGCTCCCCCGGATGACGAGCGATTCCGCGCACCTCGGCCCCACCACGATCCACCTCGTTCCGCACACCCACTGGGATCGCGAGTGGTATCGGCCGTTCCAGAGCTTTCGGATGCAGCTCGTCGACCTCGTGGATCGGGTGCTCGACATGCTCGAGGAGGACCCCGAGTTCTCGTTCACCCTCGACGGCCAGCTGGCCACCGTCGACGATTATCTCGAGATCCGCCCGGAGCAGGCCGAACGCCTGAAGGGCCATGTCGCGAGCGGACGCCTGGCCATCGGCCCGTGGCTGATCCTCATGGACGAGTTCCTGGTCAGCGGCGAGACGCTCGTGCGCAATCTCGAGATGGGCTGGAACCGCGCCCACGACTTCGGCGAGCCGATGCACGTCGGCTACCTGCCTGACATGTTCGGCCACATCGCCAAGATGCCCCAGCTCCTGCGTCGCGCGGGCCTGGCCGATGCGGTGGTGTGGCGCGGCGTTCCGGCGGCCGTCGATCGCCACGCGTTCCGGTGGGAGAGTCCCGACGGCTCGTGGGTCCGCACCGAGTACCTGCCGTCCGGCTATGGCAACGCAGCCGGGATGTTCACTGTGCCGGATGGGCTGGACGCCGCGGCCGAGCGGTTTGTGAACTGGTCGCGGCCATGGTTCGGATCCGATCCCGTCCTCGCCATGTACGGCACCGATCACGCCGCCCCGGTCCCCGAGCTCGCCGCACTGGTGAGTCGGATGAACGAGGTCCACGCCGCGAGCCGCGTGCAGGTCAGCACCCTCGGGCGCTACATCGCGTCGGCTCCACCGCTGACCGAGGCCGATCCGTGCTGGCGCGGGGAGATGCGCTCGGGTGCCCGTGCCAACGTCCTCATGGGCGTCGCGAGCGCGCGGATCGACATCAAGCAGGCCGCCGGGCGCGCCGAGGACCTGCTGGAGCGATATGCGGAGCCTCTGAGCGCCATCCACCTGCCGAACGAGGACTGGCCGACCCCGTTCCTCGATCTCGCCTGGCGCAAGGTCGTGGAGAACAGCGCCCACGACTCGATCTGCGGCTGCAGCGTGGACCCGGTCGTCAGCCAGGTGCTCGTGCGCTTCGCCGAGGCGGAGCAGATTGGCAGCGCGTTGGCTCGCCGCGCGGCGGGAGCCCTGGCGACTGCCGTTCCCCGGTCCGCCCTGTTGGCTCTGAACCCATCCCCCACCTCGCGAGCCGGGCTGGTCGAGGCCGATCTGCTCGTACCGGAGTCGTGGGAGAACGTGGCGCTCGAACTGGCCGATGGACGCCGCATCGCGACCCAGGAGCTCACGCGCAAGGAACCGCTTCTGTTCGACTCCGAGATCCTCGGCAGCGAGGGTGAGGACCTCTTCCGCCGCTTCCACGGCCGCGAGATCTTTGATCACGCGTGGAACGGCTATCGCATCGACGAGCGGACGGTGACTCTCGAGGTCGACTCGGATCCCGACCCGGTCTGGCTGGACGTGGATGAGCTTCGTGCCGAGGTCCTCGCGGCCATGGGCTCGGCGCCGGACGACCGCTGGCAGATCCGGATCGTGGCGCGACCCCGAAGGACGCTGGCCGCCATGGTCCCGGCGCCTGCGCTGGGCTGGACCGCGCTGCGCGCTTCGGAAGGTATCGGCGAAGTCGTGGACGGGGTCAAGGTTGCTCGCGACGGTCGCACCATGGCCAATGAGCTGTTGGCGATGTCGATCAACGAGGACGGCACGCTGCGTTTGGAGACGGTTGACGGCGTGGTCGCTGATCGCATCGGTCGGATCGCCGACGGTGGCGACTTCGGTGACTCGTACAACTACGGACCTCCCGCAGCCGATCAGATGGTCGACGAGCCGGTGGCGGTCGAGATCAAGGCCGACCTGCTGGGACCGGTTCGTGGCCGCCTGACGGTGATGCGCACCTACCACTGGCCGATCGGCCTGACCGTCGATGGCCGAGCCCGCAGCGACGCCACCCACGCCACGGAGGTCCGGATGGAGGTGGAGATCCGCGCTGGCGAGCCTTTCGTCCGCATCGGACTGGCGTTCGATAACCAGGTCGACGACCACCGCGTTCGATTCCACGCTCCACTGCCGCGCGCGCCCGAGATGTCCCACGCGGAGGGGCAGTTCGCGGTCGTTGAACGCGGGATGACCGGCGAGGGCGGCTACCGGGAGGAGCCGCTGGCGACCTATCCGGCCCATGGCTGGGTCGACGCCGGCGGTCTCGCCCTCCTGCTCGGCCACCTCTCCGAATACGAGCTCCTCGACAACCCGGCCGACTCGGGCCGTGAGCTGGCCATCACGCTCCTGCGCTCGACGGGGCTGATCAGCCGCAACGCCAACCCGTACCGACAGGATCCGGCAGGGCCCGAGATCGCCATCCCCGCAGCGCAGATGCGCGGGCGCCGGGTGTTCGAGTTCGCGCTCTACCCTCACTCCGCCGGATGGGCCGATGGCGGCGTCGTGGCGGCGTCCGAGCGGCATCGGCTTCCCTTTATCAGCGCTCCGGGCGGTTCCGTGCCCGAGGCGCCCTGGCCGCCGGCCCAGTCCGGGCAGGTCCTGCTGGCACTGGACGGCGAGTCGATCGTCCTGAGCTCCCTGCGCCGGCGCGCCGAGGGGTGGTTGGAGGCGCGCGTGGTCAACCTCGCGTCAGAGCCGGGCCTGGCTCGGCTGGGGCCGGGAATTCAGGCTGCCAGGGAGGCTGACCTGCTTGGCGCGGCGGGGCCGGACCTAGAGGTGGACGCCGACGGATCGCTCTCGCTCAACCTCGCCGCGGCCGAGATCCGGACCGTCCAGCTGCGGCGGCGCGAGACCGCCCTGGCCGGCGTCGACCCGCTCGACGCGGGCGGATCACGCCACAACGCTTGACTGCGCGGTACGATGGGGCCTCGTACCCCACTTGGGGCAGCCAGCGCACGGAGGATCACGCAGGTGGAGCTGGAGCAGCAACTGGCATCCGTTCCGCTCCTGGCGGGACTCAACAACCGCATTCGGCGGCGGCTCGCCGAAACCGGAAAGCGCCGCACGTACGCGCCCGGTGACGAGATCGTGCGCGAGGGCTCGAACGGCACCGCCCTGTACATCGTCCTCAGCGGCGAGGGCCGGGTGGAGCGCGGCGGCGAGCGCCTCGGCAGCGTGCGCGCCGGAGACTTCTTCGGTGAGCTCGCGCTGATAGAAGAGCATCCGCGGTCCGCATCGGTGATCGCCGACAGCGAGACGGAGTGCCTGCTGTTCCCGGCATGGGAGTTCACGGCACTGCTCGACGAGCATCCCGAGATCGCCGTGCCGATCATGCGCGCGCTCATTCAGCGGCTGCACAAGCGCGAGCATCACGGGGCCTGAAGCCGGCTCCCAGTGAGCGAGCGCCAGCGCATCGTCACCGAGGTCACGCCGAAGCGTGCGTTCGCCAGCGCGCTCGACTGGCCTGGCTGGTCGCGCAGCGGGAAATCGGAAGCCCACGCGATCGCGGCCGTGTTGGCGTACGCACCGCGGTATGCCCGCGTGGCCGAACGTTCGCGGCTGGGGTTCGGCCTTCCGCGTGATGTGGCCGCCCTGGAGATCATCGAGCGCCTTGTCGGCAACGGCACGACCGACTTCGGCGCTCCGGGCGCGATCGCGGCTGACGAACAGGCAGCCGTCGACGCCGAGACGCTTCGGCGGATGACCGCGATCCTCGGAGCCTGCTGGAAGGCGTTCGATTCTGCCGCCGCAGAGGCCGCCGGCGTAGAGCTGAGTAAAGGTCCGCGAGGTGGCGGGCGTGACCTCGAGGGGATCATCGGCCACGTGCGGGCAGGCGAGGCCGCCTACCTCAGCCAGCTCGGCTCGCGACCTCCGCCCGAAACCGAGGAAGCGCCGGGCGCACCAATGACCAGGCTGCGGGCTGCCTTCGTCGACACCCTCACGGCGGTCGCGACGGGGGCCGAGTTGCCGAACCCACGTCGCACAAAAAAGTTCTGGCCGGCGCGCTACGCCGTCCGACGCGCGGCTTGGCATGTGCTCGACCACGCCTGGGAGATCGAGGATCGGGCTGCGGGCGCTGGCTGACGTCGATTCATCGGCGAAATGGCGCCTCAATGCCGGTTTCGGCCCTGCATTGCCGATATTTCGGTTCATCGGTGGCCCGAATCGCCACTCCACCCTAACGTGGCCACCCTTCAGCCGATGTATCGGCACGACAGCGCCTGAAGCGCCGATATGGCCACCCTTCGACGAAATATCGGCGAACGGCCAGTCAGCCCAGCCGAGTGAGGATCGCCTCGCGATCAAAGATCCAGCTGCCGACCACCAGCGACACGCCGATCAGCAACGCCACCACCAGGTCACCGATGATGACCTGCTCCATGCTGAAGGATGCCTGTCCGCTGAAAAAGCCGGCGATCGCCACCCCGATAACCGGCAGCACGATGAAGCCGCCGATCTGCTGCGCCGTCCGCGCGTCGCTCACGCGTGACGAGACGATGATCCCGAGGAGGACGCTGAGCAGGCAGATGAGCGGCACGAGGGTCAGCATTGCCACGCGCCACACGTCGTTGAAGATGAGGCGCGTCAACGCGGGATCGGCGATGGCGCCGTTGACCAGGCCGTAGAGGATGAACACACCCCAGGTGGCCAGCACCGCGGGAGTCGCCGAGCTGATGGCCTTGCCGATGAGCAACTCGCTGACCTCCATCGGCGTCGCCAGCTGGGGCTCGAGGGAGCGCGCGGTCTTCTCGCCGATGACCGACTGGGTCGCGATCGCCATCGGCACCATGGCCGGGATCAAGAGGAAGTAGGCCATGAAGTTCAGGACGATGAACCCCTGAGCGGCGAGCTTCGGCGACAGGTCGGGGAACTGGCTGATGTACTGCTCGATCTGACCCATCTGCGCCGGATCGAGCTCGTTGATCTGGATGAATGCGACGATGCCCGTCGGGATCGACGCGAACACCAGCGCGGGAAGTACGACCGTGCCGAGCAGCAGCCGGTTCGCGAGGAGATCGCGCACCTCCTTGCCCAGGACCGCCGCGATCACCCACGGCCTCATGCGTCCACCTCGTCCCGCGTGGCCGCCTCGCCGACAAGGTCGAGGTAGACCTGCTCCAGCGTTGCGACCTCCTCGGTCACCCCGACAATCCGAGCACCGGCCCCCACGAGGGCGTTGACGAGCTCGGGATTGTCGCCGCGCGGCTCGCGCACCTCGACGCGCAGCGAGCCGTCGACGGCCTGCGCGCTCTCGACGAACGGAAGATCGGCGAGCAGGTCGAGGAAGGACGCCGGACGGCGCGCGCCCACGAGGTCGACGCGCACCTGCGCGGATCGGCCGCGACGCCGCAGTCGGGCCGGCGTATCGACCAGCATCAACGTCCCGCGCATGATCCCGATCCTGTCGCACAGGCGCTCGGCCTCGTCCAGGTTGTGGGTACAGACCACGATCGAGCGGCCCGCATCGCGCAGCGTCGACACGAAGTCCCGGACCACTTTCGCGGCCGATGGGTCGAGGGCGCTCGTCGGTTCGTCGAGGTACACGACCTCGGGCTCGTGGAGTAGCGCACGCGCGATGGCGACCTTCTGGCGCATTCCCTTGCTGAAGCCCCCGACTCGCCGATTACCGGCGTCGGCCAGGCCCACGATCCCGAGATAGCGCTCCACGGCTCGACGCAGGTTCGCGCCGCGCAGGCCGTAGAGGCGGCCGTAGTAGCCGAGGTTCTCGCGCGCCGTGAGCTTGTCGTGGAGCCCGGGGGCCTCGGTCAGGACGCCCGTCATGGCGCGGATCTTCTGCGAGTCGGGACCCAGGGTCAGCCCGTTGATGCGCGCCGTCCCGTCCGAGGGCCCGATGAGTCCGGCCAGCATGCGGATCGACGTCGTCTTGCCGGCGCCGTTCGGGCCCAAGAGGCCGAAGACCTCGCCATCGCCGACCGTGAACGACAGGTCGTGGACCGCCGTGAGCGTTCGGAAGTGCTTCGTCAGCGACAGCGACTCGATCATCGAGCCCGCGCTCGTTCGAGGATGCCACCCAGCCGCGCCCAGACCCGACCACCAGCGGGACGCACGAGGTCGCCGGAAAGCGCCCGGTCAAAGGCCCGCGACCCACGTCGCTCGTCCGCGATGACTACGCCATCCGAGAGGCGCACCACGCGGTCCGTCGCCCCCGCCACGCCGGCGTCGTGGGTCACGATGATGATCGTCACTCCGCGTTCGCGGTTCAGTCCGCGCAGGGTCTCCATGATCGTCGCCGAGGTCGAGGAGTCGAGCTCCCCGGTCGGTTCGTCGGCCAGCACGACGGCCGGATTGTTGACCAGGGCGCGGGCGATCGCCACGCGCTGCTGCTCCCCGCCCGACAGCTCGGTGGGCCGATGCGCCGCGCGATTCCCCAATCCCACCAGGTCCAGCAGGTCGAGCGCTTCCTGGCGCCCGCGGGGCCTTCGCGGCCCGTAGCGCAGGGGCAGCATGACGTTCTCGAGGGCCGTGAGCGTGGGGATGAGGTTGAACTCCTGGAAGATAAACCCGATGCGCTCGCGCCGGATGGTGGCCAGCTCCCCATCGGATGCGCCGATGACCGTCTGCCCATCGATCGCCAGTCCGCCGCCCGTCGGACGCAGGAGGCAGCCGAGGAGGTCGAGGAGCGTGGTCTTGCCCGAGCCCGATCGGCCCATGATGGCCATGAACTCCCCTGCCTCGACCACGAGAGAGATGCCGTTCACCGCCCGGACCTCGCCGGCGCCACGGCGGTAGACCATCGTCAGGTCATCGGCCTCGAGGATGGTCATCAGGTGCTCCGCAACGCGGTGACCGGATCGAGCCGCGCGGCGCGCAGCGCGGGGTAGACACCCGCCAGGGCTCCGAGGATCGTGGCGAACAGGAAACTGCGCAGGAGGAGCACCGGCGTCAGCAGGAAGACACTGGTGCCCGATCCGGCCGTCTGCGCGTTGAGGATGACCACGAGCAATGACCCGAGCCCCAGGCCGATGAGCCCGCCGATTGCCCCGAGCAGCGTGGCCTCGATGATGAACTCGCGGAGAATGGCCCGCGTGGGAGCGCCGACGGCCTTCTTGAGGCCGATCTCGCGCACGCGCTCGCTGACCGTCATGACCATGGTGTTGATGACCGACAGGCCACCCACGATGACCGCGATGACGCTGGCCCCGACGATGATCAGGTTGAACACGATGCTGGCCTGCCCGATCTGGTCGGCGACCTCGGCCGGAGTCACGGCACGCACGCCTTCGACCGCCTCGCCGATGGCCGCCGCCACCACATCCGCCTCGTCGAGGTCGACTGGGAAAACCTCGATCTGGGTGGCCAACGCATCAGTTCGTTCCTGGAAAGCGTCCGGCACCGACTCGACGTAGATGCTCTGCGCATCGGCGAGGGGGACGTACGCGATCTTGTCCGGGAAAGTCAACGTGCGCTCGAGCACGCCGATGATCTCGAACGGGCGGTCGCGCATCGTGAACTCGTCGCCCACGCGCAGGTCGTAGCGCTCCGCGAGATCGGCGCCGATGACCGTGACGCCGCGCTCATCGGCGTCGAGCAGCCGCCCGGCGTCGACGCGCAGCTCGACCGCGTCGTCGTACCAAGTCTCCGGCTCGATCCCCGTCAGCAGCTCGGGAATATCGAAGCCCCCGGCTTCGCCCGGGTTGAGCAGCGTCTGCAGCACCGGGGTGGCGCGATCCACCCCGGGCAGATTTTCGATCCGCTCCACCAGGTCGCGGGTCACGGGTCGCGAGCTCGCCTGGAAGCCGGAGGCGGCACCCTCGTCGAACACGAAGATGCGGGTGCGGAAGTACTCGTCCCCGCCATCCACCAGGACGTTGAGCTTCTCAGCGAGCGCGCCCATGACCGTGAGTGCGAACACGCCGATCACGATGCCGAGGATCGTAAGGGCCGTGCGCAGGGGACGGCGCCAGATGTTGTTGATCGCTTCACTCATGGGACGTGGCAGATGCTAGCGGGGAATCGCGGGTGATGTTCCTGGGCCTGTCGATCCCGTGCGACCCCATCGGATACCCTCAGCCGATGAAGGAGCGAACCCTGGCCAGCACCCGACCCTGGACAGGGCGCCGGGTCGCCGTCCGCGTCGACGAGGTCGAGCGCGACGATGGCCATCGAACATCGCGCGAGGTCATCGAGCATCCGGGGGCCGTTGCGATCCTCGCGTGGGACGGTCAGCGGCTGGCCATGGTCCGGCAGTGGCGGCACGCGACCGCCCGTGAGCTGCTCGAGATCCCGGCGGGCACCCTCGAGCCCGGCGAGCCTCCTGCCGACACCGCCATGCGCGAACTGGCCGAGGAGGTCGGGCTGGCGGCGGACACCTTGGAGCCCGGCCCGCGCTTCTTCACCGCTCCCGGATTCTGCACCGAGCTCATGCACCTGTTCCTCGCCACCGGGCTGACCGATCACGCGGGTCAAGCTGACGATGACGAACTGCTCGAGCCATCCTGGATAACGCTCCCTGACGCGATGGCGGCCGTGGACGACGGGCGGATCCTCGACGCGAAGTCCATGGTGGCCATCAGCTGGCTCGAGCGCCGCCTTCGCCGCTGAACCGCCTTGCGCCGCCGTGGCGCGGGCACGCCGCCTGAGGCTCAGGCGGCGTCCAGCAAGCGGGTCAGCGCGCGCTGGTAGGCCTCGTTCTCGGGCTTCAGCAGGACGGCCATGTGGAGGTGCCGGCGGGCGGCGATCGTGTCGCCGATCCTCGCGCTCGACAGACCGAGCCCGAAATGCGCGTAGTGCGCGACCGGATCGGCATCGACGATGGCCCCAAAGTGTCGCGCGGCGGTCACGTGGTCGCTTTGGTTGAAGTACGCCTGACCCAACGCCTCGAGGATCGAGGCTTTGCCGGGCTCCAGGGCCAACGCCCGCTCGAGCAGCACGGCTGCTGCGCCGGGATGCCGTTCGGCGAGCATCTGTGACCCGCGACGGAACAGCTCGTAGGCCGATTCGCGTGCGTCGGGTTCGAACGACATGACCTCAGCCTAACGCTGCAGGTCGATCCGCTCCAGTCGAGGGTTCTCGGTCCGTCCGGGGATGCGACCGCGCTTGGCCACCGGCTTGCCGTCGATCTCCTTGAGATCGCCCGTGAAGTCGATCGGGCTGGCCTTGCTGATGTAGCTGCCGACGGCGAATGAATCGACCGGCGCGCCGGCATCCTTGAACACGTCCACGCGATCGACGTCGATCCCCCCGGAAACGACGATCTTCACGTCGGGATGGCCCGCCTGGTCGAGCCGGGCTCGGACCTCCTTGACCAGCTCCGGCGTGACCCGGCCCCGCTCGGATGGCGTGTCAAGACGCACGCCCCACAGGCGGTCTCCGAGCGCATCGGCGACGCGCAGCGACTCCTCGGCCTCGTCCTTGAAGGTGTCAACCAGCACGATACGCGGCACCTCCGGGTCGATGTGGCGGTCGAACGCCTCGGCCGCGCGCACCGTGTCGCCGAAAATCAGGACCAGGGCATGCGGCATCGTCCCGGTCGGGGCGAGACCGGCCAGCCGAGCGCCCGCCGGGGTGGATGCGCCGATGCAACCCCCGACCACGCTGGCGTAGTCCATCTGGTCCGCGACGCTCGGATGCACGTGGCGTGCGCCGAAGCCGATGACCGGGATGGGGTCGGCCGCGTCGACGATGCGCCGAGCCGCGCTCGCCCAGCCCGATCCCGAGGCCAGGATGCCGAGGAGTGCCGTCTCGTACAGCCCAAAGGCCGAGTAGCGGGCCTGGATGCGGAGCACAACCTCCCTCGACGTGATCCGGTCACCGTCATGCAGCGATTCGACGATCGGCGCGGCATGTCCGTTGACCTCGGCGAAGATCTCGCGCAGGTAAGCGATAGCCTCCTCGGCACCGCACAGGACCCCATCGCCGCGCGCGAAGATCTCCATGGTGACCACCGGATCGAGATGCTCGGCGGCCAGGATGGTGCGCGCTCGCTCGAAGTAGACGTCCGCCGTCTCGCCGGACAGCACGTCGGCCGCCGGCAGGAAGTGGGGGGACGGGCGCTCGCTGGTCATGGGGCAGTGTAGGCGGCGCGGCGCCGGAAGAGCACGACCGCCAGCCCGGCCAGCAGCAGGACGACCAGGCCGGCACTGACGGCGCGTATCAGGCCACCGGCCTCCGCGGAGGCGAGAATGCGCTGCGCATCGGAGATCGCCTCGACCGAACCCCGAAGGTCGCCATCGGCGAAACGTCCGTTGGCCAGAGCGAGCTGCTGGGCCGGATCCGGCCCACCGAGGAGCCCCAGGCGCTCGAGCAACGTCCGCGATGCGTTGACGTCGGTCGCGGTCTCGACGTAGGCCTCGACCACCGCGCGCTGCGCGTCGAGTTCAGCCACCGCTTCCGCGCCGCCGCCGAAGGAGCGATAAGCCTCCTGGAGTCGTTCCGGCGCGGAGAGACCCGCCTCGCGCATGGCGCCCAGGAGGGCATCCCGGTCGCTCAGCCACGCCTGGGCTTCATCGATCTGGGCCATCGCCAGCTCGAATTCCCATCTCACCAGGGCGGTTCGAACCGGATCGGGTGGGCCCCAGCCATTGGATTGAGCCGCCAGCGCGTCGAAGGCGACGCGCGCCTCGCGCCGCGCCGGGAGCAGCGCGCGATCCGATTCGGTGAAAACCCTCGCCGCGAACAGGTCCGACAGGTCCGCCCCGCTGACCGTTTCGAGCTGGTCGAGGAATGAGCGGCTGGTGAGGGGCTGCGAAGGCTGGGAACCGTCGGTCGTCGGGTTCGCGTCGAGCTCTCGTGCGGCGTACGGGCCGACCGATGCCGTGACACGACCGAGGACCGTGCGCATCGCGTCGGGGCCGACGATCGACGCCACCTCGGCGACCATGTCCCACGACGCGGCATGACCGTAGCTCTCGGTCTGGGCCGAGTCGGCCGTCGTCCATCCGTCGAGCGGGAGGGCATCTTCGCCGCGCAGCTCGGCCTCCGCCGCCGGGTCGTACGGGAGGTCGACCGCGAGGTCGGCAGCCACGCGCGCCGCCGCCTCGCTCGCCATTCCCTCGCGAATCCAGCGGTCCTCGACCAGAGACGGCGTGAGCCAGACATGAGCCACCTGGTGGATCGCGGTGAACGGCGGCTGATCGAAGGCCACCAGGATCTCGGTGCCCGCGCTCGATCGCTCGGCGAAGCCGGAGGCATCGGCCGCAACCGACTCGACGATCACGAGGCCGCCGATCCGCGGATATGGCAGGCCGATCTCCTCCTCGAGCAGCGGGAGCGCGTCCTCCACCAGGGCGATCGTCCGAGTACCCCATGCTTCATCGTCCGCAAAGGCGCGAACCTGGAGATCGGCCGTGCCGCCGTCGAGCGGTACGGTCGCCTGGAAGTTCGTGTACTCCGCCGGTCGGGTCGCCGTCACGAGCGCCAGCCACTGCGCGGGATCGTCGATCGGCCCGCTCTCCAGGTGATCTCCCACCGGGGCGAGGCGGTCGCCGTCCACCCGCACCTCGTAGCCGTCGGGGACCGAGACGCGCACCTCGCTGGCGGTGCCGAAGCTCCAGGCCGGGAAGACAACGACCGAGGGTCGAATGCGGAGGTCCGGGTCCGCACCGTCGGCGAGCACATAGTCCAGCGTGATCTCAACGCTCTCCTCGAACCGAAGATCCTCGCGAAGCTCGATGGTCGCCACGTTCACCTCGTTCTCGACGGCGACCGCGGCCTCGAGCTCGCCGTCGGGATCGGCGGCGACAACCTCCGAAACGCCGTCGTGGACGGCGACTTTCACCTCGCTGAAGACGCTGAATTGTCCCGCGGGATCTGGTGTCGTGTTCGTGAAGGTGAGCTCGACCGCGACATCGATCTCGCCGTCGGCTGGACGGACCGCGTACGACGCGGCGGAATCGAGCGAATACTCGGCCGCCGCGACCGGTGTTGCCGGCATCGTGATCGCAGCGCCGGCGATCAGCGACAGCGCCGCCACGAGTCGCACCAGACGACGGATCACGGGCGGCCCAACAGGCGGGCCAGGATTCCCCGCCTGCGCTGTCGCGGCATCGGCGGCTCCCACTCGGGCATCGCCGACGCGACATCGGCTCCGTAGGCGTCGAGCAACGTTTGGTTACGCGAGGATCGATCACTCCAGTCGGGCAGGACCCCGCGATCTGCGATGGCGGGGGCGGTCTCGTCGAGAAGGCGATCCGCGGCCATGGCGAGCCGCGTGATCCCGCGTCCCAGCTCATCGCGGTCGACGGCACTCGCCGGGAGCTCGGTCATCAGCATCGGTCGATCGTCATCGGTCATGGCGAACTTCACGAACGGGTACTCGAAGTTGGCGCGCAGCATCCGAGCGTAGGTCCGCTTCGGGATCTCCATCGCCTCGAGCCCATAGTATGCCCAGAGCGAGCACCCGACCCCGGCCACCCATGCCACTGTCAGGCGCAGGTCGAAGCGACGCTCGCCGTCGACGACGATGTCCCGGCTGAACGCCGGGTCGCTCGCTGACCCGGACGCGCCGACGACCTCCAGGCCGAGCTCGGCGAGCCAGCCATCGATGCCGGCCCCGGCGCTCACCGCGGCGCGCTGCCGGCGACAACCGTCTCCCCCGAGCGGATTCGGCGACGCCGCGCGAAGTCGCGCTCGCTGACTCCGGGATCAATGCGGCAGTTGCGCCCGATCTCCGTCCCGCGCGGAACGCGCGCGCGCTTGCCGACGAGCGTGATGCCCGCGTAGAGCCGTTCGGGCTCATCCCTGTTTGGCCGCAGGTCGTCGCCGACGCCGACATGGGCGCCCGGGCCGATCCAGGCTTCCTTGTCCAGGATCGCCCGATCGAGCACCGCGTCGGCCTCGATGACGGCGTCGAACATCACGATCGAGTCGCGAACCACTGCGCCGGCGGCGACGCGAACGCCCGGCGAGAGGATGCTGTGCTCGACCGTCCCATCCACCTCGCAGCCGTGGCTGATCATCGACCGGGTGATGTGAGCGGACGGGCCGATGCGTGCCGGGGGACGCTCTTCGCTCTTCGTGTAGATCAGCCACCCGAGATCGTTGAGGTCGATGTCCGGATCGTCGCGCAGCAGATCCAGGCTGGCCTGCCAGTAGCTTTCGACCGTCCCGACGTCCTGCCAGTAGCCCGAAAACTCGTAGGCGTAGACCTTGCGCCCCGCGTCGACCATGGCGGGCAGGATGTCCCGACCGAAGTCGACCAGCTCCGAGCTGAGCAGGTCCCGCAGCAGCGGCCACGAGAATACGTAGACACCCATGCTCACCAGGTTGGACGGTGGGTTGGGCGGCTTCTCAATGAACGCGGTCACCCGACCGTCCTTCGCCACGTCGAGGATCCCGAAGCGATGTGCCTCCTCGATCGGCACCGTGCGGACCGCGCAGGTGACGTCCGCCTGCGTCGAACGATGCAACTCGAGGAACGGTCGGTAGTCCATCTTGTAGACGTGGTCGCCGGCCAGCACCAGGACGAGCTCCGGGTCGCGATCGGCGATGAAGTCCAGGTTCTGGAGCACGGCGTCCGCGGTGCCACGATACCAGTCGCGCGCCCGACCGCGGCCGATGAACGGCTGGAGCAGCGCCGCCCCACCGCGGCTGCGGTCGAGGTCCCATGGCCTCCCGACGCCGATGTGGTCGATCAGCGAGCGAGGTGCGTACTGGGTCAGGATCCCGACATCGGTGAGACCGGAGTTCACCGCGTTGCTGAGGGCAAAGTCGATGATCCGGTACTTCCCACCGAACGGCACGCCGGGCTTGGCGCGTACCTGGGACAGGATGCTGAGTCGCTCTCCCTCTCCGCCCGCGAGGATCAGCGTCAGGACCGAGCTCGACACCGGGTGATTCTAGGCCGACCGCGGGCACGCGCGGCGCCCCCGGTCACCGAGTTCTGGCGCTACGGCGTCGGGACCGGTGTCGGCTTGGGACCACCGCCGCCGCCACCGCCACCGCCACCGCCACCGCCACCGCCACCACCGCTGGGTTCGGGTGACGGCTCGGCTGACGCGGACGGGCTCGGGCGTGGCGTTGCGACACGCTCACCGCAGACCGAGGGGAAGCCACGCTCGCCATAGAGGGGCGCGATGGCAAACAGGACGCGTTCGTCGTCCGAGTAGTCGGCCGGATCACCGCGCGCGCCCGTCTGACCGTTGACGACACGGTCGGACCACGTATCCGCCGCCTCGATCCAGTTCTCCGGACGGTCCGGAGTGGCCTGGCCAAGATACTGCTCGAGGTCGAGGCAGCCCTTCGAGTGGACGTTGTCGAGGGGCGGGATCGTGCCCTCGAGGAAGGGCAGCGTGATCGTGGCACCGCAGCGGTTGGTGGCAGCCATGCCACTCCATCGGCAGACGGCGGCCCTCACGATGCCGTCCGGCTGTTCGAAAGCGGTCTGCGGCACCGCCTGCTGACCGTTCCAGTCCCAAGGGTTGTTAATGGCGAGATCCATGAACTCGTGCCACAGGAAGAGCGGACCGTCGGCGCTGAACAGGCCGCCGGAGAACTCGTTCGAGAGTGACTCCTGGTTGTTGTTGCCCATCCAAACGCCGGTGACCAGGCTACCGGGGATGTAGCCGAAACCGGACACGTCGCGGAAGTCGTTGGTGGTGCCGGTCTTGAAGCCGGCCGGGCGGCGCTGCCCGTCGGGAGTGACCAGCTGGGCGCGCTCGCCCCACAGGAGGTTGCGGTCCGGATCGGTGTTGCCCTCGAGGATGAAGTGCGGCAGATAGGCCTCGGCGGCCGTCATCGGCTGCGTCACCGTGGGCCCGTTGTCCTCGCGCGTGTAGATCACGCGGTTCTCGCGGTCGCGAATTTCGATAATCGTAGTGGCCGGGTTGAGCTGGCCCTCCTGCGCGAACGTCGAGTAGGCCTGGGTCATATTCGTCAGGTTGACCGGCACCGATCCGAGCGCCAGGGAAAGGCCGGGATCCTGGTCCATGATGTATTCGGCGCTGGCGATGCCCAGCTTCTCGCTGAACTCGGCCGTGGTCTGCGACCCCACCAGGTACTGCATCATCACCGACGGGATGTTGAGCGAGTAGCGCAGCGCATCCAGCGCCAGCACCGGGCCGTGCTCCTTGATGTCGGCGTTGGTCGGCCGATACGACGTCGTCTCCGTCAACCCGAACTGGTTCATGGCGTCCACAAACATCGTGGCGACGGTGGCGTCGCGCGACTGGAAGGCCGATGCATAGGTGATCGGCTTGAAGGCCGATCCCGGCTGGCGACGACCGAGGCCGGCCACGTCGAACTGCCCCTGGACGCGCGGATCCTCGCGGTTCCCGTAATCCACGCTGCCCACGTACGCGACGATCTCGCCGGTCTCGGAGTTGAGGGCGACCAGCGCGGAGTTGTTCACGTTGAAGCCGGCGAGCGTCTCCACCCACTTCGTCACGAGCCGCTTCGCCTCCTGCTGGAGCGGCAGATCGAGGGTGGTCTTGATGCGGTAGCCGCCGGTCAGCACCTCGAGTGCGGGGTCGGTGACACCCGGGAGGGTGCTGAGGATCCGCTCGGCCTCCTTGCGCACCCGGAAGCTGAAGTGCGGCTCGCGCAGGATGCTCGTCAGGCGGCTTGGGTTCATCTCGACCCACGACGTGTTGCGGGCGACGGCAGCCTCGGCCGCGGTGATGTAGCCCTCCTCGGCCATGGCGCCGAGCACGAGGTTGCGCTCCCGGAGCGCATCGGCCGCGCCCGCCTCCGGATCTTCGAGAGTGGACTTCGGATTCTGGTAGGGATCGAGGATCGACGGCGCCTGGGGCAGGGCGGCGAGGAAGGCCGCCTGGGCGACGGTCATCTGCTCGAGGTCCTGGAGCCCGAAGTAGTTCGCGGCGGCGGCCTTGATGCCGTACGAGCCGTTCCCGTAATAGATGAGGTTCAGGTACGTCTCGAGGATGCGCTCCTTGCCCTCGCGACCCGGGTACGCCGCGGTGACCTGCATCGCCAGAATGTTCTCGCGGATCTTGTCCTCGATGGCGGTCGAGTTGGTGGGCTCGGGCGGCTGGCAGACATCGGTCTCCTCCTCGGCCGGATCCTCCTCGGTCACCGGGGCGTCGGGGTCGATCACTCCGACGCTGGCCTCGGGGGTGGCGCTCGGGTCGAGCTCGATGGACACGCCCTCTTCCTTGAGGACCCGCGCGTAGTCGATCACCTGCTGGGTGATGGTCGAGGCACCCTGGACGATCCGGCCCGCCTCGAGGTTGGCAAGCGCGGCGCGCACGATGCCCTGGAAGTCGACGCCGTTGTTGTCCCAGAACGATCGGTCCTCGCTGGCGACCGTGGCCTGCCAGATGTGGTCGGGGAGCGTCGCGAAGTCGACCGCCTCGCGGTTCTGGCACTCGAACCGCGCCAGGAGCTGCTGGCCGGTGCGGTCGTAGACGTAGGTCGACTGCTGCGGTTTGATGCCGTCCAGCACGTTCGGCTCCGGCAGGTCGGAGGCGAAGTAGTTGTAGGCCGCCAGCATGCCGCCGGCCGTCCCGACGATCGAACCGGTGAACATCAGCCCGAAGACGCCGAGCGTGACGATTAGGAATGTCGCCAGGCCACGGCGGCGGCCGCCGCGACGCGTGGTGCGACGCGTCATCATCAGGTGACGACGGCGACGCTGGAGGGCCGGATGCATCGGGCGCAGGGTACCAGCCGCGGTACGGTCGGTCGAATGGGACGAGGTTCTAGCGGATGACGCGCAGCACCCGCTCATCGAGCAACAGGACAAGGGCGGCTCCGGCGACGAGGAACGGCCCGAACGGGATGTAGGTCCGCAGGCCGACGCGGCGCGCCGCGAGCAGGACCAGGCTGACACCCGCCGACAGGAAGGCCGCGGCGAACAGCGCGCTGAAGATCGCCGGCCATCCGAGCATCAGGCCGATGGGCGCGATGAGGTAGAGGTCGCCGGCTGCCAGCCCGCCGCGAACGACGAGCGCCAACGCGCCGAGGAAGGCGACGGCCGCGAGCGCCCCGACCACCGCCATCGCCGGATCCACACCGGGGTTGAACGGCACGAAGGCGATTCCGAGAATGATCAGCGGATCGAGCACGAGGTGCGGGAGCCTTCGCTGCTCAAGGTCGGTGGCCGTCAGCACGAGCAGCAGGGCCAGCAGGGCAAGGTAGACCGCGGTGCCCCACCACGGCAGCTGGGATCGCGCGACGACGCCAGCCGCCACCAGCCCGCTCACCACGGCCAGGCCTACCGTCCGCCATCCGAGGGGACGTCGGCGTGCCTCGTCGGGAGGCCAGACGCTGGCAAGCCGATCCGCGAGAGCCCCGCCCACGGCGAACAGGCTCCCGATCGCGATGATCGCCGGAATCACGGTTGGGGTTGACCTCCTTGGTCGGATGCGTGGGCCGGACGCCTGGTGCGTTGCGGCACCGCACATCCTACGGTTCGGCCTTGGAGCCACCATAGGCCGATGGTCCATGCGGGGCGGTGACGAGCTGGCACGCCAGATGCCCTATGTGACGCAGGGCCGGGACGACCCCGGCCGCACAGAATGGGAGGAACACCATCGTGGACAGTGACCGCGTCGAAGGCCCCCTGAAGGAGGCCGGTGGCAAGATCAAGGAAGAATGGGGAGACCTCACCGACAATCCGGACACCGAGGCCGAGGGCCAGGCGGACCAGGTGGAAGGCAAGATCCAGGGCAAGTGGGGCGAGGCCAAGGACGACGTTCGCGACGCGACCGACGGCGACCGCTGAGCCGATGACGAAGCCCCGGCCGATGGCCGGGGCTTCGTGCTATCCGGTTGTCGTCAATCGGATCCGGTGAAGCTCAGGGCCAGGGCGACCAATGCCGCGACCGCCGAGCCCGTGGCGCCCTTGGGTCCATACGGCTTCTCCGCGCTGAGGTAGGCGGTGGCCGCGATGTCGACGTGCACCCACGGAACCGTCACGAATTCGGAGAGGAACACCGCGCTCTTGATCAGCGACCCGTCGCGGCCCCCGGAGTTGACGATGTCCGCATGGGGCGTGTCGTAGCTGGCCCGGTATTCGAGCGCGAGTGGCATCTCCCAGAACCACTCCCCCGCCCGCTCGGCCGCCGAGCCGATGCGCTCGCCCCACTCGCGCGGCCGGGCGAAGTAGGCACTGATGTGCTCACCGAAGGCGATGGCCTGGGCGCCGGTCAGCGTCGCGACGTCAACGATGTGGGTCGCGCCCTGGCGCTCAGCCCACGTCATGGCATCGGCCAGGATCAGCCGGCCCTCGGCATCGGTGTTCGTGACCTCCACGGTCATGCCGTTCATCGCCTTCACCACGTCTCCGGGCCGCTGGGCGTTCCCACCGGGCATGTTCTCCACCATGGGTGCGACCGCCATGAGCGGCGTCTCGGGCGCGAGCCTGGCCACGGTGCGCGCCGCGGCGATGACGGCGGCCGCGCCGGACTTGTCGTGCTTCATGTCGCCCATGTTCTCGGCCGGTTTGATGCTCAGCCCGCCGGAGTCGAAGCACACGCCCTTGCCGACGATCGCGAGGCGGTCACCATCCGCGGCGCGCTCCCAGCCCGGCAGCTTGATGGCGATGAGGCGCGGGCCGTGTGCCGCCCCCTGGCCCACGCCGAGGATGAGGCCCATGCCCAGCTCTGCCATCTCGTCGGGCTCGAGGATCTCGACGGTGCAGCCGTCGGCCTCGAGCCGCCGCGCCTCCTCGGCCATGCGCTCGGGGTAGAGGTCGTTGGCGGACCGGTTCGCCAGGTCCCGGCCGAAGGCGATCCCCTCGCCGATCTCGGCGCCGCGATCGAG
>JBDSJJ010000130.1:0-26498 GCA_039917415.1 Candidatus Limnocylindria bacterium | reverse complement strand
GCTGGGCGGAGGGGCGGGTGGTCGAGCTGGTCTACGACCCGGGAACGGGGACCGAGAAGCGCACGCGCGTGCAGCCGTACTTCCTCGAGCCCGATGCGGCGCTGCGGAGCGTCTACCTCATCGGATTTGATGAGCCGGCACATGCCATGCGGACCTACAAGGTCGAGCGCATCCGATCGGCGACCCTGACGCAGGACCGCTACGAGATCCCCGACGACTTCGACCCGGACGCGTGGCTCGCCAACTCGTGGGGCATCTGGTCCTCCGACTCGACCCCGACCGAGCGTGTGCGGCTACGGTTCAGCGCCACCGTTGCCCACCGGGTGCGCGAGGCGATCTGGCACCGGTCCCAGGAGCTGGAGGAGCTCGAGGACGGCGGACTCGAGCTCACCGTGACAGTGGCCGGCACGGTCGAGATCCGTCCCTGGATCCTGTCATGGGGCGATGGCGTGGAGGTCCTCGAGCCTCCCGAGCTGCGCCTGGCAGTGGCCCGTGCCGTGCGAGAGGCCGCCGATCGCTATGCCGATTGAGGTCGAGGCCAGGTTCCGGGCCGACAGCGCGCGGCCGCTCGACGATCTCGCGCAGCGGCGCCGGCTGGGAAGCGCAACGCTCGGCCCGGCCCGAACGGTCGACGAGACCGATCGGTATCTCGACACGGCGGACCTGCGGCTGGCGGCCGCCCGATGGGCCTGCCGGCTCCGCGAGCGAGAGGGGAGGGTTCGCCTCTCGATGAAAGGGCCGGCGGAAGAGCAGGCGGATGGCTGGCACCACCGGCGGCCGGAGATCGAGGGACCAGCAGATCATCGAATCGACCCTGACGCGTGGCCGGCGAGCCCCGCTCTCGACCTGCTGAACCAGCTGCGGAATGGATCCCCGCTCCATGAGCGGCTTCGCTTCGAGCAGCGCCGGACCGAGCGGGCGGTGCGGCTCGACGACGTCCCGATCGCCACGCTCTCGCTGGACCAGGTGCGGATGTCCGGCGCCGGGGCCGACCTCGGGGCGCTGCTCGTCGTCGAGCTCGAGCTTGCCGACGGTTCGGCAGCCGGGGCGAGCCAGCTCGACCACCTGGCTTCAATCCTCGCCGGGATCCCCGGCCTGGTGGAGGAGCCGAGATCGAAGCTTGAGCATGCTCTCGATCGGCTGGCCGCCACATGACCGCGCGGCTCACTAAGCCTGTCGCGCGTGTCTCGGCAGCGGAATGGCTCGCGCTCGCCGCCGGACTCACGGTATTCGGGTACGTGGGATGGGACGGCGCGCTGTGGGATGCACGCCTCCAGTTCGTCCTGCACCTCATCGCCATCGGTGCCATCGCCGCGGTCGCCGTACGGGTCATCCGCGGGCTCGAGGTCCCTCGCACTCGACTCGAGCTGCCCATCCTCGGACTGCTGGCGACGTTCGCCGTGGCCACGGCCGGCGCGCTCAACGTCGGCATGAGTCTGCGGGCGATGGCGGCCATCACTGCCTTCGCCGCCATGCTGCCGGTCGGGCTGCTTGCAATCCGACATCGCCCGACGTGGGTCGGGCTCGTGACCAGCGTGCCGGTCCTCGCGCTCGCAATCCCCACCCTGGCGGTGCTGGTGGCGCGCCGGATCGAGTGGGTCGTCGCCGGCGCACCGGGCCTCCCGCCACTGCGGCTGCTGGCCGAGGGCACGCCATTCGGGTCGGTGGCCGTGCCGCCCTTCATCCTCATCCCCGCGTGGACGTTGGCCGGCCTCATCGAGCCCGGCCGCCCGCGCCGCGCCATCCGCATGGGACTGGTGCTCAGCGGACTTCCCCTCGTCGTGCTCTCGGGTTCGCGGTCGGCGTGGCTGGCGATTGCCGCGGGACTGGCGATCGGGGTGCTTCCCTGGGCGTGGAGCCGGCGGCGTCTCGTCCGATGGCCCGCGCGGATCACGCCCGTCGGGCTGATCGCCGGAACCGCCACGCTGGGCGCGGTGGTCCTCGCGGCGGTCCTGGTTCTTCCCCGGCTCACCGCGGTGAGCTCGCTGCTTTATCGCGGCGCGCTGTGGCGCGACACCCTCACCGCGTGGAGCAGCGACCCGCTGACGGGCATCGGCCCGGGGTTCATGGCGTATGCCCGCCAGGCCGCCGCGCCCGACCTCAGCTTTCCGGTGCGACAGCCGCACTCGCACAACCTCCTGCTCGGCGTCCTGGGCGACGCCGGAATACTCGGGCTGACGGCTGCGCTGCTGGCGATCGCCAGCCTCGCGCTAATTGCGGGACCTTGGCGAAGCCGGACCGGCCGCGGGCGCACGGCCGCGGTGATGCTGGTGGGCATCGGCATCGGCGGCCTGTTTGAGGACCTGACATTCCTGCCCGGCTTCAACCTGCTCGTGATCCTCCTGGTGGCCATGGCGCTCGAGGACGCCGGGGCCGTCGTCTGGAGGCGCACCAGGTTCGACGGATGGAGACGGGTCCTGGCACTCGCTGCGTCCGGCACTGCGGCCGCCGTCCTCGTCGCGGCCATGGTCAGCGCCGATGCCGGCGCCATCGCCTATCGCGGGGGCGTGGATCGCTCGCTGGCGGCCGACTGGGCGGGGGCGGCGACCCGTTTCGCGCGAGCCGTGGAGATCGACCCCTGGCACCCCTCTGGACCACGCGCCCTGGCCGTGGCCGCCGCGGCGGATCGCCGGATCGGCGTCGCCGTGCTGGCGGCACGGGCGGCGACCGAGCGCAACCCGGGGGACGCTACCGCCTGGACGAACCTTGCTCTGCTTTGCGAGGCCGACGGCGACGTCTCCTGCGCGATCGCGGCCGCCGGCCGCGCGGTGGCGACCGCCCGCTACCTGGGGTCGGAATCGCTCAACGCGGCGCTGCTGCTCGACCGGCTGGGCGAAACCGAGGCGGCCGATCGCGCCTATCGTCGATCGCTGCTCAGCCAACCCGCAACTTCGTTCATCACCGATTGGCCACGATCGATCACGGTCGGCGATGGCACGATCCCGGAGGTGAGCGATGCCACCTGGCAGCTCAACCTGCTGCTGGCGCGCCATGCCACGGGCGAGCCGATCGTTCCGGCCGACTTCGAGGATCCGGCGGTCCGCGCCCTGGCCCACGCCGCTATCGGCGAGCGAGCCAGCGCCGAGGAGTGGCTGGCCCGCGCCCTCGAATCACGCCCCGATGACGTGCGGACCCATGACATCAACATCGTCCTGCGATCGGCCTGGGGCATGCCGATCGACGACGCCGTCCGGGTCGCCGGCGCGGTGCGCGGGCGACCCTTCCCCGAGCCCGATCTCGTGGGCGAAGTACCGCGCGTGGTTTTCGATATCGGAAGCTTCCGCGCATTCCCTCTCGACGGCTTCGTGCCATCGGCCGTGCGCCTCGCCACCCGTCCACCGTTTCCCTGGACGCTCGGGGAGCTCCTGCCCTAGGGAGTCTCCGGGAAGGGGAGGCGCTGGATGAGCGCCAGCCGCGGGCGCTCGGTGACCGGTTCCGGTTCGAGGGGCAGTCGCAGCCAGGCGTCGCCCGCAGCACCGGTTCGATACCTCGCGTCGAGGCGACGGGCACTGATGGCATTCAGGCCGAAGCGCGCCAGCGCCTCGGCCAGCAGGGTTCCCTCGCCGCGCAGCGCGTGGGATACGACACATCGATCCCCGTCGCGCAGGACCGTTTCCAGCCGGGCGCGACGCGCCGCGAACGACCGCCGCTGCCAGTCCGCTCCGGCGCTCCACAGCAGATCCGACGCAACGAACGCCGGCCGCCCCGCGTGGCGGTCACCGGCCAGGCGGCGACGCAGGAGATCGGTGTCGAGCCACCCGCCGTCGTCCAGCGCCAGGAGCCATCCGTCGAGAATGACGCCGTCGTCCACCAGGCGCTCCGGGAGCTCCTCGCCCAGCTCGGAGAACGTCGTCAGCGCATCGGCCATGCCCTCGGCCCGAAGTCGCAGCAGGGCGCCGCCCTCGACCCAGGCGTGGGCGCGGATGCCGGGCCACCACGCCTCGAACAGGTAGGCCGGATCGTCGAACGGGCCGGCGGCGAGCGTCGGCTGCATCGGAGACACGCGCGCCGGAAGCGTCCCGGCCGCGACAGCCGGAATCGACAGGTCGAGCTGGTCTCCGGGCACGACCCGCGGCGTCAGGCTGTCTTGCGCCGACGCTGCCGCGGCGCCTCATCCTCCGCCGCGGCGACCTTCGCGGCCACGTTGGTCTTCGCCGGTGCCTTTGCCTTCGGCTTCGCGCGGCCCTTCGACTTGGCGCTGGCCGCGGCGGGCGCGTCGGCCGTTCGATCCAGGCGCGCGGCGGCCACGGATGCCTCGAGCGCCGCCATGAGGTCGGTGATGTTCGTCGGCTCCGTGCGCTGGGCGGGCTCCGGCTTCTCGCCCGCCACTTTGCGCTCGATGACGGCCATCAGCGCCTGTCGATAGTCGTCGTGGTAGTCCTCGGCGCTGAACTCGCCGGTCATGCTCGCCACGAGCTGTTCGGCCATCTTCTTCTCGCTGGCCTTGATCTCGATGTCGGCCTCGGGCAGGTTCAGCTCGTCCATGGCGCGCACCTCGTCCGGCCAATGGAGCGTGGTCAGGAGCATGGTATTGCTGAACGGATTCAGCGCGGCGAGCTGCTCGCGATCCTTCAAGACGATCTTGCAGATCGCGCTCTTGTTCTGCTCGGCCAGGACCGACTTCAGGAGGTAGAACGCCTTGGCGCCGATCTGCTCCGGTTCGAGGTAGTAGGCCTGCTTCACGAACTCGGTGCCGGCGTTGTCCCGGTCCGCCTTGATGAACATCTCGATCTCAATGGCGCGCATTGTTTTGAGGGGGACGGAGTCGACATCCTCCTCGGTCACGACGACGTACTTGCCCTTGCTCCACTCGTAACCGCGCACGGTCTCGGACCGCGGAATGACCTCGTCGTGATACGGACAGTGGACCTTCATCTGGATCCGGTTGAGGCAACTGGCGTGGAGCAGGTTGAAGCCGATGCTTCCCTGCTCGGTGGCCAGGTAGAGCTTCACGGGGATGGTCACCAGCCCGAACTGGATCGCCCCTCGCCACATCGATCGCGCCATCGCTGTCTCGTGCTCCTGTGCTGCGCTGCGGCCGCCGTGCCCGGCGCGCCCCGAACGCGGGCGGTGATGGTACACCGGGCCTCCAAATCGGGCCGGTACCCCATGGGTACCATGCGGATGGTCCAGTGGACCGCGCACCGGGTGTTCCGTAAGACTGGTCGCGATGAGTGAACTGAGCGGCCCCCTGCGCGCCTACGTCCTCGAGGACGATCCCGACATCGCGGCGCTCGAAGCCGATCTCCTGCGAGACATGGGATTCGGCGTCGTGACCTGCACGCGGATCGTCGAGCTCGGCGACCTCATGGACGTCGCCCTGCCCCACCTGCTGGTCGTGGATGTCATGCTGCCGGACGGTGATGGCGGCGACATCACCGAGCTGCTCCGCAGCGCGTGGCCCGGCATTCCGGCCATCATCGTGTCGGCCGCCAGCCGCGAGCGTCTCGCGGAGCTCGGCCCGATCGGGCCCATCGTTCCGAAGCCGTTCGATCTCGAGACGTTCCGCATCGCCGTCGAGCAGGCGCTCGACAGCGGCCGGGAGCTGCAAAGCGCGTCGTGAGCCGAGGCGCCGCGATGCTAGACGACGCGGACGCCGGCCGGACCGGTGACGGCGACCAGCGCGCTCGCTTCCCTGCCCTCCCCCACGTCGAGCCGATAGCGATGCTCGATCGTGGCGGACGCCGAGAGCATCGCGTTCACCGGGCAGTAGCGAGTCGCCGAGAGTTCGATCGCGCGCCGCAACGCCTCGACGGTCACGCCTCCGCTGACCCGATGCTCGACCTCGATGGTCGTGAACACGCGTGGATGCTCGGCGGCCGATTCACCGTGCACGACGATCTCGTGGGTGCCAACCGCCTGGCGCTTCTTGCGCAGGATGCTGGCAACGTCCATCCCCGTGCATCCGGCCAGCGCGGCCAGCAGCGTCTCCTTCGGCCCGGGACCCCGTCCGGCGCCATCGGGGGGATCGGCATCCATGCTGATGACAGCACCTCGGTCGGTCCGCGCCTCGACGCGATTCGTCGAGCCGTCGACCGTGGCGCTGATGGTGGTCGTCATGCACCAAGCCTATCCGAGCCGCGCGGCAGCCGATGAGGATCATCCGTCCGGCGGCGAAGCGGAACACGACCCGATCGCTCGTCCTGGCCCTGGGCATGATCCTCACCGGCGCGGTCGCGGTGGGACTGGCCGTTGCGGCCGGCGGCACCCGGGCGGGCGTCGTCGGAACACTTGGCGTGGTGGCTGCGCTAGGAATCGGCATTGGAAGCGCGTGGCTCGCGCGGATTGCTGCACTTCGCCGGCCCAGATCGGCGACCAAGATGCTCGAACGCCTGCTGGCTCCCGTCTTCGACGACTCCTACGCCCTCGTTCTCGGCCCGCGCTTGCCGATCCGGGATGGGGCCCGCCTCGACGGACTTCTCATCGGCCCGGCCGGCGTCCGGGCGCTCACGGTCCGTGACTGGGAAGGGACGTACCGCGTTCGCGGCCGGACCTGGGAATTCGACGCGGGACGGCGCCGGGGCTGGATCCGATGTCGCACCAACCCGAGCCACGACGTTGCCGCCCTGGCCGAAGGAGTCGGCCGCTGGGCCGCGGACACGGGCCTGACCGGAATCACGGTCCACGGGGCGGTGGCCTTTCCCCTCGCGCGGTCGCGGGTGGTGCTCGAGGAGCCAGCGGACGAGATCGTGACCGCCGACAACGGCCCGTGGTGGGCCAACGCCATCGGCCGTGCCATGCGGTTGGATCCTGCCGTCGGCGCCGTACTGCTCAACGCGGTGCTCGATGCGTCCGAACTCGCCGAGGACACCCCGCGACAGCAGCGAGCGCCGCGCCAGACCGCCTGACGCGAAGCCTCAGCCGGCCGAGTCGTCCGATCGCAGCCAGCTCTCGGCCGTCCGCTCATCGAGGACGTCGGCCAGCAGTTCGTCCGGTCGCTCGTCGTCCATCACCAACATGAGCTGGGCGCGACCTCGGGCGATCGCGATGACGTCGGCAGAGCGAGCAAGCTGCGGGTAGGCGCCCGATTCGACCGTCACGTCGGTCATCGCCAGGAAGCGATCGGTGAGGTTGAGCAGGCCGTCGACCGGCCGGCTGCCGTTGGCGACATGGATCGTGCCCGTGCACCGCACCGGCGGCAGTGCGAGCTGGGCCCGCACCGGGCGCTTCGGCACCCGCATCTCGGAACTCGCCGACGCCGCGAGTCCATGGGCCGCGAAGACGAGGATCGTCCCGATGTCGACCATGACGGATGGTGCGGCCTGGGTGGCGGCAGGGTCGGCGTGCTCGCTGATGGTGGCATGGGCCACCGTGAGGTGCGAGCCGGTCAACTGGTTCAGAATGTCCGTGACGCGCTCGAAACGGGTGAGGACCGTGCCGGACACGCGGTACGCATCGGTCAGGAGGTCGACCTCGACCGTGCTGGCCTCATGGAAGCCGCTGAACGAATCCATGCGCCGATGCTACTCGACGCGGTCGACTTTTCGAGCCTTCCATATCTCCTCCGACGGCCATCGACGCGCCCAGTCGGGGTCATTGAACGGATCGTTGGTCGTGGCGCCCTCGGGTGCCTGGATCTCGATCAGGTCGAGCACCTCCAACCCGCTGCGTCGCAAGAGCCTGATCATCTCGCCGTAGCCGAGGTGAAACTCGACACCCGTCTCGCCGGGCCACTCGAACCGCTTCATGCCGAAGTACGGGCGCAGCAGGCGATCAGTGGCTGGACCCTCGCCTTCGTTCTCCGGGACAGTGAGAGTGAAGAGCACGCCATTTCCCAGGAACACGAGCTCGCCGCCGGGCCTCAGCAAGCGTGACGCTTCGGGGATCCAGCGGTAGGGATCGGCCCAGATCGCGGCACCGTACTCGCTGATCGCCAGATCGAAGCTGGCGTCGGGATACGGGACCTGCTCCGCGTTCCCCAGCAGGAGGGGGAACTCGAGCGCGTGCTCAGCCTGGAGCCGCCGGGCCGTCTCGAGCTGCTTCGGACTATTGTCGATGCCCACCGGACGCGCCCCGCGGCGCGCGAGCCAGGCGGAGATGTACGCGGTCCCGCAGCCCAGCTCGATGACGTCCTTGCCAGCGAGCTCCGCCGGCAGCACGCCGAGCACGGTCTCGGGTACGCCCCAGATTCCCCAGGTGAACTCGTCGGTGGCCCAGCTGCGCTCGCCATGCGGCACGTACTGCGGCGCCATCTCGTCCCACGCCTGCCGGTTGCGGCGCACGTGCTCCGGCAGCTCCTCATCGTCCATGGCGCGATCCTAAGACTCGACCGCCTCGCCGGTGGCCCGGATTCGCTCGGTCTCGCCGCCCGCGCCGGTCGCCAGCAGGATGCGGCCGGATGCCTGCTCCGTGAACAGGGCCTCCACGGTTGCCAGAGTGTCGGTCTCGGCGGGCGCCTTGTCGTCACGGATGCGCACGATCCGGGGAAAGCGCATGGCGTAGCCGGATCGGTGCCGCGTCGAGCGCATGATCCGGTCGAACGCGATCTCGACCACGACATCCGGCACGACCGTCCGATATCGACCGTGGTCCTGGAGCGTGATCTCCCGGAACCGCTCGGTCATCTCGGCGATCTCGGCGTCGGTGAGGCCGGTATAGGCCTTGCCGATCGTCAAGAGGGGGGCATCGGGCTCATCGGACTCGCGCACCGCAAAGGTGTAATCGGACAGGACGTCGCGACGCTTGCCGTGCCCCCACTCGACGCCGACCACGACGCAGTCGAGCGTGGCGAGCGCCTTCTTGAGCTTGAGCCAGCCGAGCCCGCGACGTCCCGGCTGGTACGTCGAGGCGGGATCCTTGACCATCAGGCCCTCGTTGCGCCGTTCCCGTGCGTCGTCGAAGTGGCGCTCGACCTCGTCCGCGGAGCGCGCCGAGGCGAGGTGCGCGAGCAGGATCCGCTCCCCCGTCCGCTCTGGCGGGGTGAGCTCCTCGAGCGCCCGGCGACGTTCGCGCAGCGGCGTCTCGAGCATGTCGTGACCGGCCACGTGGAGCAGGTCGAATGCGACGAGCACGACCGGCACCTCGGCCAGCAGCTCGGCCGACGGACGCACGCGGCCCAGGCGGCTCTGGAGCGATGCGAAGTCCAGGACCGATCCCTCGCGCCACGGGACGAGCTCGCCATCGACGACCAGTGGCCCGCGCGCCAGTTGCTCGGCAGCGGCCACCACTTCCGGGAACGAACGGGTGATGTCGTTGAGGTCACGGCTGAACAGTCGGATCGTGCCATCGGCGGAGACGTGGAGCTGGGTGCGGATGCCGTCGTATTTGTCCTCGATCCACGCCTCGTCGCCGACGCGACGCATGACCTCACCCGCGTCCGCGACCGGCGTGGCAAGCATGAAGCGAATGGGACGTCCGACATGGAGAGCGGCGCTGTCGAGCGTTCCCGACGCAGCGAGCAGAGCTGCCTCGCCGATATCCCCGGTCAGCATGTGGGCACGCCGCACCGACGCCACTTCGGTATCGAAAGCCGCGGCCACCGCCTCCTCGAGCAGCCCTTCACGCAGTCCGATGCGCGTCTCGCGTGATGAGATGCGGCCGATGAAGCGGGCGCTCTCCGGACCGGCGCGCGCGAACAGGTCCGCGAGGAGCATGACGCGCTCTTCACCGCTTCGTGCCGCCGCGATGGCCTCGAAGGTGGATGCCACCTCGGCGACGGTCGGCGGCGGGACGGCGGGCGAGGTTCGTCCGAGGAGCTCAGCTGCGGCGTCGCCGAAGTCGGAGTGTCGGAGGTACGCGGCCCGCACGGTGGCGTCGTCCGCGCCACTGGCCCGGGTCAGCGCGGCGCCCTGCTGGACCCAGCCCATGCCGAGCTTCACTGCCGGTTCGACCAGGGGTCGGCCGGCGAAGAACGAGCAGGCAGCCGCCAGGTCGTCACGCGACAGACCTCGGAGGTAGGAGGCGAGCAGGTCGCGCTTGGCGTTCTTGCTGCGGGTTGCGCCCACGGCAGCCGCCACGCCGGCCAGGTCGATGAAGGGGCTGGAGCTCACGGATCGAGTCTAAGCGGCGGGGTGAGCGTGCGATATGCTGCGATAGGGAGGGAAGCCATGCGCGCATTCGTCGGCCAGTTCGATCGGGTCTCGCTCGGGATCGTCGGCCTCGGGGTAGCGCTCGGGTTGATCTGGCTTGTGGCCGTGGACCTCGGGGTGGCCCTGGCCGGGCTGGTGCTGGGGGTGGCTGCCGTGGCGCTCATCATTCACCATCGCTGGATCGAGATCGCCATGCTGATGATCGCCGTCGGCGTCACGGTCCAGGTCGGGTACGCGATCCTCGGCGTCCCCAACATCCCGCCGGCAACCGATGACTTCGTGGTCCCGACCGAGGCCTATGCGCCGGGCATCGCCACCCTGCTGTGGGCCGGCGGCCTGCTGCTCGGCGCCGTGATCGCCGCGTGGGACCTGTGGGAGGCCCGGCGTCGCCAGCGGCTCGACGCGCGCCATCGGCGGCGGCGGACCGGAACCATCGCCGGCTCTTGACCTGCGTTGAGCGACAGCGCAGGCTGCCCGCATGGCGTTTCCGTGGCAGCGGCGCAACATTCCGGCCGATCTCGTCGAGCGCGTTCCCCCGGGACAGGTTCTGACCGAGAAGTTCCCGGTCCTTCATTTCGGACGCGTGCCGGAGTACGGCGACCTGGCCGCGTGGGACTTCCGCGTGTGGGGCGATGTCGAGGACCCATTCACTTTGCGGTGGGCCGAGTTCCGGGCGCTGCCGACCGCCGAGCAGACCCTCGACGTCCACTGCGTGACCCGATGGTCGAAGCTCGACACGCGATGGGAGGGGGTGCCGTTCACCCACATCGCCGAGGTGGCGCGTCCCACCCCGGAGGCGAAGTTCGTGATCTTCCATGCCGAAGGCGGCTTCACGTCGAACGTGCCGTTGGCGACGGCAATGCAACCGAACAGCGTTCTCGCCTGGAACTACGACGGAGCTCCGCTCAGCGCCGAGCACGGTTACCCGCTGCGGGCCATCGTGCCGGGACCCTACTTCTGGAAGAGCGCAAAGTGGCTGCGCGGCGTCGAGTTCAGCGCCGAGGATCACCTCGGGTTCTGGGAGCGCAACGGCTACCACAACGAGGCCGACCCCTGGAAGGAGCAGCGCTACTCCGGGGGCTGATCGGGCTCCATCTTCTTGGCGCGGGCGATCAGCTCGGCGACGCGGCGGCCGCCCTTGCGCCCAATCTCGCGGAAGTGCTCGTTCGAGTACCGCTCGCTGACGGCCTTGCCGCCCTTCGCGCCGATCTCCTGAAAGAACTCGGAGCCGTACCGAGCGCGGGTCATCTTCCCGCCCTTTCGGCCGGCTTCGCGGACGCTCATGTTGCCGCCATCGGCGGGGACATCGGGGTCGGTGCCGCGGCCATCGGCCATCTGGCGCCTCCTTCGTGGGTGATCCGTGGTCGTGGTGTGCTTCACGGATTGAAGCAAGTTGCGTACCGCAGCGGCCACCGCGGGCGGTCAGGGCGCCACCCGCTAGAATTGCGCGCCGATGCACCCTCTGCTGCGCAACGCCGTGATCGGGGTCGTGGGCCTGATCATCGCCGGCGCCCTCACCGCGCTCGCCCTGCTGGGCCGCGACTCCGACCTGTCGGTCCTGGCGCTGCTCGCCGCGTCGGTCCTCGGCGCGCTCATCGGCCTGTTCCTGTATTCGCAGGGATGGATCTGGGGCAGCCGCGCCTCGCGTCGACGCCAGCACGGACAGGCGGTGGTCATCGCCATCGGCGGGGGGCTCATGGCCCTGATTGCCGCGGTGGCCATCGCGGGGCTGCTGATCCTGCTGCTGCTCTTCTTCCTGGGCTGACCTGAGGCGCCGATCTGGTTCGCGCTGCTAGGATTGGCGACCGGGTCGGCCGATGCCCCCATCGTCTAGAGGCCTAGGACGCCACCCTTTCAAGGTGGAGATCAGGGGTTCGAATCCCCTTGGGGGCACCACGCACCGATCTCCCGACGGTCAGATGTGATTGATCTCGACGCGGTCGCCGCAGTTCGCGCAGTACAGGAGCAGGAGCTTCGGGTCCTCCGGCATCGGACGCCAGGAGTGGACATCCTCCTCGCTGATCCGCTCTCCGCAGCGGGGACACTCGTGGCCCAGCTCCAGCCACTGATCGCGCGGAACATTCTGGCGACCCATCAGCGTCGCACCACGGGCGGGGGTGGCTCCCACCCGGGCTTCGGACCGGCCGGCGGCGCGTCCTCCCCATCCGTCGCATCGGCGGCGACGATGGCCGCCCGAATCTGCTCCGCGCGGGCCGTTGGCGAGAGAAGCGGATAGGACAGCGCGGCGTACCCCGGCCAGAGGCCAACGCCGCCGTCGCGGATCATGACCTGGACCTTGCTGAACGCACCAGTCACGTCGCGCACCGATCGGTCGAGCACCTCGAGGTCGCGACCGGTGACCTGCCTGAGGGCGGCCGGCAGCGTCTCGACCAGGTATGCCGGGTTGGGGTCGACCCCGAGCGCGATCTCGAGCGCGGCGACGACGTCCTCGTCCCGCAGGTCGCGGGGCATCGGGCGGCTGATATAGGTCATCCGCGGGTCGCGACTCGGCCCTCGGAAGGTGCGAACGAGCGACTTGATCATGGGCGGCGCGATTGTACCGTTCCCGGCGCGCGCCGGGGTCGTGCAACTCCGGTTGGTATACTTGCGTCCCCAACAGACGACTGATTCCGCCGCCGCGCGCGTCCGACACCGTGAGCCCCGACGCTGCAGCGCCGGCCATAGGTGAGCCGCAGTCAGGAGAACGCCAGATCATCGTGCGCGTCCGAAAAGCCGTCCTGCCCGCCGCGGGCTTCGGGACCCGATTCCTACCGGCGACGAAGTCCATCCCCAAGGAGATGATGCCCCTCGTTGATCGGCCGATCATCCAGTACGCGGTGGAGGAGGCGGTCGCTTCGGGCATCGAGCAGATCATCATCGTCATCGCGACCGGGCGCAGCGCCATCGAGGATCACTTCGACTCGAGCCCCTCGCTCGAGCGCTGGCTCGAGGAGCGCGGCGACATCGAGATGCTGCGCACGATCCGTCGCATCAGCGAATTCGGGACGGTGGCGTTCGTGCACCAGCGGGAGCAGCTCGGGCTGGGCCACGCGGTGCTGATGGCCAAGGACCTCGTCGGCGAGGAGCCGTTCGCCGTCCTGCTCAGCGATGACGTCATGCTCAACCCGACCGGGGAGCCGGTCACCAAGCAGCTCATCGACGCGCACCTCGCCCATCGCGGCTCCGTGGTCGCGGTCCAGCGCGTGGAGCACGAGGACGTCAGCCGCTACGGCATCCTCGAGCCACTCCACGAGGAGGGCCGTCTGGTCGAGATCCGCAATCTCGTCGAGAAGCCCTCGGTCGACGACGCGCCATCCGACCTGGCCGTGCTGGGACGCTACGTGCTGACCCCGAAGATCTTCGACGTGCTGGAGCAGACCACGCGAGGGGCCGGCGGGGAGATTCAGCTGACCGACGCCATCCGCGGCCTGATCCAGGAGCAGCCCGTCTTCGGCTACCAGTTCGAGGGCACCCGTCACGATGCGGGCACCCGCATCGGCTGGCTCAAGGCCAACGTCGCGATGGCCCTCGAGTCAGACGACGCCGACGAGTTCCGTTCGTACATCCGCGGCCTCGACCTGCGAGACTGACGCCGACGTGGAGATGATCGGCAGGCTGATCAGCGACCGCTACCGCCTCCTCGCCCCCCTGGGCGAGGGCGGGATGGCCACGATCTGGCGTGCCGTCGACGAGCAGCTGGACCGCGAGGTCGCCGTCAAGCTCCTCCGCCCGCAGTTCAGCTCGGACCCCGGCTTCGCCGCGCGCTTCAAGCAGGAGGCCCGGTCCGCAGGCGGGCTGTCCCACCCGAACATCGTCTCGGTCTACGACTACGGCATGGACGGGGCCGATGGCGATCAGTACATCGTCATGGAGCTCATCGAGGGCAGCGACCTGTCGGCGGTACTTCGCGACCGCGGAACCCTCGCAGTCGACGATGCCGTCCGCGTCGCGATCGGGGTCGCCGGCGCCCTCGAGGTCGCGCATCGGAAGGGCATCGTCCACCGCGACGTCAAGCCCGGGAACATCCTCATCACCGATGGCGGCGACGTGAAGGTCACCGACTTCGGGATCGCCCGCGCGGTGGCCGAGGCTTCCATGACCGTGACCGGCACCACGCTCGGGTCGGTCCACTACTTCAGCCCGGAGCAGGCCCGGGGCGATGAGGTGACCGGTGCGTCGGACGTCTACGCGCTGGCCATCGTCCTGTACGAGATGGTCACCGGGCGCCGGCCCTTCGAAGGCGACTCGGCGGCCGCTGTCGCCCTCAAGCGGCTCAACGAGGACGCCCCGGCGCCCTCCTCGATCGGGCACCCGCTGGCGCCGGGACTCGAGGCCATCCTCATGCGCGCACTGGCCCGCGACCATGACGACCGCTACCCCGACGCCGGCGCATTCGCCGAAGCGCTGCGTGTCTGGCGCCGCGACCCTGACGCGGCGGTCGTTCCCATCCCCGGCGGCCGGGCGAGTGCGCCCGCACCTACGCCGGCAGCGGGAGAGCCGACCGTTTACGTCCCTCCCCGCGTGACCCGGCCGGCGGACCGCGTGGCGATGGCGCCGCCACCGCGCCGCGTCGATGCTTACGACCGCGACGCCGATGGCGGACAGCCGTGGTGGATCTGGCTGCTGGCCGTCCTGGCGGTCGTGCTACTGGGAGCCATCGGCTTCCTCGCCGCGCAGCTGCTGGGCACATCGGGAGATCCATCGGCCAGTCCCAGCCCCTCGACGGCCGTCGTGACCGTGCCCGACTGCGACAGCGTGCGGCTGACGACCCTCCGCACCCAGCTGCGGGACGTGGACGTCGTCGTCGAAGAGCAGGATGAGCCGTCGTCGGACGTTCCCGAAGGTGACGTCATCCGCTGCGAGCCGGCCAGCGGCGAGTCGATGAGCGAGGGACAAACCCTCGTGGTCTTCGTGTCGAGCGGGGAGGAGGAGGTCCGCGTCCCCAGCCTGCGCGGCCAGACACAGACGCAGGCCGAGGCAACGCTCCGCGACTTCGACCTGCGCGTGGGCGAGGTCGACTTCGAGCCGGACCAGGAGGTGGCCAGCGGCTCGGTGATTCGCAGCGACCCGCCATCGGGCAACAGCGTCGCAGCGGGGAGCCAGGTGAACCTGGTGGTGAGCAGCGGCCCGACACCGTCGCCGACCCCATCCCCGTCGCCGACCCCGGACCCGACGCCCGAGCCAACGCTGCCACCTCCGCCACCCACCCCGGATCCGGTTCCGACGCCGACTGCGACGCCGTAAGCGTCGGACGCCATCCCGGGGTGCCGGTGCTAGGATGGCCGTGATCCCGTTTCCACGCTTGGGAGGCACATCGTTCAGCAATGGCAACCACTACCCCGGTCTCGGTCGACGAGTCGACCTTCGAGTCGGAGGTCCTCAATGCAGACAAGCCCGTTCTCGTCGACTTTTGGGCTCCATGGTGCGGGCCGTGCCGGCTCGTCTCGCCCGTCGTCGAGAGCATGGGCGACAAGCACGCCGAGAAGATGTCCGTGGCCAAGGTCAACACGGACGAGAACCAGCAGCTGGCGATGCGGTACAGCATCTTCAGCATCCCCACCCTGATCGTGTTCCAGAACGGCCGCGAGGCCGCCCGACTGGTCGGCTACATGCCCCAGGAGGTCATGGAGGAGCGCCTCAGCCAGTTCCTGGCCTGAGGCAACCGGCACGCGCTGCTCGGGCAGCCGCTACACTCCCCGGCGAGGAGGGCTGCCCGAGCATCCATGATCATCAAGACCGAACGCCGCTCCGGCGGCGATCGGCGCGACGCCACCGACCCGTTCGCGCCCGAACGTCGCGACTCCGATCGCCGCACGATGTGCTGGGAGGTCGAGAATTGCGACCTGACGATCCGCTACCGCTGCCCGGCCTTCATCCTGCGCCGGCCGTGCTGGGAGCTGTGGGCGGTCGAGGGGATCGGGCCGGCGCGCGCCTGCTGCCACGACGACAAGGAGTGCGAGCCGGGTCGCTGCGTGATCGCCGAGAAGCGATTCGCCGGCGCGCCGGAACCGCTGACTGTCCACGTCGGCCGGCGAGGGATGCCGCTCGGCTACTCGAAGCCGCGACGTCATCATTGCCCGAACTTCTACCTCACCCAGGGGGCGAAGGGCCGCGTGCCAATCCAGGCGCCGCAGCTCATGCGCACACTGGCCAAGCAGGAGGGCACGGTGAGCCGTTGCGAGCTGCGCGGTGGGGTCCATCTCGACTCGGGATACATCAATGACCTGTGCCTGACGGGCCAGTTCAACGACTGCGTCTTCTTCGAGGACGCGGCGGACTGACGCGCCCGTGACCGATTCCGGGCAGCTCTCGTACGCGGATGCCATCGCCGAGCTGACCGAGCGCGGACGCTTCGGCGTCAACCTCGGGCTCGAACGCGTCCGGCGCCTGATGACCGATGCCGGCCGGCCGGATCGCGCGCTGCGCGGCGCACTCGTCGGCGGGACGAACGGCAAGGGTTCCGTGGTGGCGATGGCCGCATCGGTCCTGGTCGCGGCCGGCCTTCGGGTCGGCACGATGCCAAAGCCGCACCTCGTCGACTACCGCGAACGCGTGGCAGTGAACGGGGTGCCGATCTCGGAGGAGGCCTTCGCATCCGCGGTCTCTCGAGTGCTCCCGGCCGTCCGCGATGCCCCAACCGGGGCCGGGCATCCGACCGAGTTCGAGGTCCTGACAACGGTGGCCATCGGCGAGCTGGCACGTCAGCAGGTCGACCTTGCGCTGGTCGAGGTCGGGATGGGTGGGCGGCTCGACGCGACGAACGTGCTTGATCTTGGCGTCTCGGTCGTCACCAACGTCCAGCTCGACCACGAGGGCCACCTCGGCACGACCCTGGCTGCCATCGGGACGGAGAAGGCAGCGATCATCAAGCCCGGCAACCTCGCCGTGACCGGGGCTCGAGGTCGCGGCGCGCGCCCGATCATCGAGCGATGCACCGCGCTCGGGGTGCCGCTCCGTCGTGCGGGAATCGCGGGTGGCTACCGCTCCAAGCTGATTTCGACCGGGTGGGACGGGGTCGTGATCGATGCGCGCACGCCGGCCCGAACGCTGGACGACCTGCGCATCGGACTTCTCGGCGCGCACCAGGCAGAGAACGCCATGGTCGCGGTGGCCATGGTCGAGGCCATCGCCGAACGTCACGGGATCGCCGTCGACGAAGGGACCCTGCGGCGCGGACTTGCCGATGCCCGCTGGCCCGGCCGGCTCGAGGTACTGAGTCGAGGGCGCGGACGGATCCTGCTCGACGGGGCGCACAATCCCGACGGTGCGCGGGCACTGGCGCGCGCGCTGGCAGACCTCGACGTGCGGCGGCCGACGATCATCTTCGGAGCGATGCGCGGCAAGCGGGTTGGCGCCATCCTCCGCGCGTTGGCTCCGCTGCGGCCGCACTTCGTCTTCACGCGGGCCGATGATCCCGGGGCACACGAGCCCAAGGAGCTGGCACGGACTTGGCGGCGGATCGGCGGCACGACCGCGCTCGTCGCGACCGACGCGGAGTCCGCGCTGTCCATGGCCCGCGACGACCTGGTCGTGGTCGCGGGCTCGCTGTACCTCGTCGGCGAGGTCCGCGGCATGATCATGGCAGAGGCAGGCTGAATGGCACCCACGCTCCGATGGGGAACGCAGACGTACGTGATGGGAATCGTCAACGTGACGCCCGACTCGTTCTCGGGCGATGGGCTCGCAACCCCGAGCCGTGATGTCGACGAGATCGTCGCCGCGGCACTCGAGCAGGGTCGCGCGATGGTGGCGGCGGGAGCCGAGATCCTCGACGTCGGCGCCGAATCAACGCGACCCCGCGCCGCGTATGGCGACCACCCGGAGATCGACGCCGAGACGGAACGCGCCATCGCGGTCCCGGTGGTCCGCGCACTGGTGGCCGAGCTCGGCGAGGGGGTGGCGGTGAGCATCGACACGAGCAAGGGGGACGTTGCGGCAGCTGCGCTCGACGCCGGAGCAAGCATGGTCAATGACGTGTGGGCCGCGCGCCGCGACCCGGGAACCGCCGAGGCGGCCGCTGCCGCGGGGGCGCATCTCGTGCTGATGCACAACCAGGAGTCGGTCGGCTACCCCAACGGGACGTTCGACACCGTGGTCGAGTGGCTTGGCGAGGCAGTTCGCATGGCCGAGGCTCGCGGCGTCCCCCGCGATCGGCTGCTCGTGGATCCGGGGATCGGCTTCGGCAAGGGCACCGATGACAACCTCGAGCTCCTCCATCGCCTTGCGGAGCTCAGGCAACGGCTCGGAGGGCTGCCGCTCCTCGTCGGCACGAGCCGCAAGCGGTTCCTCGGCGAGCTGCTCGACGGCGCGGAACCCACCGATCGGCTGGAGGGAACGGCGGCGACCGTCGCCCTCGCCATCGCCGCCGGCGCCGACGTGGTTCGCGTCCACGACGTCGCCGAGATCGCACGCACGCGTCGCGTCGCCGACGCCATCATTCGCCGATGAACGACTTCTCGGACCGCCTCAGCGTCATCGGCTTGCGCTTCGACGCGCAGCACGGGGTGCATGACTGGGAGAAGGAGCAACTGCAGCCCTTCGAGGTCGACCTTGTCCTCCATGCGGACCTCGCAGCCGCGGCAAGGCGAGACGACCTTTCGGCCACCGCCGACTACGGTGTCCTGGTCGACCTCGTGCGCGGGATCGTGCTTGGCCCGTCGTTCGACCTCATCGAGGCGCTGGCCGGGGCGATCGCTGACGGCGTCCTGGCGGCGACGGACCCCGGAGTCGTGAGGGCGGTCGAGGTCCGAGTTCGCAAGCCGCGGGCCCCGCTCGACGTGTCGTTCGACACGGTCGAGGCGGCACTCACGCGGCGCCGCCCGGATCCCTCCGGAACAGCCTGATCAGTTCGTCGCCGGCAGCTCGCCGAGCGTGATCTCCACTTCGCTGACCGAGTTGTTGCGGAGGACCCGCAGCGTGATCGTGTCACCCGGCGCGTACGGCAGGATGAGGGTCGAGAGGTCCGCGTCGGCGCCGACCTGCGTGCCATCCACGCCGACGATGATGTCGCCGGCCTGGAGCCCTGCGTCGGCGGCCGGGCTGTCCGGGAAGACCGCCTGCCCGCCGGCCGTGCTCGATCCGATCAGCGCGCCGTAGTCGACCGGCAGGTCCTGCTCTGCCGCCAGGGCCGCCGTCACGGGAACGTAGTAGACCCCGATCCACGGGCGGACCAGCGGATCGCCCGCGAGGGCCTGCTCGAGGAGGGGCTTCGCCACGTCAATCGGGATCGCGAAGCCGACGCCCTGGGCGTCCTGGTTGACCGCGGTGTTCACGCCGATGACCTCGCCCGCGCTATTAACCAGCGGTCCGCCGGAGTTTCCCGGGTTGATGGCGGCATCGGTCTGGATGAGGTTGCGCAGCGTCTCCGCGCTCGCTTGCGTGGCACCCGACGCCGTGATCTGGCGGCCCAGGCCGGAGACGACCCCCGTCGTCACCGTGTTCTCAAAGCCGAATGGGTTGCCGATGGCGATTGCGACCTGGCCTGGCTCGAGGTGCGCCGAGCTGCCGATCGGCGCCACGGGGAGATCGGTCGCGTCGATCTTCACGATCGCGAGATCGGTCAGCGTATCGATGCCGTAGATCTCGCCGGGGAACTCTCGACCGTCGTTGAGAATGACCGTGATGTCATTCGCGTCCTCGACCACGTGCTTGTTCGTCAGGATCCAGCCGTCCGGGTCGAAGATGAAACCGGAGCCCGTGCCGCTCGATGGCAGCAACCCGCCGCCGCTACTCTGGATGGTGACGACGGCCGGCGCGACCTGTTCGACCGCGTCGATCACGGCACTCGACTCGTCGATGCGCACGTTGCTCACGTTCTCCGCGTTCGGGGTGCTCGTGACCTCTCCGACCGGGCCGATCGGATCTCGGATGATGTTCGTGACGGCCACGGCGGAAAGCGCTCCGGACACAACCCCGGCCACGACGGCGATGGCAATCAGCGGGGCCGCCGACAGGCCACGGCGGGGGGCCGGCGCCTGCGGTGCGGGAACCGGTCGGCTCGTCCACGCGGCAGCCGGCGGGCGCTCGTCCGGCCACGGCTCGCGCGGGGTCGGGGGGCCGTAGCGCTGGACCTCGATCGTCTCGGTGGGGTCGCGGTCGCTGTTCGGGTTCGGGATCGGTTCGTTGGTCGTCATCGGTTTTTGGTCATCCTGTTTTCACCTGGCCACGCCGGGCGGGCACGAATCACCCTACGGCTCGCTCGTTGCGTGAAGGAGCATCGATGCGTGAAGTTTCGTTGACCTTCTCCGCTCGGCGAGGAAGCGAGATCGTGAACACGGTCCCCTCGCCGACGACGCTGCTCAGGTCGATCTCGCCACCGTGCATCTCGACGATCGACCGGACGATGGCCAGGCCGAGCCCGCTTCCCGAGGCCCGCGCATCCCCGGTGTTCGTGCCGCGGTAGAACCGCTCGAAAACGCGTGGAAGCTCGTCCGCGGGGATGCCGGGGCCGGAATCGCGGACCTCGATCGTGGCCCCGTCACCGGCGTCGGTGAGTCGAATCGAGACGCCGCCACCACTCGGCGAGAACTTCACCGCATTGCCGCCGAGGTTGGTCATGAGCTGCACGATGCGCTCGCGATCAAAGCGCATCTCGACCGGATCGCCGGGCACCAGGCTTTCGAGACCGATGCGGCGCTCGATGGCGACCTCGGACAGTGCCTGGACGACGGCCTGGATCGGATCGCGCAAGTCGCCATCGCGCATGTCGAGCGGGAAGATGCCGGCATCGATGCGCGACAGATCGAGGAGGTTCGTGCTCAGCCACTCGAGACGGGCGATCTGTTCCGTGGAGCGCTCCGCGAACTCGGCGCGGGTTGCCTCGTCGACCTTTCCGTCGCGCTGGAGCTCGTTGTACATGCGCAGGGCGGCGATCGGCGTCCGCACCTCGTGGCTGACGTCGGCGACGAACTCGCGCATGCGATCCCGGTCCGCCTCGAGCATCCGGAGGGTGCCGAGCAGGCGATCGGCCATGACGTTGAACTGGGCGGAAAGCTCATCGACCTCGAGCACGTGCGAGACCGTCGCCCGCTCCTCGAGGTCGCCATGGGCCACCCGCGCTGCGACCCGCCGCAGCCGATGGATCGGAGCGGTGACCCGGCGAGCAGCCACGACCCCGAAGACCGCCGACGCCACCAGGGCCAGCAGTCCGGCGCCAAAGATCGAGGACCGAATGCGGTCGAGCGTCGCCTCGCGCGACGTGTACGGCCCGGAGACGTCGAGCACATAACGCGCCTGGTCGCCGTTCGGCAAGGGTATTGCGATCCGGCGACGCACCGGCGCGACCGGATCCTCGCGCAGCCCGCGCGCCTCCAGCTCCGCGATATCGTCGGGAGCGCTGCCGGCAACCTGCCTCCCCGACTCTTCGTCGAAGACCGCGTACGTGGCGGGCAGGATGAACTGCGCGGCGAACTGGATGGCCCGACCCACCACGACCTGCGAGCGCAGCTCGGGAACCGCCACGACGTTCGGGTTCCCATTAGCGATCTCGTCCGCTGCGCTCTGGAGCATGAGCAACCCGGTCGAGACGACGGCGGCATCGAGGCGCTCGCTGGTCTGCTCGGTGAAGTAGCCGGGCAGGATCTGGTTGATCGCCAGTGCCGACACGATGAGCCCGACGAGTGCCACCGAGGCGATGGCGAGCACCAAGCGCGTGTTCAGGCGCTGAAAAAGGGCCGCCCAGCCCTGCGGAAGGTGCAGTCGGCTCGACGGCTCACCGGACTCGGCTTCAGTCTTCGGCGAACGCGTAGCCAACGCCCCTCACCGTGCGGATGTAGCGCGGCAACGCCGGATCGGGCTCGATCTTGTCCCGGATGTGGCTGATATGGACGTTGATCGTCCGCTCGTCCTGCTCGAGCGCATCGTCGTAGTCGCGCACGAGCTCCAGCAACTGGCTGCGGGTGTAGACGCGACCCGGGCGTGCCGCGAGGTGACGGAGAAGGTCGAACTCCGTCGTCGTCAGGCCGATGCGCTCGCCGTCGCGCGTCACCCGGCGACGCTCGAGGTCGATGACCAGATTCTTGCGGCGCAGGGTCCGGCCGGTTTCCGTGTCGGCCAGCTCCCCGTACGCGCGACGCAGGAGCGCCTTGATCCTGCTGACCAGCTCGCGCACGCTGAATGGCTTGACCAGGTAGTCATCGGCTCCCATCTCGAGACCGACGACCTTGTCCACCTCGTCCGAGCGGGCGGTGAGGAAGAGGACCGGCGCGCGCGTCTCGCGCCGCAGCTGGCGCAGCACCTCGAAGCCGTCGATGCCCGGCAGCCGCACGTCGAGCACCACGAGGTCCGGGGCGAGGTCGGCGAAGTTCTTGATGGCATCCTCGCCGTTGGGCTGGACGCTCACCGTGTAACCCTCGCGCTCGAGGGCAACCTGGACCCCCCGCGCGACTGCGGGCTCGTCCTCGACAATCATGATCGTGCCGGGCATGCGGGCAGTATAGGAACGCGAAGGGCGCGCCAAGTATCCGCGGCCTGAAGAAGCGTTAACCTCGCTTCGCCGATGTTCGCGGCTTGCCCGCGCTGGCGCTCCGCGGTACCATGCCGCCTCGCACCCCGATGTTGCATTTCGATGAGATCGGTGCTGCCCGCCGCGCGACGAGCGACGACCGAGGCGCCCGATGACAGAGAGGATCACGACCACCGATGGACCTGGAGCTCACCCTCGACGCGCGTGAGGCGCAGGGCAAGGCCAACAAGCGGCTGCGCCGCGGCGGCCTCGTTCCCGGCGTCGTCTACGGCAAGGGCGAGGACTCGACCAACGTCCAGGTCGAGGTCAAGACCTTCGAGACGCTGTATCGCGCTGCGGGCAAGACCTCCGTCGTGAAGTTCAAGCTGCCGGGTGCGAATCGCGCAACCAGCGGGTTCATCAAGAGCGTGCAGCGCCATCCCGTGAGCGGTCAGCCACTCCACGTCGACTACTACCTCGTGAACCTCAAGGTCGAGATGGAAGTCGACGTCCCCCTCGTCTTCACCGGCGAGGCACCCGCGGTCGAGGAGACCGGCGGCACGCTGCTCCATAACGTCTCGAGCATCCACGTCAAGGCGCTGCCGACCGACATCCCGCATGAGATCACCGTCGACGTCTCGGTCCTCAAGAGCCTGGACGTCGCGATCCACGTCCGCGACCTCAGCCTCAACCGCGACCTCGTCCATGTCCTGACCGATGGGGACACGCTCGTCGCCACCGTCGTCCCGCCGAGGGTCGAGGAGGAGCCGGAGCCGGTCGCCGCCGAGGGCGAGGGGCTCGAGGGTGCCGAGGGCGAAGGTGCCGAGGGCGAAGGTGGAGAGACTGCCGAGGGCGGAGGCGCGGCTGCCGACGCCGGTGGCGACTCTGGCGGAGACGGCTCCGAGTCCTGATCCCCCACGTCTGACACCCTGAGCGGGTTCTGACAACCGCTCCTCAGGACGTGCACTAGCCGAAGAATGCACGCATATCGGCCCCCGCCGAGCGTGGATTCGACCGTGCACCAGGCCCTGCTTCGCTAATGCGTCGACGTGGAGCAGATGTCAGCATCCGCGCTCACGTGGTGACGAGTGCTCACCGTGCGAGCACGTGGCGCGACAGGGGTCGACCCGCTTGAAACCACGGTCGCTGGAGCGCCGTCCGGGAGGGGTGAACAGCGTGATCCGATCCATCGGGATCGCCGCCTTGGTCCTCGCGGGCTGCGCTGTGCCCCAGCCGCAGCCGTCGAGCGAGACCCCGATGCCATCCGATCCATTCGCCGGCGCAACGTCAGCCGCCGATCTGCTCGACTGTGACGGGCCAATGTCCGAGATTGGCGGCCGAAGTGACGGTGGGTTCGGTGATGACGGCGGAGCGCCGACCGCGGACGAGGCGTTCCGTGCCTGGCTGACGAACAATCCCTTCGCAGTCCCGAAGTCCGACTATCGGAAGCTTGGCTGGGTTGGTGACCGTCACGTCTACGTCTTCGAGGCCAATGGCCGAATCAAGGTGGTGCTCGTATTCGAGCCGACCTTCGAAGAGTCTCCGGGCGGGACCCCGTTCGTGATCAGCGAGCTGCGAACCTGCGCCGCGTCGGAATGGGGAGCGCAGGTCGACCTGGGTGACGGACGCACAATCTGGGAGCACGACGAGACGGGTCGCATCCTCACCGACATCGTCGGGCCGGGGCACTGCGACTGGCAGTCCGCGCGCATCCTCCACCTGGAGCACGAAGACGGGACGCTCGACCGGCAGTACGTTCGCGACCCGCTCGGCGTCTTCAACGGGGTGCCCGGGTTCCTCGAAACCTACGCGGAGGGTGTCGAGCTTCCTGATGATGCGACCTTCAGCGGATATCGCACGGCAGCCGGCGACGAGCTGTGGTTCACGCCCGACGACCGCGCCGCGTACGTGGTCACCACCGAAGGGGTCGAACGGTGGCCCCGCCACGCCGAGGGCATCGGCTGCGCCTGAGCGTCAATTCCCGATGAGGGCCTGGACTTCCTCGCGGATCGCCTCGATGTCGGCCTCCACGACGTAACCGCGCCCATCGTTGCGGTCGCCCTCGAACGTGACCAGGGGCGGCCGGATGACCAGCGTCTCGACCTCGGCGCCGGTGGCGCGGCGCGCGAGCTCGAGCAGGGTCGGCAGATCGTCGAGCGGCAGATCGGTCTCGAGCGAATCGAGCGAGTCGAGAACGGCGCGGAGGTCGATGTCGGTCGCCGGATCGACGAACTTCTCGACCAGGGCGACGAGCACCTCCTGCTGGCGACCCATGCGGCCGTAGTCCTGGTCGACGCGCGTCCGAACGTAGGACAGGGTCTGCCCGCCGTCCAGCGTCTGCGGGCCGGCCGGCAGGTCGAGGTTCACGATGGGATCCACGATCGGGTCCTCGGGTGAGACCTCGATCTCGTCGACGGCTTCGACGAGGCGGGCGAAGTCATCCATGTCGAGGAGGATGTGCGCGTCGATCGGCACGTCGTACAGGGCCTCCATCGCCCCCACCAGCTCCTCGATGCCGCGCTGCCCATACAGTCCGTTGATCTTCCGCTCCCACGGCTCGCCGTCGGCGAGGGGAACGTCCACCGTGTCGCGCGGCAGCGAGACGAGCGTCAGCCTTGACTGATCGGCCGACAGGCTGACGAGCATCAGCGCATCGGTGTTCGGTGCGGCGCCGTCGCCCTCGCGGCGCTCGTTGAGATCGGTCCCGACGTAGAGGACGGTCCAGCGCCGATCGAGCAGATCGGCATTGAACGACGACTCGGCCGACGCCGAAGGCGATGCCGAGCCGCTGACGGTCGCGCTGGGTGACGGGGTCGGTTCCGTGCTCCCGCCCGAGAACAGGATGAAGCCGATCACGACGGCGACGAGGACGACGAGGATGCCGATGACGACGGCGCTGGTTCGCTGCATACCGGCCATTGTGCCGAGTCGCGGGTGGCATCATCTTGCCGACATGACGAACTCCAAGCCGATCACCGTCGCCGACTTCGAGCCGCTGGCACAGGCCGCGGTCGAGCCGGGCGCGTGGGGCTACTACGCCGGCGGCGCGGGTGACGAGCTCAGCCTGGCGGACAGCCGCGCTGCCTGGAACCGTCTGCGCCTCCGCCCGCGGGTCCTGGTCAACGTATCCCGGCTCGACCTCTCGACCACGGCCTTCGGCGCGAGGCTGGCGCACCCGATCGTCGTCTCCCCGACCGCCTCGCACATCCTGGCCAATCCCGAGGGTGAGGTCGCGACGTCCCGAGGCGCGGCAGCGGCCGAGGCTCTCATGACCCTGTCGACCATCGCGTCGCGAACCCTGGAGGACGTCGCGGCCGCCGCCCCTGACGCGCCGCGCTGGTTTCAGCTCTACCCACCGTCCGACCGCGATGCCGCGCGCGCCCTCGTCGACCGCGCCGTCGCCGCTGGCTATCGCGCCGTGGCCGTCACCGTCGATCTGCCCCTGGCGGGCAACCGGGAGCGGGACCGGCGCAACGGATTCTCGGTCGGCATGGGTGCACATCTGCCGGCGGATCAGGAGATCGATCCGGTCAGCGGCCTGGTCGTGATGCCGACCATGACCTGGGATGACCTCGACTGGCTTCGCTCGATCTGCCCCATCCCGCTCCTGGCCAAAGGCGTCCTGCGCGCCGATGATGCAACCCGCGCCGTCGACGCCGGATGCGACGGCATCTGGGTCAGCAATCATGGCGGCCGCCAGCTCGACACCGCGATTGCCGGCGCGGATGCCCTGCCCGAGATCGCGGATGCCGTCGGCGATCGCGCACTGCTGGTCGTGGATGGCGGCGTACGCCGCGGGATCGACGTGCTCAAGGCGCTAGCCCTCGGCGCGGACCTCGTGGCCGTGGGGCGCCCGGTCATCTGGGGGCTCGCCGCCGATGGCTCGGATGGAGTGCAACGTGTGCTCGAGATCCTGCGCGACGAACTGCACCTGGCCATGGCGCTGGCCGGCTGCCCGACCTTGGCCGAGGTGACGCGCGACCTCGTGGTGTGAGCCCACCCCGACGGTTCATTGGCGTCCGCGAGAC
>JBDSJJ010000129.1:0-8061 GCA_039917415.1 Candidatus Limnocylindria bacterium | reverse complement strand
AACCTGCCGGCCACCATGCCGGGCAGCGCGACCCAGATGTACGCCAAGAACATCCAGACCCTGATCAAGCACCTCGTGAAGGACGGCAAGCTCGAGCTCGACCTCGACGACGAGATCACCCGCGGCGCCACGATCACCCATGGCGGCAAGGTCGTCCACGAGGCGACCGCCAAAGCACTCGGCATCGAAGTTGCCGAGTCCGCCCCCGCGCCAGCCCCTGGCGCGCCAGCCCAGCCCCAGACCGATGCGCCCGCCGCCGCGGGCGAGAAGAAGGACGCCTAGCCCGATGGAGCTCACTGCATTCGAGCTGCTGTCGGCACTCTTCATCCTCGTCCTGGCCGCAGTCGTCGGCTACGAGGTGGTTTCGAAGGTGCCGACCATGCTGCACACCCCGCTGATGAGCGGCGCCAACGCCGTCCATGGTGTGATCGTCGTCGGTGCGATGCTCGTTGCCGCATCGGCCGAAGGTCCCGTCCGGATCGTGCTTGCCCTGCTGGGTGTGATCCTCGGCACCATCAACGTGGTCGGCGGCTTCGTCGTCACCGACCGCATGCTCGAGATGTTCAAGCGCCGGCCGGGCGAGCGCTAGAGATGGACACGCTCCAGGTCCTGACCTACCTCGTCTGGCTCGTCGCCAGCGTCACCTTCATCATCGCCCTGAAGTTCCTGGCCAGCCCGAAGACGGCCCGAACAGGCAACCTGCTCGGCGCCGCCGGCATGGCGCTCGTCGTGGCGTGGACGTTCCTCACGAGTCCGGGCATGCTCGAGAACTGGTGGATCGTCATCGTCGGCGGTGCCATCGGCGCGGTTGCCGGCTTCCTCGGCGCGAAGCGCGTGGCGATGACCGCCATGCCGCAGATGGTTGCGATCTTCAACGGCGCCGGTGGTGGGGCGGCCGCGGTCGTCGCCATCGCCGAGTACCTCGAGTTCGCAGACCACGGCACGGGGCTTCTGCCGCTGCCGTTCGTCATCGCGACGCTGCTCGGTGCGGTCATCGGCTCCGTGGCGCTCACCGGCTCGGTCGTTGCGTTCGGCAAGCTTCAGGGACTCGTCACGTCTCGGCCGTACATGCTGCCGGGCCAGCAGATCATCACTGGGGCGATGTTCCTCGCCCTGTTCGTCATCGGCGTCTACATCGTCGGGTTCGAGAACAGCATCCCGCTCTTCCTTGTCTTCTGCGTCATCGCGCTGGCCGCGGGCGTCGTGCTGACCATGCCGATCGGCGGCGCCGACATGCCGGTCGTGGTCTCGCTCCTGAACAGCTATACCGGCATCGCGGTGGCGGCGTCGGGCTTCGTGCTCGGCAACTACGCGCTTCTCATCGCCGGCACGCTCGTCGGCGCATCGGGCGCCATCCTGACCCAGCTCATGACCCGGGCCATGAACCGGTCACTGTTCAACGTCCTGTTCGCCGGCTTCGGCACGGGCGGCGGGGGCGTTGCGGCGGGTCCCGAAGGCGAGGAGCAGCTGCGCGAGACCAACGCCGAGGACGTCGCGGTGCTCATGGCCTATGGCAAGCGCGTGATCATCGTGCCGGGATACGGCATGGCCGTCGCCCAGGCGCAGGGTCCGGTGCGCGAGCTCATGGACCTCCTGATCGCGAAGGGCGTCGACGTGCAGTTCGCCATCCACCCGGTGGCAGGGCGCATGCCCGGGCACATGAACGTGCTTCTGGCCGAGGCGAACGTGCCCTACGACCGCCTCAAGGAGATGGACGAGATCAACGACGACTTCGCCGATACCGATGTCGCGCTCGTCATCGGCGCCAACGATGTCGTGAACCCGTCCGCTCGCGAGGAGGGCTCGCCGATCTCCGGCATGCCGATCCTCAACGTGGACGCCGCACAGAACATCGTCGTGCTGAAGCGTGGACGGGGCACTGGCTTCGCCGGCATCCCGAACCCGCTCTTCAGCAATGAGAAGACGGCGATGCTCTTCGGTGACGCGAAGCCCTCGATCGAGGCGCTCGTGGCCGGGGTCAAGCAGGCCTAGCGCTCGCCTCGAGCGATCCACCAGGCTCCCGCGATAATCGGGAGCTGGAGTGGCAGGCGAACCCACCGGATCCAGCCGGTCGGCACGCCGTCGATCGGCACCTGGCTGACGGCGGCGTAGATGTTGGCCGGAAACACGAGGGCGAGGTATCCGGCCAGCACCAGCGCTGCGGGTCGCCGCCACGGCCGTGGTCCGACGAGCCCGGCCGCAAGCATGATCTCGACGACGCCGGTGATCGCCACGAGCTCGCCGCGCAGCGGGACGCCGTCGGGGAGGTGTCCGATGAACGGACGTGGCGACACGAAGTGGGCTACGCCGGCCACTGCCATGAGCGCGGCGAGGCCGATCCGAACGATGTCGCGCGTGGTGGGCATCCGCGCAACCCTACTCAACCCGCCTCCCTCGTGCTCGCAGCGTCCGATAGGCTTGCCCGCATGAATGCCGCTGCGGAACGCTGGGTCGTCCTTGACGTTGGAGAGACGCTCATCGACGAGACGCGCATCTGGTCCGCCTGGGCCGATGCGCTGGACATTCCGCGCCTCACCTTCCTGGCGGGCCTCGGTGCGACCCTGGCCCGGGGCGGCGACTACCGGGACGTCTTCGCGCTCTTCGGCGCGACGGACTGGGACCAGCATGCGGATGATGTCGAGGCACGCCACGGTGGCTTCCGACCCGAGGACCTGTATCCCGATGCGCTCCGCGCCCTCGACGCGCTCCGAAGAGCCGGCTACCGGATCGCGATCATTGCCAACCAGCCGGCAATCCGGCACGAGCAGCTCGCAGCGCTCGGCGTCCGCGCCGATGTGATGGCGATGTCCGAGGCGCTCGGGGTTGCCAAGCCCGCGCCGTCCTTCTACGAACGCATCGTCCAGCTGACCGACGCGGCGCCGGACTGCATCGTGTACGTGGGTGACCGAGTCGACAACGACGTGCTCCCGGCCGCCGCGGCGGGGATGCGCGCGGTCTGGATTCGCCGCGGCCCGTGGGGAATCATCCAGGAGCTGCCGCCCGACGCGGTGCCCGCTCTCGTCGTGGACTCGCTCGACGAGCTTGTGGAGCGTATCGACGAAGTCTGGTCATCCGTACCGGCTCAGGAGTAACGTGCCGCCATGCAGGATCAGTACGTCTCCGGCGGCGCTGCGTGGTTCACCCTGTCGCTGATCAATGCCGGCCTCGCCCAGGCGAAGAACAGGTCCGGCCTGAATTGGTGGCTCATCTCATTGTTCCTGGGCCCCGTCGCAACACTGCTGATCGTCGCCTGGCCCCCGGCGGTCGCACCGAGCGAGGCTGCCGCCGATGGACAGATGGGACGGACCCAGGCATGGATCATCGGCGCCGTGCTCGTGGTGGTGGTCGTCGGCGTTGGCCTGGCTGCGTTCGCGGGAACCCGCTGACCGGTCAACTGCGGCGTCGGCCCTCGACGAAGGCGGTTGCCTCTCGGTCGCTCACGCCGAAGCGCCGAAGGGCGTGGCGCAGGATCTCGTTGCCGACCTCGCGCTCGGCGACCACGACGCGTTTCACTCCCATTCGTCGCAGCTCATCCTCCTCCGCTTCCGAGTGGGCGCGTGCCACGATCTCCACCTTCGGGTTCTGCAAGAGGGCGTAGGCCACCGCCTGCCGAGTGGCCAGAGCATCCGGGATGGCCGCAATGAGTGCGTGGCAATGGGCCACGTTCGCTTCGTCGAGCACCGAGGGCGCCCCGGCCTCGCCGTAGATGATCTTCGAGCCGGCGGCCCGCGCCTCGCGGGTGATGCCGTAGTCGCCGTCGACCGCGACCCACGCGAAGCCGCGCGACTCGAGGACTCGTGCCACCGAACGACCGACCCGCCCATAGCCCAGGATCACCGCGTGTCGGTGGAGGTCCGCAGCCGGATGCTCCTCGGGCTGGCCCGAGCGGTGCCGCTCGGTGTCGAGCCACGCCCCCATTCGGCGGGCGCCAGCCAGGAGCGGCTCGGCGGTGAGGATCGAGATCACGACCGCGCCCATGGCCAGGCTGAATGTGTCGCTTGTCACCGCGCCGACCGCCAGTCCGGCGGACGCAAGGACAAAGCTGAACTCACCGCTCTGGCCGATCAGGGCGCCGGCGCGCACCGCGGAGGATGGGCGCTGTCCGTCGAATCGGGCAAGGGCCGCAACCGGGATCGCCTTGCCGAGCGTGATGATCAGGAGCAGCGCGACGACCGTCGGCCACGCGCCGATGATCGCGGCCGGCTGGAGCAGGATGCCGATCGAAACGAAGAAGAACACGCTGAACAGCTCTCGCAACGGAACGATCTCGCCGAGCACGCTGGCGGTGAGGTCGGAGTCGGAGAGGGCCAGGCCGGCGACGAACGCCCCCAGGGCCACGCTCACGCCAAGTGCGGCCGCCGCAAATGCCGTCCCGATAGACAGCACCGCCACGCTGATGACGAACAGCTCCCGTGAGCGCAGCCCGGCCACCATTCCGAGCACACGCGGGAACACTCGCGACCCGAGGATCACGACGAGGGCCACGAAGCCGAGCGCGACGCCGACGCTGACGAGCAGGTCGGCGAGGGTTCGATCCTCGTCGCCACCCAGCGCGGTGAGCGCGACGACCAGCACCACGGTCACCAGGTCCTGGACGATCGAGACGCCCAGCGCCGTCCGCCCGTACGAGGTCGTGTGGAGCGTACCCTCGCCGGCAATCTTGACGAGCACCACCGTCGAGCAGACCGAGACGGCCCCGCCGATGAACAGCGACTCGATCAGTGACCAGCCCAGCAGCAGCCCGGTCCCGGTGCCGATGCCCAGGGTGATGGCGACCTGGACCGGAGTCCCGGCCAGGACTCGCGCGCCGACCGATCGCAGCTCGCCGATGCTGAACTGGAGCCCGATGCTGAACATCAGCAGCGCGACGCCGATGTCGGCGAGGGCAAGCACCTCCTCGCGGTCCGCCACGAAGCCGGGCGTCGCGGGACCGACCACCAGGCCCGCCACGATGTACCCGATCATCGGCGGGAGGCGCAGCCGATGCGCAATGGCCCCCAGCACCAGCGCGGCACCCAGTGCCAGTAGCAGGGTCAGCCCGAGTCCGGTCATGGCATGAACCGGCAGTCGGCGGCGCGGGGCGTCGTCGGCGGCATGATTCGGATCATACCGGGCGCTCGGAAAGGGGTCGGGTAGACTGGAACGGCTGGGCGGCGGCCGAACCGCGGGCCCGGAGAGGCTGCGCATGCGGCCTCATCTCAGTATTCGGAGCGGACTTCCATGGCCGACCACGAGCGGGCGCCGACCCCGGAGACGATCACCCAGAAGACGACCATCGCCGAAGCCGACCGCATCCTGCGGATGGAGCCGGTGGTCGTTCGCGCGACCGACAGCCTGGGCCAGGTCGCCGGCATGGCGGTCGAGAACACCGGTTGTCGCGTCATCGCCGTGGTCGATCAGGATCGGAAGCTCGTCGGGGTCATCCCGATCCGTTCCCTGGTGAATGACGTCTTCCTGAAGATCGTGCCCGAGGAGTTCCTCGGCGAGATCATGGACCTCGAAGCCGCCATGAAGTATGCGAAGCACGTCGCGGCCCGCACCGCCGGCGACATCATGGTCGATCCGGTCAGCGTGCACCCCGATGAGAACGTTCGAGCGGCGTTCGAGCGCATGCACGTGAGCCATCTCAACGGGCTGCCCATCACGGATCGGGACGAGACGGTCGTTGGATACGTGGACCAGCTCGAGCTGCTCATCGTGTGGGTCCGTGCCTCCGGCCGCGAGGCGCTTCTCGAGCCTGCCCCGGACACCGACGGGGACGACGTATGACCTTCGAGGTCGTCCTGGGCCTCGCCATCTTCGGCGTCACGTACCTGCTGATCGCGACCGAGCGGATCCACAAGACACTCGCCGCCATGGCCGGCGGGATCCTGATGGTCCTGCTCGGGATCGTCAGCCAGGAGCAGGCTTTCGAGGAGATCGACTTCAACGTCATCTTCCTGCTGGCGGGAATGATGATCCTGGCCGGCATCATCCGAAAGACGGGGGTCTTCGGCTGGATCGCGGTCCGCGCGGCCCGGTTCGCGAGCGGCGAGCCGTATCGGATCCTCGTGGTGCTGAGCGTCATCACGGCGGTCGCCTCGGCGCTGCTCGACAACGTCACGACCGTCGTGCTCGTTGGTCCGATCACGCTTTTCCTCGCGGCTCGGCTGGGAATGAACCCGTTCCCCTTCCTCATGAGCGAGATCCTGGCGTCGAACATCGGTGGCGCTTCGACGCTGATCGGCGATCCCCCCAACATCCTCATCGGCAGCGCGGCCGGACTGGACTTCGGTGCCTTCCTCGTGAACATGGCGCCGCTGTCGGCGGTCCTGCTCGTCCTCTACCTCCTGGCCGCGCGCTGGCTGTTCCGCGGACAGCTCGACGCCGATCCGGCCCTGCGAGAAAGCCTGCTCGAGCTCGATGAGAGCGAGATGATCACGAATCCCGGCCTGCTGCGCGTCGCGCTCATCGTGCTCGGGCTCACGCTGGTCGGCTTCCTGTTCCACGGGGTCCTGCACCTCGAACCCGCGACGATCGCGCTGGCGGGTGCGGTGGCGCTCATGCTCCTAGCGCGCGAGAGCCCGGATGAGGTGCTGCGCGAGGTCGAGTGGCCCACGCTCTTCTTCTTCATCGGCCTGTTCATGCTGGTCGCCGGGGTGATCGAGATCGGCCTCATCGATGCGGTGGCCGATGCGATCTTCGAGCTGACCGGCGGAGCCCTGGCCCCGACCTCCATTCTCCTGCTGTGGCTATCGGCCACGCTGTCGGGGATCATCGATAACATCCCGTACACGGCCACCATGATCCCGGTTGTGACGCAGCTGGCGGAGGGCCAGCCGAACGACGGGCTGTGGTGGGCGCTGGCCATCGGCGCGGACCTCGGCGGCAACGCCACGATCATCGGCGCCAGCGCGAACGTCATTTTGGCCGGCATGGCCGAGCGCGAGGGCCACCCGATCAGTTTCGTGCGCTTCCTGAAGTACGGACTCCCCGTCACGCTCGCCACCATGGTCATTGCCACCGGCTACGTGTGGCTGCGCTACCTGCTGTAGCCGATGGAGCACATGGCGGAGGTCCTGCGTCAGCTCTTCCTGCTGCTGCTTGCCGCGAAGATCGGCGACGAGGCGTTCAAGCGGCTGGGCCAGCCCCCGGTGATCGGCGAGATCCTGGCCGGCGTGATCGTGGGTCCGGCCGTGCTGGGCTGGTACGAGATCAACGCCGAGACGATGCTCTTCGCGGAGATCGGCGTGGTGTTGCTCCTCTTCCAGGTCGGCGTCGAGACCCGACTCCACGACCTGCTCCGTGTCGGCCCCACGGCCCTCGCCGTCGGGGCGCTGGGCGTGGTGCTGCCATTTGCCGGCGGATTTGTGCTGGCCGGTTTGCTCGGGTCCCCGCTGTCGGTGGCGGTCTTCCTCGCCGCCGCGCTGACGGCGACCAGCGTTGGCATCACGTCGGGCGCCCTGCGCGACCTCGGGGCGCTCAACGCGCGCAGCGGCCGCGTGATTCTCGGCGCGGCGGTCATCGACGACGTGCTGGCGATGCTGATCCTGGCCTTTGCGAGCGGGCTGGCCGCGGGAAACGTCGCGCTCGGCGAGCTCGGGCTGCTCGTGGTCGTGGCCCTCCTGTTCATCGGGATCGTGCTCATCGGGGGAACGCGCATCCTCGCGCGGCGCCGATCCCTGCTGACGGACCCGGTCTTCGCTTCCACGCCGTTCCTGCCGGGGATGATCATCATGCTGGGCTTGGCCGCGCTGGCCACCCAGATCGGGCTGGCGGCCATCATCGGCGCCTTCCTGGCCGGCATGGTTGTCGGGGAGTCGAGCGAGCGTCACGCACTCGAGGCGGAGGTGGCGCCGGTGGCGGCGTTCTTCACGCCGTTCTTCTTCGGATTCATCGGCGCGCAGGTGGACCTCGTGGGGCTGGCCGACATCGGCGTCATCGGACTGGTCGTGGGCGTCACGGTCGTGGCCGTGGCGACGAAGTTCATCGGCGCATTCCTGGGCGCCATCCGCCTCGGTCGTGCGGAGGCGACGCTCATCGGCTGGGGGATGGTGCCGCGCGGCGAGGTGGGCATCGTGG
>JBDSJJ010000128.1:0-6200 GCA_039917415.1 Candidatus Limnocylindria bacterium | reverse complement strand
ACGCCCACCCCGGGACCTGGGACCCCAACGCCGACACCGTCCGCGACTGGCACGCCCTCGCCCACGCCGGCCGCGCAATGCACCGTGCCGACGCTCACCGGCAAGAAGATCACGGTTGCGCAGGCTGACTGGTCGATTGCCGGATTCCAGGCTGCCAACTTCTCGGCGGTGCGGCCTCCGAACAGCGACTACACGGTCGCCACCCAGACCATCGGGGTCGGCCAGGTCCGCCCGTGCCTCACCACGACGATTCAGGTGGACAACTGATGATGCTCACGCGACGGAATCGGCCGGAGCGAAGAGGCCAGGCCATGGTCGAGCTCGCGCTGGCTCTTCCGATCTTCTTCCTCATTCTCTTCGGCCTGATCGACCTGGGCCGCGCGGTCTTCGTTTACAACTCTCTCTCGGAGGGAGCCCGCGAGGGCGCGCGGTATGGATCGGTCCAGGCCCGCGCCTTCGATGACACGACGCGCGACACGGTCGAAGCCTATGTCGTCGACCTGCTCGAAGGCGTCCCGAATCCCACCGTGGATGCGTCGTGCACACCGCAGGGGGCGTTCGGATGCACGGTCAACGACATCCTGATCGTCCAAGCGGAGGCCGACGTCGACATGATCACGCCGATCATCGGCCAGATCGTCGGCTCGCTGCATATCGAGGCTCGCTCGGAAGCAGTGGTGAACAACTGATGACCCCATTTCATCCCCGGACCATTCGGCCGGAATCAATGCGGAAAGGAATCATTTCGATGTGGAATCGAATGCGGAATCGCGAAGAGGAATCCGGCCAGATCCTCGTGATGGTGGCCGGCGGATTGATCGTGCTGCTGCTCATTGCAGGGCTCGTCATCGATACCGGTGTCGGGTTCCGTGAGCGGCGCTCGAACCAGAACACGGCCGACCTCGCGTCGATGGCCGGCACCAAGGTGATCGCCGATCACTACCTGGACGGCGGCCGGACCGGCTCGGACGTCTTCACGGCCACGCTCGCAAGCGCCGAGAACAACGGCTGCGTCGCCGCCGATGGATGCACCTGGTCGGCCGAGTACGTTCGACCCGGGGTGGGTCCGGGCGTCGAGATCGACCTGGGAGCAGTTGCGTCCGGCGGTCCCATTCCGCCCTTTGCGCAGGGCATCCGCGTGGATACCTCAAGCGACCCGGAGACCTTCTTCATGAAGGTGGTGGGCATCTCGTCGGTCCACGTGGCGACTGAGGCGACTGCAATGACCTCCGGAATCCTGAACGAGGCGCCGTCTGGCATCCTCCTGCCGATTGGAATGTTCGACTCGGAGTTCGAGTACGGGACCGAGTACGAGCTGACCGAAGGGGAAGAGGGTCCTGGCAACTTCGGGTTCCTCACCTGGCGCGGAGATGTGGATGCGGGGACACTCGCGGACAGCATGTGCCGGCCCGACAACGATGCGATGACGTTTCCCGTCTGGGTCGAGGGTTCGACTGGCGACATGAACAAGCGTGAAGTCCGTGATTGCCTGGACGGATACATTGGTCAAACCGTGCTGATCCCTATCTGGAGCCAGACGAACGATGCTGGTGGGTCAAACCTCAACTATGAGGTGATCACCCTGGCGGCGTTCACGCTGACCGGGTATGACCAGCACGCGTCGAAGCTCCGCGGCAACTTCGTGGAGTTCTATGCCCTGCCGGGTGTCCCGGCCGGGTACGGGACACCACCGTGCAACGTCTCGGATCCGAACTGCTTCTCGAGGACGAACTTCATCGGGCTGACCCGCTAGGGTTCACTCTCGGAAGACGAGGAGGGCGGTGCCTGCATCGCCCTCCTTTGTCGTCCTTGATGTCCCGCGACGCAATGGCATTCGTGCAAGGAACGCGGAGTATATCCGTATATACAAGGCAGCCTGGAGAGGCTCTAGGCCGACGCCTCGTCCACGGCCTCCGCGGGAATGCGCAGGACCATGGACGTCCCAGCACCCAGGCGTGACTCAATCTGGATGGAGCCGCCCATGGCGCGCATGAGCCCGAACGCCGCATAGAGCCCGACGCCGCTGCCGTCCGGTGCGAGATTGCGAGCCTGGGTCGATCGGAAAAACTGGTCGAAGGCATGCGCCACGGTCTCGGCGTCCATGCCGGTGCCTGCGTCGGACACGGCAACGAGGAGCTCTCCGGATCCGTCCGGCCGGATCCGCACGGTGATCGGTGAGCCGGCGGGACTGTATTTCACCGCGTTGTCGAAGAGCGCCCACAGGACCTGCTCGAGCCGATCGGGGTCGGCGACCGCCAGGTGCGGCACACCCTCGACCACGAGCTCGAACGGTCGATCCGCGCGGAGGGCCGCCCACGTGCGCTCCACGAGCGGGGCGACGGTGAAGACCTCCTGCTGCGGCGTGAAGACGCCCGCCTCGAGCCGCGAGGCGACGAGCAGCTGGCTCACCATCCGGCGGAGGCGCTCCGCCTGGTAGCTGATCGACTCGAGATCGGCACGGGCAGCGGTTGCCAACCCGTCATCGGCGCGCAGCTCGTTCGCCAGCGCGCTGATGCTGGTCAGTGGTGTCTGGAGATCGTGCGTCACTCCTCGAAGGAAGTCCGCCTGCACGGCGGCCAGCCGGTTGAGCTCGTCCGCCTGCGTTCGCACGTGGGCGTACAGCAGCGAATGCTCGATCGCCGTCCCGGCGTGCTGGCCGACAAGCGTCAGCAGATCGATCTCGGCGGGCGTCGGCGCGGGGCGTCCCTCCCACGGAGCGTAGAGGACCGAGCGAAGGCGATCGCTGGCAGCGACGTCGATGGCCAGGAACGCCCCCCACGGGCCTTCGATCCGGCCCGGCGCCTCGCCGGTCGACACGGCAGCCCATCGCTCGAGGTCCCCGATGGGCTCGATTGGCCGCACGTCGTCGGTTCCGTGATAGGTGCCCGCGGGCAGCAGGGCCGGGTTCTCGGACTCCAAGATGGCGCAGCGCCAGGTCGCATCGCCCATCACGGACCGGACGGCGCTGACCACGGCATCCACGACGGCCACCGGCGCGTCGTCAATCGGGACCCGGCCCGTCTCCGTGGCCAGGGCCGCAACCTGGCGGTTGCGCTCGGCCAGCGACGCCGCCAGATGTCCGTGCGCGTCGCCGATCTCCGTATTGACCGGGTCACCTCGTTGGGCCACGGAGAGCAGCGATCGGATGTCGTCCGCGATGGCTCGCGCGTAGAAGATCGCGAGGAGCGCCGCCCACAGCACCGAGCCGCCCACAACGATCGCAGCAACCACCTCGGCGTCGCGTCCTTCCATCAGCGCATCGGCGAGGACGACCGTGCCGATGACGAGGAGCAACGGCGGCAGGACGGCGATGAGGAGTGCCATGAAGGCGCGGAGCCAGAGTCCTGGTCGACCCACGTCAGGCCCGAGGAGCGACAGGTGTCCCCGAAGTGAGCCGGTACCCGATCCCGCGCTCCGTGATGAGATACCTCGGACGATCCGGATCCGCCTCCAGCTTCCGACGCAGGCGACGAACCGTGACCCACAGGTAGGAGGGATCCGCGCCATCCGCGTCGGTCCACACGCGGCCGAGCAGCTCGTCGGTGGGGACGACGCGTTCCACTGCGGAGGCAAGAACCTGGAGCAGTCGCGCCTCGGTCGGCGTGAGCTGCTGGGTCCCCCCTGGTGTGGTGAGCTGGCGTGACGCCAGGTTGACCTCGATATCGCCCCCCGCGAGCGAGATCTGCGGACTTCCGACGGACGCGCGGCGCAGGATGCGCTGGATGCGGGCAACCACCTCATCGGGATCGAACGGCTTGGTGACGTAGTCCTCGGCGTACAGCTCGAGCGCCGTGACCTTGGCCTCCGACTCATCCACCGCCGAGAGCACGATGATCGGCAGGTCGGCGAGCTGCTTTACGCGGCGCGCCAGCTCGAAGCCGTCCATCCCCGGCATCATGAGGTCGATGACCAGCAGTGCCGGCCAAGAGCCCTCGAGCTGTTTCAACGCCGCCGAGCCGGATGTCGCGGTGCGCACCTCGTAGCCGGCGCGGCTGACGCGGCGGGAGAGGACGGAGAGCAGAGTGAGGTCGTCATCGACCAGCAAGATGGCCGGCCGGACCGGCGGCAGCATGCTAGATGCCCGGTCCGGCCATGACAGTCACGACCGCCGGCCCCAGGATGACGATGAAGATCGTCGGGAAGATGCATCCGACCATCGGAAAGAGCATCTTCACCGGCGCCTTGGCGGCGGCTTCCTCGGCGCGCTGGCGGCGCTCGATCCGGAGCTGGTTCGACTGGATCTGGAGAACCTTGGCGATCGGCACGCCGAGCTGCTCGGCTTGGATGATGGCACCCACGAAATTGCTGACGGGCTGCGCATCGGCTCGCGTCGCGACATCGCGCAGGGCGTCACGGCGCGCACGACCCATGCGGACCTCGGCCAGCGCCTGCCGGAACTCATCGACCAAGGGGCCCTCCATCTTCTCGACCACCTTCGCAAGGGCGGCGTCGAACCCGAGGCCGGCCTCCACGGAGATGGTGAGGAGGTCGAGCGCATCGGGGAGCTGGAGCACCATGGCCAGCGAACGGGCACCGGCCTTGCGGCCCAGCCAGAACTCCGGAGCGATGTAGCCCACGGCACCGCCCACGACGATCATCAACAGGCCAAGGATCGGCGAGCCGAGGACGAAGGTGCCCAGGAGAAAGAAGACGACGGCAAACGCGATGAGCGAGATGAGCTTAACGCCCACCCAGTCGGCACCGCGGAGCCCGCCGGGGTAGCCGGCCCTCTCGAGCTTCAGGTCGATTCGCTGCAGCATGCTGCCTTCCTGCTGGCGACCGGCTCGCGCCATGCGGCGGATCACGGGGCGCACGATGCGCTCGTAGAACGACTGCTGGAGCTCCATCTCCTCGATGGTCCTGGGCTGGACCACGAGCTGAGAGAGGCGCGCCTGGACGGCATCTTCCGTCGGACGTGCCGCGATGCCGTACGTGATCAACAGGACGGCGCCCGCCGCGAGGATGGCAATGAGGATCTCAGGAGACATGCGGCTACACCTTGATATCGACGATGCGGCGGATCAGCAGGTACCCGATGCCCATGCTGATGAGGCCGACGATGAAGAAGACCACGCCCAGCGGGAGCCCGAGCGCCTCGGGCGGGCTGACCAGCATGGCCGTCATGTAGCTCGGGCTGATGAGGAACAGCAGGCCGGCTAGTCCCACGGGGAGGAGGGTGATGATGTACCCGGAGTAGCGCTGCATCGCGGTCAACGTGTTGATCTCGCCCTTGATGCGGACGCGTTCGCGGATCGTGAACGCAATGGAGTCGAGGACGGTGGCGAGGTTGCCGCCGACCTGGCTCTGGATCTGGATGGCGGTGACCATGAGCTCAAGGTCCTCGGACGCCACCCGCCGCACGAGGTTGTTGAGCGCCGGGTGGAGTGCCAAGCCCAGCTGCATGTCGCGCACGACGCGGTCGAACTCCTCGCTGATCGGTGGTCGGGCCTCGCGCGTCACGAGCTCGATGCCCTGGAGGAACGACGAGCCGGCTCGCAGCGAGTTCGCCAGCAGCGTGATGGTGTCCGGCAGCTGCTCCCCGAACAGGCGGATCCGCTTCGCCTGCCGTCGCTTGATGTAGAAGCGCGGGAAATACATGCCGATCATAAAGATCCCGATCAGCGCGACGATGTTCTGGAATCCGGGGAAGACGACGCCGATGAGGATCGCCGCACCGACGAAGATGATCGGCGTCACCGCCCACAGGATGAGGAACTCGGCAGGTCGAATCTTCAGGTCGGCACGAGCGAGGTCCGTGCTCAGCCGCGTGTTCAGGTCCTGGCGTTCCATGACGCGCGACAGGCCGGCGACAACGGCCGACTCGCGCTCGCCGCCATTCTCGGATGTCTCGCCGCCGCCGGCCGAGGCGTAGCGCTCGAGGCGCGACGCCACGGTCCCGCCGCCGGCGCTCATCGAGACGCCGATGGCGATGACGAGGACGGCGAGCGCGGCAAGACCCGCAATGACGATGGGCAGCATCAGAACGGCGACCCGAAGATGTTCGACGGGAGATGGATGCCCGCGGTCTCGAAGCGCTCGACGAAGTGGGGTCGGATCCCGGTCGGCTTGAGCTTGCCCTGGATCTTGCCGTCGACCACGTCGGTCTGCTCGAAGACGAAGACATCCTGCATGACGATGACGTCACCTTCCATGCCCTGGACCTCGGTGATGTTCGTGATCCTGCGCGTGCCGTCCTTCAG
>JBDSJJ010000127.1:0-3623 GCA_039917415.1 Candidatus Limnocylindria bacterium | reverse complement strand
CGATTCTTCGCGCCGGTCCTGGCGGCCGGTGCCGCGATTGCGCTCGTCGGCGCGGTCGGCACGACCACGCCCATGCTCGACGGCATGGCGGGCGGTGCCGACTCCGCGGGCAGCGGCGGCTCAATCGTCCAGTCCGCGGGCGAGGCTGCCGCTCCGGCCGCATCCGAGGAAAGCGAGCCCGGGGAGCAGGCCGAGCTCCAACCCGAAGCCTCGATTGTGCGGGACGCCTCGGCATCGGTCGATGAGAATCCGGTCGTCGCGGGCGAGAGTGACGGCGAGACGCAGTCCCGCACGCTGGGCGAAGGGACCGACTTCGGACTCAACGAGGGCACCGACCGGTCGCCATGGCCGATGGTGCTCTTCGCGGGCGTCGCCGTGATGATCGGCGCGCTGCTCCTTCGTTGGATCCTGGTGCCGCGCGCCGGCTGACGCGATACATCGCCGAATTGGCGCCCGAGGCCCGTTTCCGGCGCCGCATTGACGATCTATCGGTTGTCACGTGGCCGGAGAGGCCCCAACCGCACCACTCGGGACGCTCTTGAGCCGATAGATCGGCAGGACGGCGCCTGAACCGCACTTCCGGCGCGATTCTGTCGATCTATCGGCGCGAGCCGGGTGCCACGCAGTCAGATCGCGAGGCGGCCCGCAGCGATGGCGCCGACCAGCAGCATCAGGATCACCGCGCCTGCCAGCACGGCGGCCCAACCGGAGTCGCGGAACGTGGCGGGCGGCGACTCGAGGCGTGGCGGGCGGCGTGTGCGCGGGATCGGCACCTCGCCGGGTCGACGGACTGTGCGAGGAGCGGCCCTCGTCTCCGCCGCGCTGGCACGCCAGGTCGCCCATGTCCGTGTGGAGGATGGTGCCGCCGGGGTGATCGGCGAGCGCGACGCCCCCCAGTGCCCCGATGAAGGCGTGCCCGAGGACGGGTGCGCGCGGTCGTAGTCGAGTCGGCGGGCGGGGCTCGACAGGATGAACCAGGCCTCGTTGATGGCCCGCATGCGCTCGGCCGCCTCGGTCGCACCCTCGTGGAGGTCGGGATGATGGCGTTTCGCCAGGAGCCGGTGCGCCCGGGCAACCTGCAACGGTGACGCAACGCGCGAGACGCCCATGACGGCGTAGGGATCGATGGTTCGACGCCCGGTCATGAAGACGATTCTACGGCGGCTCGCTGGCGCCCATCGGGCTAGACTCAGAGGCACCGATGCCCGATCGCCGCCCGCTCCTCATGCTCATCGACGGGCCGAGCCTCGTCTACCGCGGCTACTTCGCGCTGCCGCCGCTCACCCTCTCGGACGGGACGCTCGTCAACGCCGTCTTCGGCTTCCTCCAGATCGTGCTGCGCGGCATGCAGGACGTGAAGCCCGACTTCGCGATCGTGAGCTTCGACGTCGGGAAGCCTCAGCTCCGCTTCGACGCCTATCCGGAGTACAAGGCCGGGCGGCCGAGCATGCCCGACGACCTGCGCGGCCAGTTCCCGATCGTGCGAGAGATCGCGGCAATGCTCGGGATGCCGACGCGCGAGCTCGAAGGCTACGAGGCCGATGACGTGATCGGCACCCTGGCCAAGAAGGCGACCGCCCAGAACGTCGACACCATGATCGTGTCGGGCGACCTCGACGGACTCCAGTTGGTCGACGATCACGTGCGGCTGCTGACCACGCGCATGGGTGTGGCCTCCACGGTCATCTATGACGAGGCGAGGGTCATGGAGCGCTACGGCCTGCGCCCCGACCAGATGCTCGACTACAAGGCGCTCAAGGGCGACACGTCGGACAACATCCCCGGGGTCCCCGGCGTGGGGGAGAAGACCGCCGTCAGCCTCCTCCAGCAATTCGGCACGCTCGACGGCATCTACGAGCACCTCGACGAGGTGAAGGGGAAGATGCGGGAGCGGCTGGGGGAGCATCGCGAATCGGCACACATGTCCCGCGAGATCGGCCGGATCGTCGTGGACCTCCCGGTCGAGCTCGGCCTCGACGAGGCGCGCACTGGCCGCTACGACCGGCGCGCGGTCGCCCAGCGTCTGCGGGAGCTCGAGTTCCGTTCCCTCATCGATCGGCTGCCGGCGTCGAGCATCGCGCCGACCGGCTACGACAATCCGGACCAGGAGACGAAGGGCGGACTGCAACTCAGCCTCGACCTGCTCGGAGGCAGGGTGCCGGCCGACACAACTCCCGGGGCGCCGACGCGCGAGCGACCCGATGCCCTCGCCGACCCCGGTGGCTCGATCGAAAATGTCGATCCGCGCATTGCCCGTACCCCGGCCGATCTCGACGAGCTCGATTCGTGGCTCGAGGCGCACGATGCCGTGGGACTGGGCTGGGCTCTCGGCAGCGGACGCCCGCTGGGACGACGCCTGTTCGGCATCGCGATGGCGTCGGCGGACGGCGGCACGTGGTACGTGCCCTGCGACCCCGGCAGCCCGGCGCTGGATCGGCTGCCGCCGGAGTTCATTCGGGAGGACCGCATTCGCATCGGCCACGACCTCAAGCAGCTGGTGACGACGCTCTGGTCCGACCGCCGGCTCGAGCTGCGTGGCACGTTCGCCGACACGCTTGTGGCGGGCTACATGGTCAACCAGGCGCTGCGCTCGCAGACGATCGAGGACCTGGCGGCGCAGCACTTCGGGGCCGAGCTGCCACCGAAGCCCGTGAATGCCGAGACGGGCGCGGAGGAGCAGCCGATGGCCAGGCGTGCCGCGGCCGAGGCGCTCACCGCGCTGCTCGCCCATCCGATCCTGCGCGGGCAGCTCGACGATGGTGGGCTGGCCCGGCTCTACGACGAGGTCGAGATGCCGCTGCTGCCGGTGTTGGCGCGCATGGAGATCGCCGGGGTCGCGCTTGACATGAAGACGCTGGCGGCCATGAGCGACGAGTTCGGCGCCACGTTGGCCGGGCTGGAGACGCACATCTACGAGATGGTCGGCCACGAGTTCAACATCGGGTCACCGCGTCAGCTGGAGACGATCCTGTTCGATGAGCTCGAGCTGCCATCCACGAAGCGCACGCGGACGAGCCGGTCGACCGACGCCTCGGTGCTCGAGGAGCTCCGGGACAAGCACGAGGTCGTCCCGCTCATCCTCGAGCATCGGCAGGTCTCGAAGCTCAAGTCGACCTACGTCGATGCGCTGCCGACGCTGGTCGACGAGGAGGCGCGCCTGCATACCACCTACCAGCAGGCGGTGGCGGCCACCGGGCGCCTGTCGAGCACCGACCCGAACCTCCAGAACATCCCGATCCGGACGGCGCTCGGCCGGCGGATTCGTCGCGCGTTCGTCGCGCCACGGGGAAAGCTCCTGCTCGGCGCCGACTACTCGCAGCAGGAGCTGCGCATCCTCGCCCACGTCTCCCAGGACGAGGGGCTGAAGGCCGACTTCGCCGCGCACGCCGATATCCACCTGGCGGCGGCCGCCCGCGTGCTCGGGCTCCAGCCCGACGCGGTCGGACCGAAGGAGCGCAGCGTGGCGAAGATGATCAACTACGGGATCGCCTACGGCCTCTCCGACTTCGGGCTCGCGCAGCGGCTGAGCATTCCGCGCGAGGAGGCGCATGGCTTCATCGAGGACTACTACGCCGCCTACCCCGGAATCCGGCGCTACACGACGGAGATGAAGATCCTGGCAC
>JBDSJJ010000126.1:0-14726 GCA_039917415.1 Candidatus Limnocylindria bacterium | reverse complement strand
GGAGCAGGACCTGCCAGCCGAGCGAGGAGAGATCAGCGATCGCAACGGTGAGCTGCTCGCGACTTCGGTCGAGGTGCAATCGGTCTTCGTCACGCCGCCCAGCATCGAGGACATGGGACTCACATCGGCGCTCCTGGCGTCGGTGCTCGGCATGACCGCCGCCGAGGTGCGTGAGCGCATCGACACCGATCGCAGCTGGGCGTTCGTGAAGCGCCGCGTGCCTGTTGAGGTTGCCGAACGGATCCGCGCACTGGACCTGCGCGGGGTGGGCCTCATGCCCGAGACGAAGCGCGTCTACCCGGTCAAGGGAGCCGGCCCCGGCACGACGCTGGCTGCCCAGGTTCTCGGGTTCGTGGACAACAACGGTGCGGCGGCCTACGGCGTCGAGCAGGCGGAAGATGCGATGCTCGCCGGTGTCGCCGGCTTGGTGAACGCCCAGGAGGACGTCATCGGGCGACGCATCGCGGATTCGGTCAGCCTGCTGCGCGAGCCGATCGACGGCCGTGACCTGCGTCTCACCATCGATTCCGGCGTGCAGCACCTGCTCGAAGAATCGATCTGGGCGACGTACCAGACGAATCGAGCCGCGGGCGCCACCGGCCTGATCATGGATGCCGAAACGGGCGCGATCCTGGGCATGGCGAACTACCCCTCCTATGACGCGAACCAGTTCGCCACCACCAAGGGGGATCTGTTTGCGAATCCTGCGGTCTCGCGCCAGTACGAGCCCGGATCGGTGATGAAGGCGTTCACGATCGCGGCCGCACTCGACGCCGGAGCCATCACCACCTCGACCGCGGTCGAGGACGACAACAACCTGATGATCGGCAAGGTCCGCGTCCAGAATGCGGATCGCCTCGACTTCCCGTATGGCCATGGTCCGATCACGGCCGGCGACGTCCTCCAGCTGTCGAACAACGTTGGTGCCGCGAAGATCGGCCTCACCCTCGGCGGCTCGGAGCTGTTCGACGCGTTTCGCCGCTTCGGCTTCGGCAGCCCGACCGGCATCGAGTTGAGCGGCGAGGCAACCGGCGTCATCTGGGATCCCGACGGCCCGAACGCATCGGGTGACCTGACCGCGGCACAGAACTCGTTCGGCCAGGGACTGAGCCTGACCGCGGTGCAGCTGGCGGCCGGGTATGCCGCGTTCGCGAATGGCGGCGAGCTGGTGACGCCGCACATCGTCGAGGGCTGGACCGATCCCGACGGGACCTACCATCCGGCGAGCACGCCACCTCTTGAGCGGATCATGCGCCCCGAGACCGCGGCGACCATGATCGAACTTCTGACCGCAGCGATCGACGACGGAATCGCGAACCGCGCCTCGATTCCCGGATACACGGTGGCCGGCAAGACCGGCACCGCGCAGATCGCCGGGCCGGTGAGGGTGAAGAACGACGATGGCGAGGTCGTCGAGCGCTGGCAGTATATCGACGGTTGGGTCGACTCGAGCTTCGTGGGTCTCCTGCCGGCAGGCGACCGCAAGCTCGTGACCCTGATCCTCATCCATCGGCCCGCCGGAGCCGGCGGTCGTCACATGCCCGAGCGGCCGGAGTGGGTCTACTCGAGCCTGATGCCGCAGGTCCTCGACTACCTGGCCATCGCTCCGGACCGCCCCCTCGAGCCCGTTGCGCAGCCATGAGACTGCTAGACTCGGCCGCAGTCCGCAGCATGGTCCGCGTGCCTCCCACGATCCGCCTCGATGACCTGCTGGCCGCCACCGGTGGCCGACTCCTCCGACCCACGACGGTCTCCACCATCCGCGGCGCCTGCGTCGATTCACGCCGGGTGACGCCCGGATGCTGTTTCGTCGCCCTTCGTGGTGACCGGGTGGATGGGCTCGCCTTCGTGGAGGACGCTCTGCGCGCCGGGGCGGCTGCGGCCCTTGTCGAGCAGGCGGTCGAGCTGCCCGATGACCTCGATCGGGCCGTCGTGATGGTCGCGGATCCCGTGACGGCTCTCGGGGACCTTGCGGCGTGGTGGCGAGCGACGCATGACGTGCGCGTCGTGGGCATCACCGGCTCGACCGGCAAGACGATCGCCAAGGAGGTCACGGCGGACGTCCTGTCGCGCACGCTGACTACGCTGCGCAGCGAGGGAAACCTCAACTCGGAGACGGGCCTGCCGATGACGCTCCTCAACCTCGAGCCGGACCACCAGGTGGCGGTCCTGGAGATGAGCATGTACACGGTCGGCGAGATCGCCCGGCTGGCCGAGATCGCCCGTCCCGAGGTCGGCGTCGTCCTGTCGGTTCACCCGACGCATCTTCAGCGCGCCGGCAGCATCGAGCGGATCGCCGAGGCGAAGTCCGAGTTGCCGCGGGCGCTTCCGAGTGACGGCCTGGCCGTGCTCAACGCCGACGATCCGCGCGTCGCCGCGATGCGCGATCTCACGCCGGCCCAGGTCCGGACGTTCGGACTCGATGCGGCGGCCGACGTGCGCGCCGTGGACATCACGTCGCGCGGCTTGGACGGCACGGAGTTCACGATCCAGGCGCCGTGGGGCGCGGAACGCGTCGTGAGCGCGACTCCGGGTCGCCACCTCGTGCCGCACGCGCTCGCCGCCGCGGCGGTCGCCGAGCGATTCGCCGTTCCCATGGCGCAGGTCGCCGAGGCACTGGCCGCCGGCAGCCACGCTCCGCATCGGATGAACATCCTCCTCGCGGCCGGCGGCGCGCGGCTGGTCGATGACACCTACAACGCCTCGCCGATCAGCATGGCCGGCGCGCTCGACTTCCTGGCCGAGACGCCCCTGCGTGACGGTGGACGTCGCATCGCCGTCCTGGGCGACATGCTCGAGCTGGGTCCCGACGAGGAGCGCCTGCACCGCGAGATCGGCACGCGCGCCGCAGCGGCCACCGACGCGCTCCTGGCGGTCGGAGCTCGGGGACGCTGGATCGCGGACGCCGCCCGCGCCGCCGGTGCCGCGCGCGTCGTCGAGGCCGATGATGCCGAGGCGGCGGCCGAGCTCCTCGACCGCGAGCTGGCCCCGGCCGAAGGCGACCTCGTCCTCCTCAAGGGGTCGCGCGGAATCGGGCTGGACCGGACGGTCGACCTGCTCCGCGAGGGTGGCGCGCGATGACCATCCTCCAGATCGTCGTCGCCCTGCTGCTGGCCTTCACCGGCATGGTGCTTCTCGCGCCGATCTATATCAGCCTGCTGCAGCGGCTCGGCTTCGGAAAGCAGATCCGCACTGACGGCCCCGAGGCCCACTACGGCAAGGCGGGCACTCCGACCATGGGCGGCATGCTCATCGTCGGCGTGGTGCTCTTCCTCGCCATGGCCCTGCGGATCGAGGATGCCGCCACCCTGACGCCGATGCTGACGCTGATGGGCGTCGGGATCCTGGGGGCAATCGACGACTTCGTGAACGTCCGCACCGGGATCGGCATGCGAGGACGATGGAAGCTGGTCTGGCAGACGGTCGTGGCCGTCCTCGCCGGCTACTACATCCAGCGTCACTTCGAGATCACCGCGCTGAACATCCCATTCGTCGGCGAGCCGCTCGTCATCGGGCCCCTGTTGACCCTGATCTTCGTGGCCTTCGTGATCGTCGGCGTGAGCAACGCGGTGAACCTGACGGACGGCCTCGACGGCCTGGCCGGCGGGGTCCTGATCTTCAGCTTCGTCGCCTACCTGATCATCAGCCTCGTTCCGGTGGAGGACGTGAAGATCGCCCAGCCAAATCTCGCGATCTTCTGCGCGCTCGTCATCGGCGCGCTCATGGGTTTCCTGTGGTTCAACGTTCATCCCGGGCAGATCTTCATGGGCGATTCAGGGGCGCTTGGGCTGGGCGCCACGCTGGCTGTGGTGGCCACCGTGAACGGCCAGCTCCCGCTGCTGGCCGTCATCGGCATCGTGCCGTTCGCCGTAATCATGAGCGTCGTGATCCAGGTGCTGAGCTTCCGCCTCCGTGGCCGGCGCATCTTCCGCATGACGCCGCTCCACCACCACTTCGAGCTCATCGGGTGGGCGGAAGAGAAGATCACGCTGCGCTTCTGGATCGTGGCGGCCCTGGCGGGGCTGCTCGGCGTGCTGATCTTCCTGGCCGGCGTGAGCGGCTTCCAGGCGAGCCGATGATGACCACCTCGCGCCAGCCGATCCAGACCATTGGCGAACTCAACGGACTGCGCGTCGTTGTGCTCGGCCTGGCGCGATCCGGAATCGCCGCCTGCCGCTTCCTGGCCGATGCGGGAGCCGTCGTCGTCGCCTACGACCGTCGATCCATCACCGAGCTGGCCGATGCGGTGACCGAGCTCGGCGCGCATCCCGTCCAGCTGGCCCTCGGCGTCGAGAACCGAGAGGCGGTGGCCCTGCTCGAGCATGCCGAGCTGATCGTCACCAGCCCCTCGATCTCGCCGCACTTCCCGACCACCGACGCGTGGCTTCGCGATGCTCTGCGCGTGGCGCAGGACGCGGGGGTGGAGCTGGTGAGCGAGGTCGAGCTGTTCCTGCGGCTTACGCGGGCGCGCGTCCTGGGCGTGACGGGGACCAAGGGCAAGACCACCACGGCGTCGCTGATCGCCGCCATCCTCCAGGGCTCCGGCACGCCGAGCGTGCTGGGGGGGAACATCGGCACGCCGCTTATCGAGCGAGCCGGCGAGCTGTCGTCCGACACCTGGGCCGTCATCGAGCTCAGCGAGCTCCAGCTTCCGACGATCAGCCGCGGCGCAGATGTGGCGGTCTACACCAACGTCGGCGCGGACCACCTGGATCGCCACGGCAGCGTCGAGGCCTATCGCAAGGTGAAGGCGCGACTTGCCCAGCTCACCGTCCGGCGCGGACGGGTGGTCCTCAACCACGACGATCCGGGCTGCCGGGAGATCGGCGCGTCGCTGCCGGCGGAAGCCGTCGCCTGGTACGGGCACGATCGGCCCGGCATGGGTCGCGACGAGGCCTGGGTCGATGGCGAGGGCTGGATCCTCATGGCGGGGGAACGGCTGATGCCCGCCCGGGACGTGCCGCTCCCCGGCCGCCACATGCTCAGCAACGTGCTTGGGGCCGGCCTGGGGTCACTGCTGGCCGGGGTCGCGCTCGCGCACATCGCGGAGGCGATCCGGGGCTTCGGTGGCGTGGCGCACCGGATGGAGCCTGTCCAAGAATTCGGAGGCATTCGCTGGATCAATGATTCCCAGGCCACCATCCCGGTTGCGGCCATCGCCGCCCTCGAGTCCTTCGAGGCTCCGATCGTGCTGATCGCGGGCGGGCAGGCCAAGGGCCTCACCTTCGGCGAGTTCGCCGATGCGATCGCCGAGCACACACGGCTCGCCATCCTGATCGGCGAGACCGCGGACGAGGTGGCGGCGCTCGTCGGCGACCGGGTGCCGGTCGAGAGGGCAACCGACATGGACGCGGCGGTCAGGATCGCCGTTCGATGGGCCTTGCCCGGTGACGTCGTCCTGCTGTCGCCCGCCGCCGCCAGTTTCGACATGTTCACCGACTATGCGGCGCGCGGCGATGCGTTCCGCCGCGCCGTGCGCGAAGCGGCGCAGGGTTCGCGATGAGCACCGCCGCGGCCACCATGACCGCGCGCCGGACGGCGGCGCGTGGGGGTGTGCGCCGGGAACGGCACGAGCCTTCGTACGCGTTGCTGCTGGCGGTCATGGCGCTCACCGCCATCGGGATCGTGATGGTCTACTCCGCGTCCAGCGTGCGCTCCTACTTCAGCAGCGCCGATCCGGCCGCCCAGGGCATGGAGCAGATCGTGTGGGCCGCGATCGGCCTGACGGGCCTCCTCGTGGCCAGCAGGATCGACTTCCGCCACCTCCGCTACCTCGCCATCCCGATCTTTGTCATCACGCTGGCGCTGCTCGTCGTTGTGCTCATCCCGGGCATCGGCTCAGAGATCAACGGATCCCGGCGCTGGATCGTGGTGCCGGGCGTCGGCTCGCTGCAGCCGGCGGAGTTCGCGAAGCTGGCCGTCGTGCTGTACCTCGCCCATTGGCTCGATCGACGAGGCAAGGAGGCCGGGTCGCTGTGGAACGGGATGGTGCCATTCGCGCTGCTCATCGCGCCGGGGTTCGTGCTCATCGCCATGGAGCCCGACCTCGGCACGGCCGGCGTGTACGTGATCGCCGCCGGCGCGGTCTTTTTCATGGCCGGAGCGAATCTCCTCTATGTCACCGCGATCGGCTCGGCGGTCCTCGGGGGTGCCTGGCTCATGATCAGCAGCACGAGCTACCAGCTCGAGCGGATCAACACCTTCCTGGACCCGTTCAAGGATCCACTGGGGGCCGGCTACAACACGGTGCAGGCACTTTTCGCCCTGGCGCTGGGCGGGATCACCGGCCTGGGGCTCGGCATGAGCAAGCAGAAGTACCTGTATCTGCCTGCGCCGTCGACCGACTTCATCTTCGCGATCATCGGGGAGGAGTGGGGCCTGGTCGGCACGTTGACCGTGGTCGCGCTGTTCGTGGTCATCGCGTACCAGGGCTACCGGATCGCGATCACCGCGCCGGACACGTTCTCCGGGCTGCTGGCCTGTGGCATCACGACCTGGCTCGTGGTGCAGGCCCTCATCAACATGATGGTGGTGACGGCACTGCTGCCGGTGACCGGCATCCCCCTTCCCTTCATCAGCGCCGGCGGATCGGCGCTCACCATCAACCTCGCGGCCGTGGGCATCCTGCTCTCGATCAGTCGCGAGACGTCCCAGGCAGGATCATTGCGCAATGCGGTATTCGGTATCGGGCGGCGGGACCGGCGGGCACATCTACCCCGCGCTGGCCGTCGCACGAGCCCTGCGCGACGCACGGCCCGGCGCTGAGCTCGACTACATCGGTGGCGTCCGTGGCTTCGAGCGAAACCTCGTGGCCAGCCACCCGCTGCGCAGCCAGCTCTCCTACCACGAGCTGGTGGTGCGTTCGCTTCGCACGTCGGGCGCGTCGGTTCACGCGGTGCTCGACCCCGCGCGCCTGGCGGCTTCCGTTCCGCAGGCGTGGTGGCTGCTCGGCCGGCTGCGACCGGCAGCACTATTCACCACGGGCGGCTACCTGGCCCTGCCCCTCGTCCTCGCGGCGCGCTCGCGCGGCATTCCGACCCTGGTATGGGAAGGAAATGTCGTGCCCGGTCGTGCGACCAGGGCCATTGGACGATTCGCCACGCGCGTGGCGGTCAGCTTCCCGCCGACGCTCGACGCCTTCCCGGGCAACAGCTTCGTGTCCGGCACCCCGATCCGGTCCTTCGACGGCATCGATCGCGCCGCAGCACGGCATGCGCTCGGCCTGGATCCAGACGATCGTCTGCTTCTCGTGTTCGGCGGGTCGCAGGCTGTGGCGCGCCTCAACCAGTCCACGTTCGGGGCGCTGGAGCGGCTGCTCGCCGACTGGCATGTCCTCCATCTCGCCGGCGAGGCGGGCATGGCCGATGCCGGCGCCGCCCGTCAATCGCTTCCCGACGACCTGCGACCGCGCTACACCGCCGAGCCGTTCGTGACCGACCGCATGGCCGATGTCCTGGTGGCCGCCGACCTCGTCGTCGGCCGAGCGGGCTCATCCACGTGCGCCGAGCTCGCGGCGGCGGGCCTGCCATCCATCCTCGTGCCGTACCCGTACGCCGGCGCACACCAGCGCTACAACGCCTCCTACATGGCCGATGAGGGCGCGGCGCTCATGGTCCCCGACGCTGAGTTCGATGCCGATCGCCTCGTCCGCGAGGCGACAGCCCTGCGCGACGATGCCCGGCGCGACGCCATCGCCTCGGCTGCGCGACGCCTCGGGCGGGCCGATGCGGCGGCGGTGCTGGCGGACGAGCTCATTGCGCTGGCGGAGCGACGGTACCGGCCGACCGAGGCGGCGACCTGATGCCGGCCGGCGTGCGCAACCGGGAGCTTTCGAGCGGCCTGGCCGCCCTTGACCAGCTCGCGCGCGAGCGTGGCATCTCGCTCGGTGCCGACGTCCCGGTCGGACCGCTCACCACGCTGCGGGTCGGTGGGGCAGCAGACCGGATGGTCGTAGTCGAGGGCGTCGCCGCGCTGGTCGCCGCGCTGCAGCTTGCCCACGACGCCGGGGTGCCGGCCGGCGTCCTGGGCAAGGGCAGCGACCTCGTGGTCGCCGACGAGGGCATCCGCGGCCTCGTGATTCGCAATCGAGCGTCGGGTATCCGCATGGCCGAGAGTGGCGCCGAGGCGGAGTCGGGAACAGCCATGGCCGCCCTCGTCAAACGATGCACCGACGCCGGTCTCGCCGGTCTGGAGTTCGGGACCAGCATTCCCGGCACGGTCGGAGGCGCGGTGTGGGCCAATGCCGGCGCCCACGATGCCGACATGCGCGGCGTCGTTCGCGTGGTCCGCGCGTGGTCGTCGGGCGCGGGTGAGGTCATGGAGCTCACCAATGACGACTGCGCTTTCGCCTACCGCGACTCTCGCTTCAAGGAGAGCGGAGAGGTCGTGCTCTCGGCGTCATTCGCGCTGCAACGCGATGAGCCGGTCGCCATCGCCGCGCGCGTCGATGGCGACCAGGCGCGGCGCCGCGCCACCCAGCCTCTGAAGTACCAGAACGCCGGCAGCGTGTTCCGCAACCCGGGAGGCGACCACGCCGGCCGGCTGATCGAGAGCGCCGGCCTCAAGGGCCATCGGATCGGGACCGCGGCCGTGAGCACCCTGCACGCCAACTTCATCGTCGTCGATCGCGACGGCCGCGCGGCCGATGTCCGCGAGGTCGGCGAGCACGTGCGCGCCGCCGTCGCCGACCGCTTCGGGATCTCGCTGCGGTACGAGATCGAGTTCGTGGGGGACTGGCCACCGGAGCTGGTCCGCCAGCCGTCCCTCATGGCGGGCGTCTCGTGAGCCGGCTGCGCGTGGGGGTTTTCGCCGGAGGCCGGTCGGCCGAGCACGAGGTCAGCGTTGCCTCCGCGGAGGCGGTCCTCCGCGCGATCGACCGTGATCGATTCGAGCCATACCTCGTGTACATCGACCGCGACGGTCGCTGGAGGCTGCCGGACGGACCGGCGCCGATGCTCGGCGACGAGCAGCGGCTTGCGCCGATGCTCGGTGCCGCGTCGCCCACGGAGGAGGTCGAGCTCCTGCGAGCGCACGTCCAGCAGCACGCCCCCGAATCCGGCCCGCAACGCGCCCTCGCGGCCCGCAGCGCGCTGAAGTCACTGGCGGAGACCATCGACGTCGCTTTCCTCGTGGTCCACGGACCGTATGGCGAGGACGGGACGCTCCAGGGATTCCTCGAGCTCGCCGACATTCCCTACGTCGGCGCGGGCGTGCTGGCCAGTGCGGTCGCCATGGACAAGGTCGTCTTCAAGGACCTCATGCGCGGCCACGGCCTGCCGGTCGTCGAATCGACCTGGCTGCGGCGCCGGGCCTGGGAGGCCGACCCGGATCATGCCGTGCGCTCCGTCGTCGAGATCATCGGCCCGCGCAGCGTGGTCAAGCCGGCCCGCCTCGGCAGCAGCGTCGGCATGAGCGTGGTGCACGATCTCGAGGGCCTGCCGGCCGCGCTCGTCGAGGCGTTCCGCTACGACAGCAAGGTGATCGTGGAGCGCTACGTCGAGGGTGCCCGCGAGCTCGAGTGCGGCGTGCTGGGCAACGACGAGCCGATCGTCTTTGAGCCGGGCGAGGTCCGCTCCAGCCACGAGTTCTACGACTACGAGGCCAAGTACGTTGACGGCCTGGCCACGGTCGTCCCGCGGGCCGATGTCGACGTCGAGCTGGCGGCCGTGCTGAAAGAGCTCTCGCTTGCCGCGTATCGCGCGGTCGACTGCGCCGGGCTGGCACGCGTCGACTTCCTGGTGAGCGGCGACGACGTCTACCTGAGCGAGATGAACACCCTTCCGGGCTTCACGGCGACCAGCATGTACCCGAAGCAGGCGGAGCTGGCCGGCTTCGCCTTCGATGAGCTCATCGGCCGCCTCATCGAGCTCGCGCTGGACCGCGACCGATGAAGCTGAAGCTGAAGCCGCAGCCGCCGCGCCGGCCCAAGGTCTTGCCGCGCCACCCCAAGAAGTCGCGCGGCGCCCTGCGATCCCGCGCTCGCGGCGCGCGTCGTCCCGGCGTATCGCTGCGGAGGCGGATCGGAGCCCGCATGCCGTCGATTCGCCGGTTAGTGGCGGGCGTGGGAGCGGTCGCTGTCGGAGCCGCCCTCATCGCCCTGCTCAACGGTCCGTGGCTCCGGGTCACCGAGGTGACCTGGGCAGGAGAGCAATTCACCAGCGACCGTGAGCTCGATCGGGTCCTCGACCCGCAGCGCGGGCGCAGCGTGCTGACCGTCGACACGCGCCAGCTGGGGGAGCGTCTCGAGCGCCTGCCGGCAGTGGCGGAGGCAACCGTCACGGCCGTGCTGCCGGGCCGAATCGAGGCCAGCATCGTGGAGCGCCGGGTCGCCTTTCTCTGGGAGACCTCGACGGCGAGGCTGCTGGGTGATGCGGACGGGACGCTCTTCGCGATCCTGGCGCCCGATGCCGAGCTCGCTCCCGAGCAGACTCTCCTGCCGCATGTTGTAGACGAGCGGACGTCCTCCCGGCTGCTGACCGCCGGGGATCGGATTCCGGGGACGCTGCTCGCCACCGCGCTGCGCCTGGCGGCGCTCGACCCGGCGGCCCTGGGCTCGACGGCTTCCCAGTTCGCGGTGCGGCTTGATGACGAGTTCGGATTCCGGGTCGCCGCCAGCGAGCCCGGCTGGGAGCTGGCGCTCGGCGTGTATGGCACGGACCCGACTGAGACCGAGGCAGAGGCGGCCGCCCGCCTCGAGCGTCAGGTCACGGCCGTGCGCACGCTGTTCGCCAGTCGGCCGGAGGCCGAGATCAGCTGGGTAGATGTCCGCAACCCGGGGAAGGTATATTTCCGTGCCAAGGGGTGACGCGATCGCCGGAGCGCGGCGCCTCGACTGCCGAGACCCTCGCTTCGGGACCTTCCCACATGTGGCTTCCTCTTATCGGCCTTGCGCTCGGAATCGCGCTTGGTCTGGTGCTCAATGTCAATGTGAGCCCGGATCTCGCGCGCTACTCGGCCGTGGCCATCCTGGCGGGCCTGGACTCGGTCCTCGGCGCGATCCGCGCGGAGCTCGACGCGCACTACGACAACCGCATCTTCCTGTCGGGATTCGTGACGAACACCCTGGTCGCCGTGGCGCTGACGTTCGTCGGCGATCGGCTGGGAATCGACCTGTACCTGGTTGCCCTCTTCGCCTTCGGCCTGCGCATCTTCCAGAACGTGGCCTTGATCCGGCGTCACTTCCTGTAGGCTCCGACGGCACCGAAGGCGCGCTCCGGCGCGCCGCTAGTAGGAGGTAGCTTGGAACGCGAAGCGGTTCTCGTCGCGATCGACGCGGGAACGACGAAGGTCACGACCCTCATCGGCGAGGTGGGGCGAACCGGCGACGTGAATGTCATCGGCTATGGCATCGCGCCCTCCGCCGGGATGAAGAAGGGCATGGTCGCCAATATCGACCAGACGGTGAACTCGATCAGCTCGAGCGTCGAGAAGGCGGAGCGCCTGTCCGGCTACAAGATCAGCTCGGCGTTCGTCGGCGTCGGCGGCAGCCACATCAGCAGCCAGAACTCGCGCGGCGTGGTCGCGGTGTCCGGGCACAAGCGCGAGGTCAGTCGCGAGGACGTGGCCCGCGCCACCGAGGCGGCCAGGGCAGTCCAGGTCCCGTCGAATCGCGAGATGCTGCATGTCGTGCCCCGCGGCTACATCGTGGACGGCCAGGAAGGGATCAAGGACCCGCTCGGCATGAGTGCGGTGCGGCTCGAGGTCGAGACGCACATCGTGGCCGGCGCGGCGACATCGGTCCAGAACCTCAGCAAGTGCGTCATCACCTCGGGCGTCCAGATCGACGAGATGGTGATCAGCTCACTCGCGGCGGCCGAGGCGACCCTGACCGATACCGAGAAGGAGCTGGGCGTGCTGGTCGCCGACATCGGCGGCGGGACGACCGACATCGCCATCTTCGTGGACGGCGCCGTCTATCACACGGCGGTGCTGCCGGTCGGCGGCATCAACGTCACGAATGACGTCGCGATCGGACTGCGGACGAGCCTCAACCTGGCCGAAGAGATCAAGATCAAGCACGGCACGGCGAACATGGCCGAGGTCGAGCCGGAAGAGCTGCTCAACGTGGCGGTCCTCGGCGAGTCCGGTGGGCAGACGATCCAGCGCCGCAAGCTGTGCGAAATCATCGAGGCGCGAATGGGGGAGATCTACAGCCTGATCCGGGAAGAGGTGAAGCGCTCCGGCCATGCCGGGATGCTGCCCGCCGGGGCCGTGCTGACCGGTGGGGGGGCCCGCATCGGTGGAGCCGAGGTCCTAGCTCGTGAGACCCTCGAGATGCCGGTTCGGGTCGGGAGTCCCCAGGGCGTCGGCGGGCTCATGGACCAGATCGGCAACCCGGCCTTCAGTACGCCAATCGGCCTGCTGCTGTGGGGCGCGAACCACGTGAACGAGGAGCCGATCGGCTACGGCAGTCCGAACGGCGTCAACCCGCTGTCGCGCGTCGGAGAGTGGATCCGAAACCTCTTCCCGGGCTGACCGCAACGGCGGCCCCGCAAGCGATATCGCGTCGGTCAGCACCAGGCTGGCTCGGCACAGGAGCTGGCTGAGCCGAGGATCGAGCCTCAGGATCCCGGCGACATCCGAGGTTTCCGTGCGACACGTCACCGACGCGGGGTCGTCGAAGTGGCCCAGGAACCGATACCACCCCGGCCGGCCGCATCCTGCCTGGACCGCGCCGGTCGGTGCCGCTTGAGCGGAGATTTCTGATCCCACCTCGAAGTCGGGTGGTTGGGGCTCGTCGTCGCCGATCCCGATCGCGCTCCAGGTGCCGTTGAGCCAGTCGGGTGTCCCGACCCGAGGCGATCCCCCGGCGCCGCAGCCGAGCGGCGTGAAGCCGACAAGCTCCACGGCCGCCCTTCCATGGCACGCAAGGCCGCCGAACCGACCAAGACGTTCGGCCTGGGGCACGGTGAGTGGAGCGCTCGGGCATTCGAGTGTTGCTTCGGCGAGGGTCGTCTGACCCGCCTGCCGCTCAGGCAACCAGCCGAATGGGATTGCGAACTCATCGAAACCTTGAGCCGCCGCGACGAGCAGCCAGGCATTACCACCTTCCTCGATGCGGTCGATGATCCAGACGAGCTCGCCTCGTGGTAGCTCGGCGGGCTGCAACCCGGTCGGGTCGTCTTCGTCTCCACGCGTTCCGACGCTCACGGACTCGACGGCGATGCTCGCAAGCCAGCCCGTCGTGGCCTGAGGTGACGGAGCTTCGGTGGACACCGACGGCGACGGCGACTCGGAGGCAACGAGCGACGCCGATGGGATGGTCGCCGCGCATGCGCTGACGAGCAGGGCGGCGATGGACGTGGTGACCCAAACGATCGACCGACCGCCACCGATGCTCGCCCGTCTCGTGTTCCCGTCCAGCCGCTCCGCTCCGCTGTTTGGCGCAGTGTCATCCGCTCGACGTGTCCCTGTCCAACGTCATCCACAACGAATCGTCGCAAGTGTGGATAACTCCGAGTCAGATGTGGAAAACGCGCGACGCGCGGATCGGTGGATCGCTAGAATCGGTCAAACCCGTCGAAGCCCTCGGGTTGACGTTCCAGCCACCTGCCGAGCAGAGGATCACCCGATATGCCGCTCCGGTCCGACTCCGAGAATTTCGCCCTCATCAAGGTCATCGGTGTCGGCGGCGGGGGTTCCAACGCCGTCAACCGGATGATCCGTGCCGAGATGATGGGCGTCGAGTTCATCAGTGTGAACACCGACGCGCAGGCGCTGCTCCAGAGCGATGCACCGCACAAGATCCGCATCGGCGACAAGATGACGCGGGGTCTCGGTGCCGGTGCCGATCCGCAGGTCGGTCAGCGAGCGGCCGAGGAGGACAGCGAGAAGATCTACGAGGCGCTCAAGGACGCGGACATGATCTTCATCACCGCTGGCATGGGCGGCGGCACGGGATCGGGGGCGGCGCCGGTCATCGCCGAGATCGCCAAGGATCTTGGCGCGCTCACGGTTGGCGTCATCACCAAGCCGTTCAGCTTCGAGGGCGTGCGTCGCAAGCTTGTCGCCGAGCAGTATTCCGAGCTGCTCAAGGAGAAATGCGACACGTTGATCACCATCCCGAACGATCGGCTGCGCGAGGTGGTTGACAAGAAGACGAGCATCGTCGACGCCTTCCGCGTGGTGGATGATGTGCTGCGCCAGGGTGTACAGGGGATCAGCGACCTGATCACCGTGCCCGGCCTCATCAACCTGGACTTCGCCGACGTCAAGACGATCATGCGCGACGCAGGCTCGTCGATGATGGGCATCGGCATCGCGACCGGCGAGAATCGCGCCGTGGATGCGGCCCGGGCGGCCGTCATGAGCCCGCTGCTCGAGGTCAACATCCAGGGCGCACGCGGCATTCTGTTCAATGTCACCGGCGGCTCCGACCTCGGGCTGTTCGAGGTCAACGAGGCGGCAGAGGTGATCAAGGAAGCTGCGGATCCCGAGGCGAACATCATCTTCGGCACCGTCATCGACGACCGCATGCGCGACGAGGTCAAGGTCACCGTCATCGCCACCGGATTCGATGGAACCAAGAAGATGAAGCCGCAGAGCCGCTTCGGCGCCGATGCCGCGGGCGGAGTCGAGCAGAGCCTCGACGAGCGCAGCCGCGAGATCCTGGCCGAGATCGAGCGCGATCGCGAGCAGCGCCAGAACCTCGAGGACCAGATGGGGACCGAGTCGCCGTTCGCGCGGCCCTCGGAGCGCGAGGCGACCGAGATCAAGGCCCCCGAGCG
>JBDSJJ010000125.1:0-8126 GCA_039917415.1 Candidatus Limnocylindria bacterium | reverse complement strand
CGCGGCCTGGATGACGATGTCCATGAGTGCTCCGCTGGGGCTTCCGAGTATGGTCGATTCCGAAGCCCCGAGGCTACCGGATGAAGAGCGGCGCCAGCACCAGGGTGATTGTGGCGAGCAGCTTCACGAGAACATGGAGCGACGGGCCGGCGGTGTCCTTGAACGGATCGCCGACCGTGTCGCCCACGACCGCGGCCGCATGCGCGTCCGAGCCCTTTCCGAGGACATTGCCGTCCGCGTCCTTGAGCTCACCCGACTCGATGTACTTCTTCGCGTTGTCCCATGCCCCGCCGCCGTTGTTCAGGACGGTCGCCAGCATGACGCCGGAGATCGTGCCGACCATCAACATGCCGGCCACGGCTTCGTGGCCGAGCAGCAGCCCGACGGCAATCGGCGTGGCAACTGCCACCGTGCCGGGCAGGATCATCTGCCGCAGCGCGGCCCGCGTCGTGATGTCCACCACGCGCGCGTAGTCCGGTCGCTGGGTGTAGTCCATGATCCCCGGCATCTCGCGGAACTGGCGGCGCACCTCGACGATGATCGCCTGTGCCGCCGTGCCCACGGCCCGGATGGCGAGGCTCGAGAAGAAGTAGACGAGCATCGCACCCATGAGCGCCGCGATGAACACGTTCACGTTCGCCAGGTCGACCGACTCGAGAAGCGTGCCGGCCTCCCGCAGCCCGCTGTCGATCTGACGCTGCAGGATGAGGTTCACCTTGTCGATGTAGGCGCTGAACAGGAGGAAGGCGGCGAGCGATGCGGACGCGATGGCGTAGCCCTTGGTGAGCGCCTTGGTGGTGTTGCCGACCGCATCGAGTCGGTCCGTGATCTCTCGCGCCTTCGCATCCGCCTTGCTGAACTGGGCGATGCCACCCGCGTTGTCGGTGATCGGCCCGAAGGTGTCCATGGCCAGGATGAAGGCCGTGGTCATGAGCATGCCCATGGTCGCCACCGCGGTGCCGAAGATGCCGCCGACGTTATCTCCCGCCTCGTTGATCAGTCCTGCCTGGCTGCCGAGGGTGAAGCTACCGAACAGTGCGAGGCCGATGGTGATGGCGGTGACCGCGGTCGTCTCAAAGCCGACGGCCGTGCCGCTGATGATGTTCGTGGCCGGACCGGTGCGGCTGGCCTCGGCGATCTCGCGCACCGGACGGTAAGTTCCGGCGGTGTAGTACTGGGTGATGTAGACGAAGGCCACGCTGGTCGCGAGGCCGACGATGCCCGCGCCGAACATCCAGACCCAGGCCGGGATGCCGTTGTCGGGCAGGTCGAGACCGGTGTTCATCATGACAAACGTGGTCAGGGCCAGGCCGCCAACCGACAGGATGGTGGTGACCCAGTAGCCGCGGTTCAGCATGTTCATCGGGTTCTCCGTCTCGGTGCCGCGGACGAAGAACATGGCGACGATGGTCGCCAGCAGGCCGAAGCCGCGGACGACGAGCGGGAAGAAGATCCAAGCCTCGGGATTCGGCCAGCCGAGGTCGGTGGCGATCCGCCAGACGGCGACGCCGAGGATCATGGCGCCGATGTTCTCGGCGGCGGTCGACTCGAACAGATCGGCACCGCGGCCGGCGCAGTCGCCGACGTTGTCTCCGACGAGATCGGCCACGACGGCCGCATTGCGAGGATCATCCTCGGGGATCCCGGCCTCGACCTTGCCCACCAGGTCAGCGCCGACGTCGGCCGCCTTGGTGTAGATGCCGCCGCCGAGCTGCGCGAAGAGGGCGACGAAGCTCGCCCCGAAGCCGAAACCGACGATGAGGAAGGGAGCATCCTCGGGATTCGTGAATCCGCCGAAGGCGGCGAAGATGCCGTACACCCCGAGGAGGCTGAGCGCCACCACCAGGAAGCCGGACACGGCACCGCCGCGCATGGCGACCTGCACGGCGCGGACGAGGCTGTACTGTGCCGCGGCTGCCGTCCGCACGTTGGTCTTGACGCTGATGAACATGCCGATGATGCCGGAGGCCATCGACGCCGCGGCGCCGACGAGGAAGGCCAGGGCGGTGCGCCAGCCGAGATCAAAGCCGAAGATGTCGGTGTCGGCGACCTCTCGACCCTCGACCACGGTGATCACGACACCGATGACGACGGCGCCGCCCAACGCGAGCAGCGCGATAGTCTGGTACTGGCGGCGGATGAACGCGACGGCGCCCTCGTAAATCGTCCCGGCGATGTCCTGCATCGCCTCCGTGCCGGTATCGGCGCGCAGGACATCCCAGGCGAGGTACATGGCGAAGGCGATGGCGGCGATCCCGGCGAGCGGGATGACCCACAGGATCGGCTGGAGCTCCATGAATCCTCCCAACGTGGCCGGCGGCCACGGTCGGGCTCGCTCAGACCTCTTCCTTGACGCACACGAAACGCCGACGGGAGGACACGGTCACGTACCCCGCCAGCGGCGGCGCGCGGATTCTAGCAGGTGCGCCGGCCGGGCATCACGGCAGCCAGCGCGGCTGCCGTCCGTCGTTAGACAGGACGTCGCGGCCGGTCCCGTTCCGTCCGATCCGAACGATCGCGCCGTCGAGCGGATGGTCACGCGTCCCGTGCCGGACGACGACGGCGATGGACGGCTCGCCAGGAGCGAAGGACGCGCCCAGGATGCCCGTCTCGCCGACGCCGAGAAGGACTCCGGGGGTGTCGGCCTCGGCCGCGACGCGCAGCCTCCCATCCGCCGCCAGGTAGGCGATCTCGCCGTCGGGGCCGACGGCGAAGGCCTCTGTGCCGGCCCCGAGGCCCGAGGCGGGCGCGGTCGCGGCCGATCGTTCGAGCAGGTGGATGCTGCTGGTCGTGCCCGTCGCCAGTGGGGCGACTGGCGCCTCAAACGGTCTCGGCTCATCCGAAGCCGCGGCCGATCGGCCGGTCAGCACGAGTGCCGAAGCGTCCGGCAGCCAGATCGGCGGCCGAGTGGCGTCGAACCGAGCGCGGGAGCTGGGATCGTCCTCCGCGCCGATGATCGCGACCCAGCCCCGAAGGTCCACGAACGCGATGGCGCCCCCCGACGGTGCGTAGCGTGGTGCTCGCAGCGCGACCTCGTCGTCATCCGTCACCCAGGCGGCCGGGAGCGTGAGCGGCGAGGTCTCCCCGCCGGGAATCGCGCGCTCCCAGATCCCGAGGCCGCTCCCGTCGCCTGCATCGGCCCTGGCGAACGCGATGCGCTGGCCGTCGGGGGCATAGACCGCGTCGAACTCGAGGTGCTCGTCGTCGGTCAGCACGCGCCGATCCGATCCACCCGCGTCCAGGAAGACGAGCCGCCGGCCATCCCCGACGACGAACGAGCTGCCATCCGGAGCAACCGCGTAGTCCAGGATCGGCGTGAGCTCCGCGGAGCGCTGGTGCGGGGCGCTGCCGTCGACGTTCATCGTCCACAGGTTGGCGACGCCGCTCCGGTCGGAGATGAAGGCCACCTGGTTGGTGAGCGCGGTCGGTGGCGCACCCGTCGTGAACGTCCAGGACCGCGTGCGGAACAGCCCGTCGCCGTCGAGCGCGGCGACGGATCCGCCGAGGCGAACCTCGAAGGTCGTGTTGGCCGGCAGAGGTCCCGACGGACTGAACGCCAGGACCACGCCCTCGTCATCGGAAGAGGGCGCATCGCCGCGTCGGTCGAGGACCTCGAGCGTGCCGGACACCTCCGGCGTGATCTCGAGGCTCTCGGGCGAGACCGTGGCGGGATCGATCGGCTCGTCGAACACGACGGCGATCGGCGTCGTGCGCGCAATCCCGTCGGTGGCATGGGCCGGGATGACCGTCGCCACGTCGAGTCCGGAGGTCAGGGTGCGGAAGGAGATTCTGACAAGATCGGCCAGCGCTATGCCCGAGACGTCGAACGCCTCCTCGCCGATCTCGACCCGGTACGCGGCTTCCGGCGAAAGGCCCTCGGTCGGCTCGATCCTGAGGTCCTGTCCCGACCAGCGCAGGGTGTGCGGGAAGATCGGGCGCAGACGCAGCGCCGCCTCCACCGATGCGGTGTCCATCAGTCCCGAGAAGCTGATCGTGATCGGTGCATCGAGCGCCACGCCCGACGCACCGTCGGCAGGGTCGGTCTCGACCACGCGCGGTGGGCCGGTCGTCTCGAACGTGAACGGGTCGGGGAGCTCGGCCATCTCGTTCCCGGCAAGGTCGCGCAGACCCGGCGTCACGCTCACGACGTAGGTCGTCGCCAGGTCGAGCGCCTGGCGCGGCGTGAAGATCAGCACGCTCCCGCTCCAGCTGAGGCTCCCCTCGACCGCCGGGTCGACGCGCACCGCGTCGGTGACTCCCTCCGTGTCGATCAGCTCGCTGAACGCCACCTCGAGGCTCGTGGTCGGCAGGCCCACGCCGGACTCGTCCGGCAGCGGCTGCGTCAGGCTGATGGCGAGGACGTGCGGCGGGCGGGCGTCGACGGTGCTGGCAACGTAGAGGACACCGGCCAGCACCAGGCAACCGATACCGACGACGAGGAGGCTGCGAAGGAAGACCGCGCGCATGTGACTGCGACCCCGCGGCCGGTCAGCGATGTCGAAGGCGGGCGGGCAGGATCTGCAGCTCGTCCCGATACTTCGCGACGGTTCGGCGAGCCAGGGCGATCCCGCCATCGGCCAGGGCATCCGCGATTTCCTGGTCGGAGAACGGGTGCCCGGCGTCCTCCGCCTCGATCATGCGCTTGATCTGGTCCTTGATGCCCAGCGATGCGGTGAAGAAGTGGCTGAACGGCACGACCTCGCCGCGGGGCAGCATCACGTACTTCTCGGCGGTCGCGCGGCTCACGGTCGACTCGTGCATGCCGATGACCTCGCCGACCTCGGCCCGCGTCAGCGGGACGAGGTGCTGGACGCCATGGAGGAGGTAGTCGCGCTGGCGTTCGACCAGACACTCGGAAATGCGCTGGATCGTCGCCCGGCGGCGGTTGATGTTGTCGATGAAGAACTTTGCTCGGCCCACGTACTGGCGGACATGCTGCTTCTCGTCCTCGGTGGTCTCGGCACTGCGGAGCTTCGACGAGAGGCTGGAATAGATCGGCGCCACGTGGAGACTGAAACGCCGCGACTCGACGACCTCGACCGTCAGCTCGCCGTCGTTGTCCCGAACCAGCACGTCGGGCCGAACGATCGTCCGCGACGCATCACCGCTGACCGCCGCCGTGAAGGCGGCCGTGGGGTACGGGTTGAGATTCGCCTTCACGAACTCCCACACCGAGGTGACCTGTCGCTGGGTGGCGCCGACGGCGGCGGCGACCTCGCGGAAGCGCCGCTCCCCCAGCTGGGCCAGATGCTCGCCGATGACCGCCTCGGCGTGCTGCGGGATCTCGCGGTCGGTCTGCTCGCGCAAGTACTCGATCTGCGCCAGCAGCGACTCGGTGATCGAGCGCGAGCCGATCCCGATCGGGTCCAGGCCCCTCATGGCATCCAGCACTTCGCCGACATCGGCGACGCTCACTCCGGTGGAGGTGGCGATCTCGGCGTCCGACTCGGTCAGGAAGCCGCTCGAATCGAGTGCGCCGATGACGTGATCGGCGACCGGGTGCAGCCGGGTCGGGAGCAGGGCGTGGAGGTTCCATGTCAGATGGTCCTCGAGAGTGAAGTCCGCCTCGGCCCGAGCGATCGGGTCGAACTCGTCCGCCTCGTCACGAAGTCGTGTGACGCCATCCCCCGGCAAGTCATCCGCGCTGACGCGCCCATCGTCGTCGGCGGCTTCACCCTTGCGCGGCATGCAGTCCGTGCAGTAGTTCCCTGCCACCGGCCGCCCGCAGATCGGACATGCGGGCAGCTCCTCCATCTCGAGCGCCGGATTCTCGTCCAGCTCCTGGGCGATCGCCTCCTGGAGCTCGACCGAGCTCATCTGGAGAATGTAATTGGCCGCGATCTGCTTCGGGGTGACCTTGGCCTGGATCGTCGGCTGGATCTGCTGACGAAGCTCGATCGACATGGATCCTCGCGAGGGATTGGGCAGTGTGGAGAGCAACGGATTATAGGCGGGCGTCGGGTCCGGTCTTGAGCGGGCCCTTGCTCGCCAAGGCACGCGGCGTGCCAGATCTCCGATCCGGAGGCCGGCGGGTTAGCGGGTGGTCATCGACCGGGAACGTTGAACCGGCGAATGACGGGATTGCCGTTCCCGAACGTCACCATGCTGTACGCACCGGGATCGGCCGCCAGTCGGCGGCGGTAGTCGCGCATTGGCCAGCCGAGCAACCGGCACAGGACCACGCGGTTCACGTGGTTGTGGGCCACGACGATGGCGCATCGAGCCCGATCTGCCACAAGCCACGACACGACCGGGTCGAGCACAGCCGTGGCCCGCACGGCGACGTTCTCCCCGCTCTCCCCGTCGGGGCACCGGGTGGCGTAGGGATCCGCCTCCCATCGGGCCCGCAGCTGCGGGTCGCGCGCGAGGCACTCGGCGGCCGTCAACCCATCCCACGCGCCGTAGTCGAGCTCGATCAGGCCGGGGGCGATCTCGACGTCGTCGGGGTCGAGCTCGATGCCGGAGGCCACGTGCGCCATCGTCTGCCGGCATCGCAGGGCGGGGCTGCTGATGAGCCGGATCTCGTCGTGGGGCAGCTCGGCGAGCTCCATGGCCAGAGCGGTGCCGAGTGACGCGGCCAGATCCATGCCCGCCTCGGCCAGCGGCGGATCGCTCCCCTGTCCGAGATTCCGACCCGAGGCGGAGTGCGCGGTCGTGGCGTGGCGAACGAGAATCAGGTTGCCCATCAGGCGATCGAGTCTACCCCCCGCGGTGCGCTATCCTGTGCCCGCTGCGACCCGCAACCAGGCCCCGATGACCTACCTCCCCGACGAGCCCGATTCCGACGGCGCGCCCGCGCAGAGCGAGCGCGCCGGTTCGCGTCGCGCGCTGGGCTGCGCGTTCGAGGTCGTCGAGACGCTCGTGCTCACCCTCCTCATCTACCTCGTCATCCACAACTTCGTGGCCCAGCCGTTCGAGGTGCAGCATAGCTCGATGTTCCCAACCATCGTCGACGGGGAGTACATCCTCATCGACAAGCTCACCCCTCGATTCGGCGGCTACGAGTACGGCGACGTCGTTGTTTTCAACCCGCCATCGGGATCCGGCCTGGACGTGCAGGGCATCCCGTTCATCAAGCGCATCATCGGCATGCCGGGCGACACGATCAGCCTGGAGAACGGCCGGGTCTTCGTCACGCGTCGCGACGCGAACGCGGTCCGCATCGAAGAGCCGTACGTGGTGACCGGCGAGGATGGCGCGACGTCTCCGACCCTCTGCCCGAGGCAGGACTGCCCGCTGACCTGGATCGTGGGCGAGGACGAGTTCTTCGTCATGGGCGACAACCGGCCGTCCAGCCAGGACTCGCGGGTGTTCGGGCCGATCGATGAGGGGACGATCCTCGGGCGCGCCTGGCTTCGCTACTTCCCGCTCGAACGCATCGGCCTCATCGAGCGGCCGACCTACCCCGCGCTCAGCACCGCTGGGGCCGAATAGCTCAGGTCCGCGCCGGCTCTTCCGCGACGATCCAGGCGTCGATCTCCCGCCCGTAATCGGTCAGCGCGTCAGCGCCGAACCAGAGGCCGAGCTCCGCATCGGCGGTTTCCGGCGCGTCGGAGGCATGGATCAGGTTCCGCAGGCCGCTGACCCCGAGGTCGCCGCGAATCGTTCCCGGCTCGGCCTCGTTCGGCATCGTCTTGCCGACCATCTTGCGCACGACGGCGATGACATCAGGGCCTTCGAGGGCAATGGCCGCCACCGGCCCGGAGGTGATGAAGTCGACCAGGCCGTCGTAGAAGTGCTTCCCGGCGTGGACGGCATAGTGCTCTTCGGCCATAGGCCGCGGCACGGACAGCAGTCGCAGGCCGACGACCTTCAGCCCCTTGCGCTCGAAGCGGCCGATGATGTCGCCGATGAGTCCCCGCTGAACGGCGTCGGGCTTGGCGAGGACGAGGGTGCGCTGCATCTCGAGCGTGGCTCCTGTACGTAGTGGGTGGCGGTCGTGGCCGCCTTCGGCGAGGTCGGTCAGACCGGGCGATCGGCGGCGCGGTCGTAGGCCTGGTTCGCCTCAACCTGGCGCCCCGCGGCGCGGAGCAGGTCGCCGTAGAGTATCAGACGCTCCCCCGCGGGCTGCGAGCCGAGGGTGGGCTCGAGGATCGCGATGCCGTCACCGGCCAGGGACGGATCGA
>JBDSJJ010000124.1:0-12827 GCA_039917415.1 Candidatus Limnocylindria bacterium | reverse complement strand
GAGTCGATCCATACGCGGCAGTCGCGCGCGCGAAGCGCCGCTGCAAGGGCGTGGGCAACCGTATCGTCTTCGTGGGCGTACGAGATGAACACGGCTGGGCCAATGGGCGCTGGGTGTTCGCGCGCTTCAGTGGCCGCCGCCAGCGGCGGCGCACTCGCTGCTCGCATCGAGTCCTCGGTAGGTGTGCTCACGAGCAAGAACTCGGTGTCAGTCCACTCGTACCCGGCCGTCTTCATGACACGATGGAGCCGCGCCAGGTGCTCCCACTTCGGATCGTCTCCCCACTCCGTGACCTTCGTCGACATCGCGTCCACAATCCGCGACCGGTCGTCCGGCAAGCGCGCGTCGAGTGTCTCTAGGTACCCAGCGGCACGCGCGCGGCGCTGTCCCACGGCTCGCTCGTTTTCGCGCTGTTCCACGCCGGCGTCGAAGTCAAAGCCGAGATCGATGAACAGGTTGTCGATCGTCCTCAGTGTTTCGCCGTCGGTCAGACAATCCTTGAATAGCGAAATAGCCCGTATGAACGCGCCGCCATCGCGATCAGGAGCCACGACGCCCTCGACGGTCGGCAGCAAGACCGGTAGCAACGGAGGCGAAGAGCAAAGGGCGTGACATGGTCGTATTCTGGGACATCCAGGTGGCGCGTGAACGACTGCGGACGGCGCCGAACCGCATGGCCCGACCTGCAAAACCGCGTACGCCATTCGCAATATGAGTGCTTAGCGTCACCCATCTGCTTCTCGCATGTCGCGCCCATTGATGAGCTTTAAGTTGCCTAGTGGTCTTGGCCGGCGCTGGCCGGCGGCTGCCTTGCCGAGGGAGGCCCCCAGCACCTGCGCCTCTGCAACAGTCAAATCCAGCTCGAACCAGCTCGAATCGCCGCCGGCAAGGGCGGGGTCGGCGCTGTCCACCGTCACCCGAATGACCTGACCCTCGCGCCTAATCTGCAGGCGCGGTGATGCGAATTCGTCCACAACATCGCCTGCGCACCATGGCATGTACGCCGCCCTGGACAGGGGATACATGAGTTCACACCTTTCGTTTTCGTTTCCTATGGGGTTACGGCCAGTTGGTCCCCGAGCCATCCGATATCCAACTAAGTGGTATTTGTGTGAATCGCCCGGGCATCGGTCCAGCGTCGGACCGGCAGTCGGTCGGCCGACTCTCGACGGGATCTCTGACGACTACGAGCTCTCCAGCCCATCCAGCGCGGCGGCTTCCCGCATGATGTCATCGAGCCCTTTGAGTAGCGGGAGCATGCGACCGACGTACTCTGGGTGATTCGCCATCCACTGCTCCAACGGGCTCTCCTCCGCGGTGCGATAGGGTTGATCCATTCCGATATGGACTGGTTCGCCAATACCCTCCGGCTGAACGCCCATCGCGATTTGCGTGTCACGGATACGGGTCAGGATCTCGAGCAGAAGAGTGAGCTCGCGCCGCTGCTGCTCTATCGGAAAACCCATGTCCCGCTCCTGCACGACGAGAAGGTCCAGACGCTGCTTCTGGTACACGAGCAGGCTGTGCAACTCGGTGAGGACGTCCACGTCGATCTCGAGATCGCCCAGCAGTCCATCGATCAAACTCGGTGGCAGGAAGAGGTTCTTTGGCAGCTTGGCGCGGAATCGCTGTAGGCGTTTGCCGAGAGCGTCGGCGCTGACCGCGTTCATCCCGAAGAGTTCATCGTCGGCGGGAACCCGGGCCTGGATCCACCAGGCGACCTTCCACGGAGACTGTCCGGCGATCAGACGTGCCACGATGGCATCCCAATCGCGATGTCGGAGATAGCGGCGGTAGCGCGAATTGTGCTGCGCGACCCACCGGGCGGTCGCTAACGTCGAATCAGCCGGACCCGAGAAGCGTGAATCGGTCGGACGCGAGAGGGTGTTCATGGGAGCGGGCCTCAGCTGCTCATCGCGCTTGCTCGCGGCCACGTCGGTGATCGCGCCGCGCGACGGTGACTGACTGCGTGACTGACTTCGTCGACATGATCACGTACTTCATGCTCAGAATCAGCCGTGCGACCGACGGCTGTTAACCGCTTGGTCGTAGGTTCGAATCCTACCGCCGGAGCCATACCACCCCGATGAGGCCACCCACTATCATCATGTGACGCAACGAGGCCGGAACGTGCGTCGGGAAGAACTGCTCGCCACCATCACCGCAGACCCGCCCGTCGAGGGCGAGATGCTCTACCTCGCGCGGCGCGGTGACGCATACGCGGTCGAGCGCATCTCCCCGGGCGTCGGCATCCGCACTCAAGCCGACGATCCGGAGGTCTGGATCTATTACGGCGGCGGGTGGCCTACCGGCGACGTCGGAAGGGCGTCCGCAATGCTGGAAGATCTGCTCGCCGAGCTGGAGTCGATGGCGGGCGGCGTCGATCGTTGTCGCTGGCCGCTCGATCAGCCCTGGCCCCACGGTCACTGAGCCATGCGCGCCAAGGTTGATGCCGATGAGCTCGCCGACTTCCGTCGTTGTCGCCGAGCCTGGGACCTCGGATCGCCAAACCGCCGCAATCTCGAGCCGCTGGCTGGCGCCGATGCCGCCCCGGATGTCGCCGAGGCCGTCCGTCGCGCCCTCGCCGTCTACTACTTTCCCGGGATGTGGGATTGGGATCGGCCGATGGTCGAGGGACTCACCCGCGCCGACCTCCGGCGCTGGCTGCCCGACGGGTCACCCGAGCTCGCCAGCGCGGTGCTGCTGATCGACGCCTACTTGGCCTGGGCGCCGTCCGTCGATCGGTTCGCGCCGATCCGGGTCGCGTCGGCGTACGAGGCGCCCATCAGTCATCCGACCGATGCCAGCGGGGGGATCGTCGACGCGCGCGGACGACCCGTCGACTACGTCGGCGAGGTCGACCTGTTGGTCACCGATGATGCGGACCGCTACTGGGTGGTGCACCATCGGGTCGGGATGGGCAACTGGGTGGGGGAGCGGATCCTCGGGCTAGACGAGCGCGATATCGCCGACTGCTGGGGCGTCCAGGCGGCCTACCTCGGGCTCGAGGTTGCTGGCACCATCAGCAACGAGGTGCGACTCGACGTCGTCGGCGCGGTCGAAGCCGCCGGACGCCGGGCGGTCGCGCACGTCGCGCAGAACGATCCGAGTGGGGGCGGTCGCTCGATTCCCCAGCATCGTCGTGTCGCGGTCCGGGGCGCGACGGCGCTCGACGAGCTGCGGATCGAGGAGCGAGGACCGTTTCGGCGCACCTGGATCCCGCGCTCGGCGGTGGAGATCGGCGAGGTCGGTCGGCGCATCGGCAGGGTGGTGTCGGACATGGTTGCATCCGACCTGGATCCGTACCCGACGCCGTCGAGTCGGAACTGCTCGGACTGCGCCTTCCTCGAGCCGTGCATCGAGATGAGCCTTGGCCGCTCGCCCGAGGAGATCCTGGGCAATGGATACCAGCCGCGGGGTCAGCGCGCCGTCGAGCCCGGGCGCCTCGGCGGTGCCACCTGGGGCATGGGACGCGGGGCGGTCCCGCCTGAGCGCTGGTCCGGCGGCCATCGCGACGCGGGCCGCGATTGAGCCCGAGGCAACTCGATGAGGCTGGAGCACGTCCTGGACGCATGATCTCGCACCGCCTGTTCGTCGCTTCTGCCACTCTGGCACTCGTCGCGGTTGCCTGCTCCCCGCCGCCGCAGTCGACTCCCGCACCGGTGGCGGTCACGCTGAGCGGAGCTGCCACTGCCGGACCCACCTGCCCGGTCGAGAGTCAGCCGCCCGACCCCGCGTGCGCCCCGCGGCCCGTGGACGGGGCGCGCATCCTCGTCATCGATGCGGAGGGGGCACAGGTCGCGGAAGGGATGACCGACGGTCGCGGACTCTTCTCGATCGAGGTGCCTCCGGGAAGCTACGTCCTGGTCGCCCAGCCGGTCGACGGTCTGATGGGCGTGCCGGCGCCCCATGCGGTTGATGTCGGGCCGGCCGGGGCAGGCGACATCGTCCTGGCCTACGACACCGGAATCCGATGAGGGGCTAACGCGGGCGGTGCAGGGCCGTTAGTACCAGTGAGCCGGACACTGCGTTGGCGGCTCTGCCGCCAGGGCAGCCGCAGTGTCCGGCGTTTCCGCGCCTGGGTCAGGAACCGCGCTCGTGCCAGTCGGGGTCGACGGGCGCGGTCGGTCCGACATCCCCGAAGGTTGGGACGAGGATCCAGCCCATCAGCCCCATGGCAATCCCGAACATCACGAGCATTGCCGTTCCGGCCGCCTCATAGGACAGGAACCAGTAGATCGCGCCAACCGCAATGATGATGATGGGGAATGCGAGGTACTTCACGAAGGTCATGGCGTCATCATACCGTCGGCGCCGATACCCACGGTGCGGGGAAGCGGTCGCCCAGATCTATGTAAATCTAGGTCAGACGATCCATCCGCAGTCGGTGCGGTCGATCGCTGCGTGGGCGAGCTCGCGTTCGGGCCGGCGGCCGTCCTCGGGAGCGTGGGGCAGCACGAGCGGGCGCACCCCGAGCCGGCGGTCCGCATTCACCAGCGTGGAGCGCCTGACCTGGGCGTCGGTGACCGATGTGCCGGTCTCCGAGGGCTCGATGCTGCCCGCCAGCGCGATAGTTCCCGCCGTGGTCGATTGCGCGGTCACCACCGACCCGTCCGGATAGCTGAGCCACAGGCCCCGCATGCGGGCGATGAAGTGCTCCGGCATCCCGGGCACCAGCATGTCGACCATGCCACTCCCGCTTCGCCGATAGCCGCGCGGCCGCTCATCGGCCTGGACGCGATCGACGAACGCTCGGCTCAGCAGCTCCTCGATGGCGACCTTGACGTCCTCCGGAGCCTCGATCGTCGTCCGGCCGTTACGGAACGTGCCCGTGCCGATCCGCTCGGGCCCGTCGGCACCGGTGGCAGTGCGCAGCACGTCGAACACGATAGTGTCCTCGGTGCGCGGATCAGCCGATCGATTGAACATTGGATCGAGAATAGCGCAGCCGACATCCCGCCGGAGCCGTCCGCAGCACATGCACGGGCTCGGCTAGAATCGGTCGGCGTGAGCGGTATCGACAGCGCGAGGAGGATGGGTGAGCGAGATCGAGGAGAAGGGTTACCGCGAGATGGTGGTTTCCCAGGACGATGCGCAGGTCGACACCTGGGCAGCGGACCTGTTCATCGACTTCGCGAAGCGGATCGGCGTGGGGACGGCGATCGCGGCATTCTGCACCGCGACCGGGCTCGACGCCCGCGGTTTCCAGCGGGCGTTCCTCGTGGGCGGAGGACCGGACCACGTGGTCGGCATCGACACAGCGGGATCCCTCGCCGCTCCGATCTTCGAGCTCCCGAAGGCCATCGCCGGCCTCCGGCGCATCGACCCTGAAGCTCGCCAGAAGCTCGTCGGCTTCCTCGTCGAGCACCGCGAGGTCATGTCCTACACCGCCTGAGCGGGGAGTCGCTACTCGGTCGTGTCTTGCGCGCTGCCGGATCGCATGAGCGCGATCGCGTTCTCGATCTTCAGCTTGGTGATGGTCAGGTGCTTCGCGAAGTTCGCACGGTTCACCTCGCCGATCTGATTCATCATGTCCGGCTGCCGGAGGATGTCGACCAGATCGTCAACTCCCTCGGCCAGCTTGGAGCGTGCACCCATCAGCGCGTCGTCGGCCGCGCGAGCAGCCAAGACATCGCCCGCGACCGTGCGGGCCCGGCGCCGCGGCTTCGCGGTTCCCTCGGCCTCCGGCTCAGCACTGCCTCCACCGGTGATCACGCGCAGCTTTGCCAGGGAGAGCTCGCCCGCGGCGATGCGCTTGCCCAGCCGGCGGCGCTGGCGCTCGTCGCCGATCTTCATCAGCTCGTAGGCGTGGCTGATCGTGTCTTTGCGCAATGACACCAACTCGCGGATATCGGCGGGCGCATCGGACAGGCGCAGTCGATTCTCCACGTAGCCCTTGTCTTTCCCGACCTTCTGGGCCAGCTGGCGCACCGAGTAGCCGAACGCATCGGTCATGCGCCGGAACATCGTCGCCTCCTCCAGTGGCGAGACATCCTCGCGCTGCAGGTTCTCGATGATGCTGACCTCGAGGGCCGTGCTGTCGTCAAAGTCGACGACGATCGCCGGGATCGTGTCGCGCCCCGCCATGCGAGACGCGCGCCACCGGCGCTCTCCGGCGATCAGCTCGAACTGCGCCCCGCTGGGTCGGACAAGAATCGGCTGCAGGACGCCGTGCTCGCGGATGGAGTCCGCCAGTTCCGTCAGCGACTCCTCGTCATAGGAGAGTCGGGGCTGGGCAGGGTTCGGGAGAATCTTGCCGACCGGCACCTCCCGGATCTGCGCGTGCGTGCCACGCGACTCGATCAGCGAGACGATGCCCGGAGCGAGATCGGTGTGCTGCGCCTCGTCGAAGAGCCGGTGGATGTTCTCCTTGAACGCCGGCCGCTTGTCAGCCAAGTTCGATCACCTCCTGCGCCAGGTCGCGGAACGCGCGGGCGGCTGCCGAGCCGGTCGCGTACTCGGTCACGGGCTTCCCGGTCAAGGGGGCCTCGCCGAGCTTCACCGTCTGCTTGATCATCGTGTTGAACACGCGATGGTCGCCCAGCTGGCGTAGGTTCTCGAGCATCTCCCTCGCGAGCACCGTGCGGCCGTCGAAGAAGGTCGGCAGCAGGCCGAGGACCTCGAGGTCGTGGTTCAGCTTGATCTTGATCGTGTTGATGACCTTGATCAGGGCGGTCAGCCCCTTGATGGCGTAGTACTGGGTCTGCACAGGGATGATCACGCGATTGCTGGCAACGAGTGCGTTGATCGTCAGCAGGCCGAGTGTCGGCGGGCAGTCGATGATGATGACGTCGAACTGGCGCTCGGCCCAGCCGGCGAGGGAGTCACGCAGCACCATCTCGCGTCCAATGGCCGTGAAGAGCTCGACCTCGGTCGACGCCAGCTCGAGGGTGGCTGGGGCAACCGATAGGCCATCGGTCTGCGTTCCACGAACGACGTCGTCCAGGGAGACCCGGTCCTCCGACAGGACATCGGCCATTGACTCGCGCACGTCGGAGAGCGAGATGCCGAGACCGACCGTCAGGTTGGCCTGCGGATCCATGTCGACGCACAGCACACGGTAGCCGCGCTCTGCCAGTGCCCCGCCAAGATTGATGGAGCAGGTCGTCTTGCCGACGCCGCCCTTCTGGTTGGCGATTGAAATTACCTTTGTCAACGCGTCACCTTCGTGCGGTTGGGCGGGGATCTTCGTCGCGATCGCGACCAATGGATGATAGGCCGAACGATCACCGATGGTCCATCAGAGTTGTCCACAACGTGGAGAAATCGGGCTGTCGTTGTGCAAAGACATGCGTCTATACTCGAAGTTGTCCACCGTCGTTCCCTGCGGGCCCGTAGCTCAATGGTTAGAGCAACCGGCTCATAACCGGATGGTCGCAGGTTCGATTCCTGCCGGGCCCACCAGACGCAGAGCGAAGGAGACCCGTCCGCGTGTCCACCGCCGACAAGCTCGACCGGCTGCGCCAGATGCGCGAGCAATCACGCGAGGGTGGGGGAGCGCGACGGCTGGACCAGCAGCATGCCCGCGGCAAGCTGTCGGCTCGCGAGCGGGTTGCGCTGCTGCTGGACGACGACAGCTTCACCGAGCTCGATGCATTCGTCACTCATCGCGCCAGCGACTTCGGGCTCGACGACGAGCACTACCTGGGCGATGGCGTCGTCACGGGCTTCGGGCGTATCGATGGCCGGCCGGTGTATGTCTACAGCCAGGACTTCACCGTCTTCGGAGGGTCACTGTCCGAGGCTCACGCCGAGAAGATCTGCAAGGTCATGGATCTGGCGGTGGAGAATGGCGTGCCGATCATCGGGCTCTCGGACTCCGGTGGTGCGCGCATCCAGGAAGGAGTCGTGAGCCTCGGTGGCTACGCCGACATCTTTCTGCGCAATACCCTGGCATCCGGAGTGGTGCCGCAGATCTCGTTGATCATGGGCCCGTGCGCGGGCGGGGCGGTGTACTCGCCGGCGATCACCGACTTCGTGGTGATGGTCGACAGCACGAGCTACATGTTCGTGACCGGACCGAACGTCGTGAAGACGGTGACCCACGAGGAGATTGATTTCGAGGGCCTCGGTGGGGCGCGGGTGCACAACGAGACGAGTGGAGTTGCGCACTTCATGGCCGCCGGCGAGCCACAGGCCCTGGAGCTGGCGCGCACCTTGGTGGGATACCTGCCGCCGAACAACGTCGACCTCGCACCGCGCCACGATGCGTGGTCGGAGCCGGCGGTTGGCGGTGATGCACTCGATCTGCTCCTTCCCGATTCGCCGAAGCAGTCCTACGACATGCACTCGGTGATCGGTGGCATCGTCGATGCCGATTCGTTCACGGAGGTCCACGCGCTGTTCGCGCGGAACATCATCTGCGGCCTCGGGCGGATCGAAGGCCGAAGCGTGGGTATCGTTGCGCAGCAGCCCGAGGTGCTGGCGGGCGTTCTCGACATCGATGCATCGGATAAGGCCGCGCGATTCGTACGGACCTGCGACTGCTTCAACATCCCGATCCTCACGCTGGTCGACGTCCCGGGCTTCCTTCCCGGAGTCGAGCAGGAGCACCGCGGAATCATCCGTCATGGCGCGAAACTCCTGTACGCCTACTGCGAAGCGACGGTACCCAAGGTGACGGTCATCACGCGCAAGGCATACGGCGGTGCCTACGACGTCATGAGCAGCAAGCATGTTCGTGGCGACATGAACTTCGCATGGCCCACCGCCGAGATTGCGGTGATGGGGGTCGAGGGCGCGGTGAACATCATCTTCCGCGAGCAGATCGCATCGGCGGACGACTCGACGGCCGAGCGCGCGCGACTCGTTGCCGAGTATGAGGAGCGCTTTGCCAACCCGTATGTCGCGGCGGCGCGCGGATATGTCGACGAGGTCATCCTGCCGGCGGAAACGCGGGCGCGCGTTGCCGGCGCCCTGGCGATGCTGGAGAACAAGCGCCAGGTGATACCGGCCAAGAAGCACGGCAACATCCCGCTCTGATCGGAGTGTCTTTGCGCACGGACACAAGACGTCCGCCATTCGAGCGACTGCTGATTGCCAATCGCGGCGAGATCGCGGTGCGGGTCATCAGGGCATGTCGCGAGCTGGGAATCTCGCCGGTTGCGGTGCACTCGGACGCCGATGTCGGCGCCCTGCATGTTCGCCTCGCGGACGCCAGCCAGCGGATCGGTCCGCCGAGCCCCGCCGAGTCGTACCTGTCGATCGAGGCGATTCTCGACGCCGCCCGCCGAAGTGGCGCGGAGGCCATCCACCCCGGATATGGCTTCCTGTCCGAGAACGCCGACTTTGCGCGCGCAGTAACCGACGCCGGGCTGACCTTCGTCGGGCCGCCTGCCGAGACGCTGGCCGCGCTCGGCAACAAGCTGGCCGCGCGTCGCGGGGCGGAGTCGGCTGGCGTGCCGATCGTCCCCGGAACCACCGTGGCGGTCGACGATGACCACGCCGAAGTGTCCGCCGTTGGGTACCCACTGATGCTCAAGGCCGCGGCCGGCGGCGGGGGGCGCGGCATGCGACGGGTCGATACTCCCGACAGCCTCGAGGAGGCCCTGGTCGCCGCGCGTCGCGAGGCGGTCTCGGCCTTCGGTGACGGGACGGTGTACGCCGAACGGCTGCTGGCCCCCGCCCGCCATGTCGAAGTCCAACTGCTGGGCGACCGTCATGGACGGCTGGCCGTTCTCGGGGAACGCGACTGCAGCATCCAGCGGCGACACCAGAAGCTCGTGGAGGAGACCCCCTCGCCGGCGGTGGATGCCTCGACGCGAGCAGCCCTATTCGACAGTGCCCGGCGCGTGGCGGGGACCGTGGACTTCCACAACGCGGCGACGGTCGAGTTCCTCCTCGATGCCGAACGGCAGCACTACTTCCTCGAGATGAACACCCGGCTGCAGGTCGAGCACGGCGTCACCGAGATGGCCATCGGGATCGATATCGTCGCCTGGCAGATCCGGGTGGCGGCGGGGGACGAACTGCCCGACGACATGCTTGAGCCGGCGCCGCGCGGGCACGCCATCGAGGTCCGCCTCTACGCCGAGGATCCGTACGCCGACTTCCAGCCGAGCGCCGGGCACCTCACCGCCTGGCGGCTGCCGGATGGACCGGGGGTCCGCGTGGACGCCGGGGTGGAGGCCGACACCGTCCTGCGCTCCGAGTACGACCCGCTGCTCGCCAAGCTCATGGTCCATGCCGAGGACCGTGCGGCGGCGGTGGATCGCCTGCGGAGGGCGCTCGACGAGACGCTGATCGGGGGAGTTCAGACCGACGCCGGCTTCCTGCGTTGGCTGGTCGACCGCCCGCAGTTCATTAGCGGCGCCTACGACACCGGGTTCATCGGCGAGCATTGGCCCACCGGCCAGCGGCTCGGATCGGAGGAGGCATCCCTGGCTGCTGCGGCCGCCATCGCCATGCGGAGCATGGAGCCGACGTCGCGCGGCGCGTCGCGTCCCACCGCGGCCGAGGGATCGGCGTGGGGCCGGTCGGGCCGGATCGAGGCACGACGCGGATGACGCAATTCGAGGCGCAGATTGAGGGCCAACCCGTCGAGGCGGTATCGGACGTGCGCTTTGAGCTCGACGATCCGGCCACCGGCATCGGCCGGCTCGTCCGGGGAGCGAGCGCAATCCCGGTGATCGTCGAGGGCACAGGCAGCGATCGGGTGGTGACGATCCGCGGCCGTCGGATTGCCGTCACCGTGCGGTCGTGGCGCGAGCGGATCCTGGCCGAGGCGGAACGCGCCGCCGCCTCGCACTCGGGCCCGTTCGCAGTCACCGCGACGCTGCCCGGCCTGATCGTCGGCGTGGCGGCAACCGTCGGGGACGAGGTGGACGAGGGCGAATCATTGGTCACGATCGAGGCAATGAAGATGCAGAACGAAGTTCGGGCACCGCGGGCCGGACGAGTCATCGAGGTCTCGGTCGAGCCCGGCCAGACGGTGGCCACCGGTGCGGCCCTGCTGCGGCTCGAATGACGCCGCGTACACTGCTGGCCGATGAGTGACGTCGAGCGCCCGGAGGCGCGTCCGTATCGGTCCACCTCCGGCCTGGAGATCCGTTCCGTCTACGGTCCGGAGGCGCTCGAGCCCATCGATCACGCGGCGGCGATTGGCGAGCCGGGGGAATATCCCTACACCCGGGGGATTCACCCCGAGGGCTATCGAGCACGGCCATGGACGATGCGCCAGTACGCCGGCTTCGGCTCGGCCGAGGAGACGAACCGGCGTTTCCGCTACCTGCTCGATCACGGCCAGACGGGCCTGTCGGTCGCCTTCGACCTTCCGACCCAGATCGGCTACGACTCGGACGATCCCATGGCGAATGGCGAGGTGGGACGGGTCGGCGTCCCGATCGACTCGATCGAGGACATGGAGCTCCTGCTCGATGGAATCGACCTCGGCGCCGTTTCGACGTCCATGACGATCAACGCCACCGCAGCGATCCTGCTGACCCTGTACGAGGTCGTGGCCCGCCGGCGGGGGACGGACCCGCGGCTGCTGCGGGGCACGATCCAGAACGACATCCTCAAGGAGTACATCGCGCGCGGGACCTACATCTTTCCGCCGACCGCATCGATGCGGCTGGTCACCGACACCTTTGCCTACTGCCGGACCGAGCTGCCGGCCTGGAACACGATCAGTATCAGTGGCTACCACATGCGTGAGGCCGGCTCCACCGCCGTCCAGGAGATCGCCTTCACGATCGCCAACGCGATCGCGTACAGCGACGCGGCGCTGGCAGCCGGGCTGGACTTCGACGAATTCGCCCCGCGGCTCTCGTTCTTCTTCGCCGCGCACAACGACCTGCTGGAGGAGGTCGCGAAGTTCCGGGCGGCACGGCGCGTATGGGCGGAGGTTGCGCGGGACCGATTCGGGGCGCGGAATCCGCGCAGCATGGCGATGCGCTTCCACGTCCAGACCGGCGGCTCGACGCTCACGGCCCAGCAGCCCGACGTGAACGTCGTTCGGACCACGGTCCAGGCCCTGGCAGCCGTGCTCGGTGGCGCCCAGTCGCTTCACACCAACGCGCGCGACGAGGCGCTCGGCCTGCCGACTCCCGAGTCGGCTCGGCTGGCTCTGCGTACCCAGCAGGTGCTGGCCGGTGAGTCGGGTGTGTCGGCGTCCGTCGATCCCCTGGGTGGCTCGTACCACGTGGAGGCCCTGACGGACGAGCTCGTGAGCGCCGCCCGGGCGGAGCTCACAGCGATCGACGACCGGGGTGGGCCGCTCGCCGCCCTGGCCGATGGCTACCAACAGGACGCCATCGCCGACGCTGCCTACCAGCAGCAGCGGGGTCTCGAGTCGGGGGAGCGGGTCATCGTCGGCGTGAACGCCTTCACCGAGGGCAGCCAGGATGCGGCGCCGGCCGCCCAGGCCATCGATCCTGCCCTGGAGGCGACGCAGGTCGAGCGCACGCGGGCCCTGCGCGCCCGACGTGACGCCACCGAAGCCGATGCGGCCGTGGCGGCGCTGGAGGCCGCGGCTGCCGGCACCGAGAACGTGCTCCCGCGGATCCGCGCGTGCGTGGAGGCATCGGTCACGCTGGGCGAGATCGCCCACGCCCTGCGCCGGGTGTGGGGGGAGCACCGACCATGATCGGGCCCATCCACCACGTCGCCATCGTCGTGCGCTCGATCGAGGAGTCGCTGCCACGGTATCGCGACCTGCTGGGGCTGGAGCCGGACGCGGATCCCATCGTCTTCGAGCCCCAGGGGGTGCGCCTCTGCTTCCTGCCGACCGGCCCGCATCCGGCTGCCCGGATCGAGCTCATCGAGCCGGTCGACCTCGAAGGTGGCGTGGGGCGGTACCTTGCCGCGCGCGGCGAGGGCCTCCACCA
>JBDSJJ010000123.1:0-10416 GCA_039917415.1 Candidatus Limnocylindria bacterium | reverse complement strand
ACGGGACCCTGGGAAACGACCAGCGCAACGGACCGCTGATCCTTCCCGCCGGGTGCAATCACTACGACGGCATCGGTGCGCTGGCGTATGCCCGCAGCCGCAAGGGATGGATCGAGATGCCGAACGGAACGCGCGAGCCGCAGAACGACTTCGCGAGAGCGGAGCGCCAGCAGCAGGTCCTCCTCGCCCTTCGTGACGAGCTGGCCCAGGCGAACACGCTGCTCGAGCTTCCCGGCGTGCTGTCGGCGATCGGCCGTACGATCAGCACCGACTTTCCCCGCGAGCAGGCCGGCGATCTCGCGACACTGCTTCCCTTGATCACCGGACCATCGATCGACCGCGTCGTCCTGGACTACCCCGAATTCGTCGACCTGCCGGTCAATCCCGACGTGAATTATCTCCTCATTCCGAACCGTGACGCCATACGCTCCGAGATGGCACGCATCTTCGGTCGGCGGGCGCTGGTCGGCTGGTACGTCGGCAGCACGGCGCCCGGGCCGGACCTGTCATCAGAGGCGGCCGAGAACCCGTGACCGGGGTCAGGCCACGCGGGCCAGGAGCACCGCCGCGATCCCGAGCGCGGCTGACAGGGCGGTGAGGCTGAGCATCGCGTCACGCTGGGAGAGCCCGTGCTCCAGGAGCTGATGGTGGATATGGCCCCGATCCGGGGCGAAGACCGCTTCGCCACGGGCCGTCCGGCGCAGCACCGCCCAGATGGTGTCCGCGATGGGGAGGCCGAGCGCGATGATGGGTACCCAGGGCGGCACCGGGTGCAGGCCGTGCTGCGTGAGCGAGATCGCAGCGGTGGAAACGATCAGCCCGAGGAACATCGAGCCGGTGTCGCCCATGATGATCGAGGCCGGATGCAGGTTGTAGGCGAGGAATCCGATGGCCGCCCCCATCGTGGCGGCGACAACGGGAAGGACCGGCATCATGCCGCTGGAGGCGGCGATCAATCCGAACGCGCCGAGGCCCGTCAGCGCGACTCCTGATGCCAGGCCGTCGAGACCATCGATGAGGTTGACGGCGTTGATGACGCCCACGATCCAGAGGACCGTGACCGGCAGCGCCAGCCTGCCAAGCTCGATGATGCCCCACGGGAAGTGAAGCCGATCGATGCTCAGTCCCATGGCCCAGACGATGAGCGCGGCAACGATCTGAAAGACCAGCTTCACGAGAGCGCGCATCCCGCGCACGTCGTCGACGACCCCCACCATGAACAACAGGCTCGCGGCGATGAGGATGGCCGGGAGCCGGTCCGGCCGGACGCTGGCATCCGAACCCAGTCCGGGAGATGCGAGGAATGCCAGGCCGATCGCCACGCCGAACGCAATGAACATGGCGACCCCGCCAAGCCGCGGAATCGCAATGAGATGGATCTTGCGACCCCCGGGCTCGTCGAGCAGCTGAAGCCGGTGGGCATAGTGGCGAACGATTGGGGTCACGACAAGCCCGATGACGACGGCAGCGGCGAACGTCAACGCGATCAGCATGGCATCGATGGGATGGTAGCCGGATGGTCTGGTCGGGGCGGCCGGATTCGAACCGGCGGCCTCCTGCTCCCAAAGCAGGCGATCTGCCAGACTGATCTACGCCCCGATGCTTTCGACCGATCCGTGCTCGGCTAGCACGCCCGCCGCCGGATCGACCGAATCTGAGGATCGGCTACCCGCCATCTTACGATGGCCGTGGCCGGCACGAATTCCTGCTCCGCGCTGGCCGAGTGCTCGAGCGCGCATCGGCCGTCTACTGCACGACCAGATGCCAGTAGAAGTCTCCGTATCCGCGTCCGAGGTCGTACGCGAGCCGGGCATTCATGACCCAGTCGCCCAGCGGGGGCGGGGGGATGCAGACGACAGCGAAAGGCGCGTCGGCGGTGCTCCCGGACCTGAGCATCCGGTTGCCCTCGTTCGCTCGATGCGGCCAACGGTCCGCAATTGCTACGCCGGCGCGATAGTCGACGAAGGCGACGTCCCCGGTCAGATGCAATGCCATCGCGGTTCCCTCCGGAACGATGAGCTGTGGCATATCGTCGATCGTCGGCAGCGTCCCCCGATCGCCGTCCCCGGTGGTCACCCACGCTTCGTCCCATGTCAAAGCGCGGGTGAGGATGTCGGCCGCATCGATCAGGCCGCGCGGCGGATCCGTTGGTGGGTCGACCGCCAGCGTCTGGGTCTGGTCCTCACACTCGCCGCTGATCGGCGATGGCGCCAAGGACGGAGACAGCGCGGACGCTGGCGCCGTCGGCGAGCGAGGCATGGGGGTCTGCTGGACACACGCGACGAGCAACGCGGCGACTGCCAAGGCCGCGGTCAAGCCGCGGGGGTTGGGGTAGCACATGTTGAGTCGTGTACCTCCACCCCGAGTATACGGCGGATGTTCCTCGGGTCCGTCGGAACCACCGACGGCGTCGGCCGAGCCACCGGCTCTACCCACAGCGCATCCGACGCGGCCTCCGAGTGAAAGTCGCGAGCCGAAACCCTCGCCCAGCTCCAGTCCGTTGCCCTAGCGCCGCACCAACCGCGCCACGATCTCGAGGTACGCGCGCTTCTGGACTTCCCAATCGTAGGCCTTCGCCTGGCGCTGGCCCTCGAGGCCCATCGCCGCCGTACCCTCCGGATCGTCGACCATTCGCTCGATGGCCCGGGCAAGGGCCGGACCATCTCCGCCGGGCACCAGTCGCAGCGCGCGCTCGCTGAAGTGATGACGGAAGGTCGCCAGGTCGCTGGCGACTATGGGGACGCCCATGGCTGCATATTCGAGCAGCTTCGTGCTGAGCGAGAACTCGAGGTAGGGCTCCGAAAGCGACGGGACGAGGCCGATGTCTGCCTGCGACAGCAGCCGCGGGAGATCGTCGATCGGGACTCGGCCATGGAGTGTCACACGGTCCGCGGTCCCCGTTCGCGCGATCGCACCTTCGATCGCCGGGCGCCACGGGCCGTCCCCGTAGACGTCGAGGCGCCATGGCAATCCAGTACGAAGCTGCGCCAGCCCATCGATGGCGCGATCCAGGCCGTAGATGCGCTGGAGGTTCGAATGGTGGACCAGTCGCAGCTCACCATCCTCCATGAACGGACGCCGTTGATGGCGCTTGGCGTCGAACAGTCGGCCATCGGCGCTGTTCATGACCACGCTGATCTTCGCGGCCGGCACGCCGCGGGCGATCGAAAGCTCGCGCAACGGTTCGTGCACTGTGATCAGCTCATCGGCGACCCCTGCCGAGGCTTTCGTTGCCAGCGTGACGAGCGGCATCAGCAAGCGGAGATTGGCGGCGACGAAACGGTCACGGAAGAACTCGGGCATGTCCTCGTGGAGATCGAGGAGGAGCGGGATCCCCAGCAGCTTCTCGGGAAGGGCCGCGAGCGCAAGGAAGTCAGGGGGCGTCGCCACCTGGACGAGGTCGTAGGCGCGCCGCCGATGCTCGCGAGCGAGCCGCCAGGCGACCATCCAACTGAACGCCAGGTACTCGGCAATGTGGCCCGCGAACCCGACGAAGCTCCGATTGATCGGCAATCGCACGATCCGCATTCGCCCATCGCGCTCCTCGGCGGGCTCTCCCGGCTGGCGGAGGCAGAGGACATCGACCTCGTACCCCGCGTCGAGCAGGGCGTCGCTCTGCCGGCGGACGCGGGGATCCCCCGGGAGGATGGCGTGGACGACGATCACCACGCGCGGAGCCCGGCTCACCTGGCCTTGACCTCATCCCAAAGGACGTCTTTTTCGGCGAGCGACATGCTCCCGAGGTCGAGGCCGCGCTCGGCAGCCAGCACCTCGACGGCGCGATATCGCGCCAACCATCGATGATTCGCCTCACGCAGGGCTTCCTCCGGATCGAGCTTCATCCAGCGCGAGAGGTTGACCAGGGCGAAGAGCACGTCGCCGATCTCGTGGAGCCGCTCACCATCGGAGGCGGCCTGGCGCAGCTCCTCGACCTCCTCGTGCATCTTTTCCCACACCCCGTCGATGGCGTCCCAATCCCAGCCCAGCGCCGATGCACGCTCCTGGATCTCGCGGCTGCCGGCCAACGCGGGGAGCGCGCGAGCCACGCCGCCGAACGCCCCTTCCTGAGCCTTTCCCCGCTCGGCCCGCTCATCGGCCTTGATCGTCTCCCAGTTCGCCACCACCTGCTCGACGGCGTCCACCTCGAGCGTCCCGAACACGTGGGGGTGGCGCCGCACGATCTTCGAGGTGATCGAACGATACACATCCGTGAGGTCGAAGGCCCCTTCCTCCGCCGCGAGCTGAGCATGAAGGATGACCTGGAGCAGCACGTCGCCGAGCTCCTCCGCCAGGTCCTCCGGGCTCCCGTGCTCGATGGCGTCAACCGTCTCGTAGGCCTCCTCGAGCAGATACGGGCGCAGGCTGCGGTGGGTCTGCTTCCGATCCCATGGACAGCCGTCCAGGGCACGGAGCCGGGCGCTGATCGCGGCCATCCCGTGCGGGCTCGCCAGGTTCTCGAGCGGATCCAGGGGCCGGATGACCCAGCTCCGCGCACCGAGCTGCGCGTCGTCAAGCTCGTCCAACCGATGCGTCGGCCCGTCCGGCAGTTGCCGTACATCGTGACTGGCCGGGTAGAGCGCGGCGAGGACCTCGTGAGCGCCCGAGCGGGCATGACGCCCGGGCAGGGTCGCCGCTGCGGCTCCGGAATCGCTGGCAAGGACGATGAGCGGCACGGACGGATCGAAGGCGACCGCCGTCAGCCGGTGGGCCGCCACGATCTGCACCCCGTCTCCCGGATCGAGACCCGCGGAGTCCAGGAGCTCGTCCACGCGGTGCGTCGGCCCGGCCACCATCGGCTCAGGCGGCGGTCGACGACACGAACTGCGGGTCGATCCAGGTGTCGACCTGAGCCCGGACCTCGCCGTCGAGCCAGCGGTCGAAGCCGGCGGTGCGGATCTCGTCTAGCCGATCCGCCTCGATCTCGCGGCTCTCGCTCGTCTCGAGCAGCTGGTAGATCACGATGCCGTCGGCACCGAGATCGAGCGGCTCGCTGACCTGATCGACGTCTTCGAGGGCGAAGACGACATCCTCGGCCAAGCGATCGAGCTGATAGGGCGCCACCCATCCGAGCTCGCCACCCTCGCGCGCCGTGTCGGCGTCCTCGCTGAGCCGGCTGGCGACATCGGCGAACGTGTCGGGCGCGGCACGGAGCTCCTCGACCAGGGAGGTGGCTTCGGCCTGCGGGCTGTCGCGCTCGCCGGTCTTCTGGATGACGTGGTACCCGAAGTCCGTGCGCACCGGCTCGCTGATCTGGCCGACCTCGAGCTCCGCCAGCGCGCTCGCGAATTCCTCCACGAATCCGGGAGATGCGGGGTCGTACCAGCCGAGGTCACCGCCGCGCGATCCGGAGCCCGGATCGGCACTGAACTCCTCGGCGATCGCGAACCAGTCGGCGTCGTCGGCCACCAGTTGTTCGCGAACGGTCTCGGCCTCCGCCAGGGCGGCGGCCCACTGCTCGTCGGTTGCCACGGCATCCTGCGCCGCGTCCTCGGGCAGGGGGTCGATGAGGACGTGGCGCGCTCGTTCCTGCGGGACGACGGTTCCCGTGGCCGCCGCGATCACGATCTGGGCCACGCGTCGCTGCGGGGCCGGCGAGCTGACGACCTGCTCGGAGAAGTAGTCGCGGTACGCGTCGACCAGCAGCTGCTCTCGCACGTAGCCCCGGTACGACGCCCTGTCCACGTTCTGTCGGTCGAGCAATGTCGGCAGCGGACCTTCGGCGGTGGCCTCCCGCCGGCCGACCAGCTTGAGGACGGCGAACCCGCGATCCACCTCCAGGGGGCCGACGAGGTCGTCGGTTGCGGAATTGCGGAGCGCGGCGAAATAGTCGCCGTAGGCGACATCATCGGCGCCGAACCAGCCCAGCACGCCACCGGCGCTCGCGGTGAAGTCGTCACTCGCCTCGCCGGCCACGGTCGAAAACTCCTCGCCGGCCTCGATCCGATCCAGCGCCGCCTGCGCTTCGTTCCGCGCCGCATTCAGCTGATCGTCCGTCGGCTCATCGTCGGGCGCGGCGTCCGCGGGAAGCGCTTCGACCAGCACGAGCTGCGCGCGGACCAGCGCCTCGAGCGCAAACCGCTCGGCCACGCCGGCGTCGACGTCCTCGTCGCTGACCGACACCCCGAACTCGTCCGCACGTGAGGCAAGGGCCCCGCCGTCCACGAGGGAGTCCGCCGCCGTGGTGTCGAGGCTCGAGAGCTGGAGGCTGAGCTGATCGATCTGCTGCTGGATGATCTGGTCGCGGGCTCCGCCGAGCTGCGACTGGAGCTCGGCGATGGTCGCCGACGCCTCGGCAACCAAGATGCGCTGCCGCTCCTCGAGGTCGGACCGGTCGTAGGTCACGCCCGCCGCAGCCGCGACTGGACGGAAGTGCGCCTCCCAGTAGCCGTTCCAGGCGGCGGCGCCGAAGATCCCGAGCGCCAGGGAAATCGCCATGGCGAACGCCACGACGGTGAGCTGCTGGGTGCGCAGCTCGTCCTGCCAGCGCGGGCGGTGCTTGCGGTCGAGAACGGGGCGGGATCGGATGGTCATCGGTTCACGGTCATGCGGCGGCTCGGCTGCGGCCCTCGCGGCCGCCAGGCAGGGCGAGGCGCCATGCTAGTCGATGGCGTGGCGCGGCGCACGGATCGTGGAATCCGATGCTGGCGGATCAGCCGCCTCCGATCGCCGCTCGGATGGCAGCCAGCCGAAGCCGGACCACGAGCAGCATCGCCTCGCGCACGATGCCACGCGTCATCTTCGACGAGCCGGCGACGCGCTCGCGAAACACGATGGGCACCTGGACGATCCGCGCTCCGCGCCGATGCGCCCACCATGTCATCTCGATCTGAAAGCCATAGCCCGATCCCGACGACTCCCGCAGCCGGATCGACTCGAGTGCCTCCCGGCGCCATGCCTTGAACCCGCCGGTGAGGTCCCGGTACGGCAGCAGGAGCACGGTGCGCGCAAAGATCGTGCCGCCGCGGCTGACCAGCTTCCGATACCACGGCCACCCCACGGTGCGACCACCGGGCATGTAGCGCGTGCCGAGCACGAGATCGGCGTCGCGCATCAACGGCGCCAGCAGGACAGGCAGCATCCCCGGGTCGTGGCTGAAGTCGGCGTCCATCTGGACGATGGCGCGCGCGTCGGATCGGTCGAGGACCCAGCCGAATGCTTCCCGATATGCGACGCCGAGTCCTTGCTTTGCGGCGCGGTGCAGGACGGAAACCCGTGGCTCGTGCGCGGCGATCGTGTCGGCCAGGTCTCCGGTCCCATCCGGCGATGCATCATCCACGATGAGCAGGTTCGACTCGGGCAGCGCCTCGAGGATCGCATCCGCGATCCGCTCGAGATTCTCGCGCTCGTTGTAGGTCGGCAGCACCACCCACGCCCCGCGACCCGCCGCCAAGCCCACGGAAGGGGTGGCGCCTGGATCAGCGTCCAATGCCGACATAGGCGATCTCCGCGCGATCGTAGGGATCCCGGTCGACGGCATTGCGCCCGTCCACGAACAGCTCAAGGCCGGGGATCGCGCCGGGATCCATCCGGAGGTACGCGCCATGCGCCGCCTGGAGCACCGCCACGCGGATCGGCTGCGGGTCCTCGAGATCCCACGGCTCGAAGCCGAGGCTGCGTAGGTGGTCGGGGTCGTAGTACGGGTCGTGGCCATAGACGTGTGCCCCGGCGGCGAGGAGCTCGTCGCGCAGTCGGAAGGCGGAGCTGAACGCATCCTCTCGAACGTCGCCGCGGTATGCGATGCCCAGCACCAGGACGTTCTGCCCGTCCAGCGAGCCGATGCGGTCCTCGATGCTGTCGACCGTGAACGCCCCCATCCCCTCGTTGATCTCGCGCGCGAGCGGCGGCATCCGGAGCTCGGGGTCGTCGTTGAACAGGAAGTGCGGATAGACCGGGATGCAGTGCCCGCCGACGCCGACGCCCGGCTGATGGATGTGGCTGTAGGGCTGGGAGTTCGCCGCCGCGATGACCTCGGTCACGTCGATCCCGTTCCTGGCGGCGAACCGCGCAAGCTCGTTGGCGAACGCGATGTTCACGTCGCGATACGTGGTCTCGGCCAGTTTCGTCATCTCGGCTGCCTCGGCGTTCGCCACGGTACGCACCTCAGTGCCCTCGTCGAGCGCCGCACGGTAGAAGTCCGCCGCTCGCCGGGTGCTCTCGTCGCTCGTGCCGCCGACGATCTTCGGGTACCGCTGCAGGTCGAGGAAGACACGGCCGACGAGCACGCGCTCAGGGCTGAATGCCAGGAACAGGTCCTCGTCCAGGGTCCGGCCGCTGGCCGCGGCCAACACCGGCCCGAAGCGCGTCCGCGTCGTGCCCACCGGCAGCGTGGTCTCGTAGACCACCAGCGTGCCGCGTCCGATATGGGCGCCGATGTCGCGGGTGGCGGCGTCGATCGGACGAAAGTCGATCTGTCGCTCCGCGTCGACGACGACCGGCACGATCACCACCACCACCTCGGCATCGGCGAACCCGGCCGGGTCACTCCACGTTGTGGCGCGCAGCCGCCCCGCGGCCACCAGCTCCGGCACGCGATCGATGAGCGTCTGCTCATCTTGATGCGGCGATGTCCCGCCGTTCAGCGTCTCGACAAGTCCCTCGTCGACGTCCACGCCGAGGACGTCGTGTCCGCGCGAGGCGTACTGCACGGCCAGCGGCAGGCCGATGTGACCGAGACCGACGACGGCGACCTTCATGCCAGAACCTCTTCTAGTGTGCTGCCGGACACTGCCTCGCCGGAGACCGCGGACTCCACCATCTTGCGTGCCAGGAGCAGCGCGATCATCCCGTCGTGCGGGTCCACGGGAGGCGGGCCCCCGGTGAGGACCGCCCGCGCGAACTCCCGAAGCTCGACGCCCAGCGGCTCCTCGCGCGTGATCGAACGGCGCGTCATCTCGCCCTCGGACACCGAGGTCGTGCTCATGCCGTCGCTGGGATTGATCCAGGTGGCGCTGGCATCCGGGTTCGCGTAGAACACGAGATCCTGGGCGATGTAGTCCGCAACATACATGCCGCGCTCACCCGTGACCGTCAGCACGCGCCGCTTGGTGGGCGTCAGCCAGTTGATGTCGAGGACGCCCACCACCCCGTTGGCGAACTTCATCGTCCCGTTGAAGAGATCCTCGTGCTCGGTGTGGATGCGGCGCTCGGTCTCCGCGTAGATGCGGATGGGCTCGGAGCCCACGAGGTAGCGCATGATGTCCAGGTCATGGGGGCCCAGGTCCACGACCACCCCCACGTCACGGATTCGGGCCGGGAACGGACCGAGGCGCGTGGCATGGATCTGGAAGATTCGCCCGAGCTCCCCCGCGGCCAACCGCCGATGGAGCTCACGGATCGCTGGATTGAAGCGCTCGATGTGTCCGACCGTGAGCATCCGGCCAGCCGCCTTCGCGGCCTCGATCATGCGCGTCGCCTCGTCGCGCGTGGCGGCGATCGGCTTCTCGACGAGGACGTTGATGCCATGCTCGAGCGCCTGCAGGGTCACCGGCAGGTGGAGGCTGGTGGGCGCCACGATGCTCACGACGTCGAGTCGCTCGCGCTCGAACATCTCCTGCGGCTCGTGGTACCCGGTCACACGCCTCCCCGTCGTCGCCCGCGCGACCGCCGCGGGATCGGGGTCGGCGACGGCGACAAGGTCCGCTTCGCCGACGAGCTCGTCCCAGACCCGAACGTGGTTGCGACCCATCATGCCGAGGCCCACCACGCCGGCACGGAGACGGCGTGGCGGGGAGCCGATCACGTCCTCCATCACGCGGTCACCGGGTCGCGCGAGCGTTCCGGCATCTTCTCGAGGGCTGACACGATGCGCGCGGCAGCATGTCCGTCGCCATACAGGGCGGGGCGTGGCTTTGCGCGATCCATGAAGGCCGGATCGGCAAGCGCGCGCGCGACGGCACGCGGATCGGCGTCGACCACGCGATTCCATCCCGCCTCGGTCGTCTCCACCCACTCGGTCTCGGAGCGCAGCGTGATGCACGGGATGCCGGCCAGGTACGCCTCTTTCTGCACGCCACCGGAGTCGGTTGCGATGGCATGCGCCCCGGCTTCGAGCGCCACCATCTCGAGGTAGCCGACCGGGTCGATCGCGACGATGTTCGGCGGGAGCCCGTGCAGGTTCTTCTCCAGGACGAGCCGCGTTCTCGGATGGATCGGAAAGATGACGGGCAAGTCGATCGCGAGGCCTTCGAGGATCGGCCGGAAGCGGTCGGGATCGTCCACGTTCTCGGCGCGATGCATGGTCAGCAGGATGTACCGGTCGAGGCCGCGGGCCGCGGCCGGCAGGTGGTCGAGCGCGCGCTCGGTGGCCCACACGTGCGAGTCCACCATCACGTCGCCGACCAACCTGGCGCGCTGTCCGAGACCCTCGCGCTCGAGATGACGCATGGCCGCCCCTGTCGGAGCGAGCAGCAAGTCGGA
>JBDSJJ010000122.1:0-12726 GCA_039917415.1 Candidatus Limnocylindria bacterium | reverse complement strand
GACGAAGTTCATCGGCGCATTCCTGGGCGCCATCCGCCTCGGTCGTGCGGAGGCGACGCTCATCGGCTGGGGGATGGTGCCGCGCGGCGAGGTGGGCATCGTGGTCGCGGGGCTTGGGCTGCAGGTGGGTGCCATCGAGGGGGAGCTCTACACCGTGGTCGTCGCGATGGCCGTCATCACCACCCTCATCGTGCCGCCATTCCTGCCGTGGCTCGTTCGCCGCGCCTCGACGCGGTCCGAACGTGAAGGCCAAGCGGCGTTGGGGCCGACGCCCGGCGTCGAGGACGATGCCGATGGGATCCCGAACACCGGCAGGAACGATCGCGGCGGCCCCACCTGATCCGACGTGCCCCCGGTGGATCAGCGATGAATCGGCTGAATCGCGCCAGAAGCGCCTCCAGGCGCATGTTCCCCGATGGATCGGCTCGTTGGCGGCCAGAAACAGCCGGATGACTCCTGCCCGGCCACGTTCGAGCCGATGAATCGTCGGAGCGGCGCCCAACCCGCCGGTTCGGCGCGAATTCGACGATCAATCGTCGGCCACAGGGGCACAAGAGGATCCCGCTCCGACGGATCGGAGCGGGATCTGTGACGCGAGAGCGTGACCGAGGCTACTCCCCGCGGGGCGTCACCTCGACCGTGCCCTTGGTGAACCCATCGCCGGTGGCTTCTTCCTCGATGCCGTCGAGTGCCGCCTGTGCCAGGTCGGTCCGGAACGCGTCATCGGACGGCGCCTCGGTGATGATCCCGGATTCGAGGCTGATCTCGACAGTCTGGTCCCACTGGGCGGAATCCAGCATGCCGATGCCATCCGGGGACGGCCAGATCAGCGGGTTGATCTCGTTCATCATCCAGGCTTGGTGTCCGGCGCCGAGGGTCGAGCCGGCCGCGACCGTGTACTCGATGCAGGCGTCGGGAGTGTCGCGACAGTAGATCCAGCCTCGGAAGCTGGCGCGCAGGAATCGCTCGGCGATATCCTCGTTGCCGTCCTCGGCAAGCCACGAGGAACGCGCGAAGATCGCGTCCTGGAGCATGGCCGTCCCGACATCGTTGTAGTCGATGACGTTGAGGTCGTCCGGCTGGTAGAGCTCGCCGGTGTCGGGATTCTCGGCCTCGAGGACCTGAGCGTATTCGTTGTAGATCATCGCCTCGGCGACGTCGATCTGCTCAGTGAGCAGCAGTGTCATGTCGAATGGCTGGGTGACCTTTTCGTAGTCGACGCCTTCCTCGAGGCCCTCGGCCGAGGCGGCCGCGGTGACCTCGAACTCGTTGCCGAAGTCCCAGACGCCGACCTTCTTGCCCTCGAAGTCGGCCGGAGAGGTGATGCCCGAGTCGGCCCATGCCACGGACAGCGTGCCGGAGCGCTGGAAGATCTGGGCGATGTTCACGAGGTCCGAGCCGCCGGCGCGGGCCTCGAGCACTTTCGGCACCCAGCTGATCGTGAACTCGGGGCCTTCGGGCGCGGAGCCTACCTGCTGCGGCACCACGTCCGGTCCGCCGTCCAGGATCTCGACGTCCAAATTCTCGTCTTCGTAATAGCCCTGCTCCACGGCGGCGAAGTAGCCGGCGAACTGGGCCTGGGGCGCCCATTGCAGCTGGAGTTGGACGGATGCGGCCTCGCCGTCACCGCCCTGGCTCGGGGCCGTGGATTCGCCGGTCTGCGTGCCGCAGGCCGCCAGGAGGAGCGTGGCGCTCACCGCGACGCTCAACCAGATTCGGGATCGCTTCATGCGCTCGGGCTCCTCATGTGTCGGTGCGTTGGATCATCCGATCGGATTGGCGGATTCTACGGACCCGACCCTCCGCGTGCCAGCCGTTTATCCACAACTTTGGCCGTCTCAGCTTGCGGCCGGCAGCCGGAACCAGATCTCGGTACGACCGTCCCCGGAACGCGCTCCCACTTCGCCCCCGTGCGACTCGACGATCTGGCGCACGATGGCCAGGCCGATCCCGGCGCCACCGGTTGCGCGCGTCCGAGACGGATCCACGCGGTGGAAGCGCTCCCAGATCAGCGGGATCTCATCGGGCGGGATCTCGTCGCCGCTGTTGGCTATGGCACAGGCGACCCCGTTCCCATCGGCCCGCAGGTGGACGCCGATGTCGCCGCCGTCGGCCGTGTAGCGCGCCGCGTTCTGGACGAGGTTGCTCACGACCTGGCCGATGCCGTCCGGATCCGCCATAAGGCGGGGGAGGTCCGGGCTCTCGTCGATGCGGACCGTGATCGACCGGTTCGCGAGATCCGGCGCGGCGAGCGACAGGGCACGACGCACGACGTCGCCCAGGTCGACTTCGACGCGAGCGCGCTCTCTCGTCTCCTGATCGTTGCGAGCCAGCTGGTCGAGCGCCTCCACCAGCCGGGTCAGGCGCTCGATCTCCGCGTGCACCGTGCGCAGCATCTCGCCGGAGGGCTCGACGACACCATCGGCCAGCGCCTCGGTGTAGCCGCGAAGCACGGTCAGCGGCGTGCGGAGCTCGTGGGCGACATCGGCGACCAGGGTGGTGCGCAGTTCCTCAACGCGCTCCAAAGTGGCGGCCATCTGGTTGAAGGCGTGAGCGAGCTCGCGCAGCTCACGGTCGGACGGTTCGGGCACCCGTGCCGCAAGGTCGCCGGCGGTGAGTTGGTGGGTGGCCTCGGTCAGCCGAGCCACCGGCTGGAGCACCCGACGCGCCAGCCACCAGGCGGAGGCGCCGCCGAGGACGACGCCGGCCACCGCGCCGATCGCCACGACCCGCGCGATGTTCTCGTCGACCATGGCGCGCGCCTCGGCCTCGGAGGTCGCGCCCTCCATGAGCAGGTGCATGATCTGCTCGGTGCTGAACCAGCGGACCGAGGCCAGGATGACGGCCGCAGCGATGAGCGAGGTCGCCAGCATGGCCAGGACCAACCGGAACCGAAGCGTGCTCATGTCGGGCTCGCCTGCCGGCCCGCCACCGGCTCGAGGAACTGGTAGCCGACCGAGCGCACGGTGCCGATGAACCGTGGCCCGGCGGCGCGATCGCCGAGCTTGTGGCGCAGGCGCCCGAGGTGGACGTCGATCGTGCGGTCGATGATTCCGGGGTCTTCGTCACCATGCATCGCACCGATGAGCTCGTCGCGGGTGAAGACCCGCATCGGCCGCGACATGAGGGCGTAGAGAAGCCGGAACTCCGAGGCGGTGACCTCGATCTCGCGACCGTCGAGCTCGACCCGCATCGCACCCGGATCGATGACGAGGCCGTTTGCTGACAGCACCGGCTCGCGATCCGTGGCTTGCCGATGGCGGCGCAGCTGGGCTCGGACGCGCGCCATGAGCTCGCGCGGGCTGAACGGCTTCACGACGTAGTCGTCCGCACCGAGATCCAGGCCAAAGACCTTGTCCGCGTCGCCGCTGCGCGCCGTGAGCAGTAGGATCGGCGTATCGGTCTCCTCCCGAAGCCGCCGGCAGACCTCGAGCCCGTCGATCCCGGGCAGCATCACGTCGAGCAGGACGAGGTCGCAGCGCTGCTCGCGCGCCATGTCGAGTGCGCCCGGTCCATCCTCCGCCTCCAGCACGCGATAGCCATCCCGGGTCAGGTACAGCCGCAGCAGGTCCCGGATCTTCGGGTCGTCGTCGACCACCAGGACCGTCGAGGATGCCGGTCGCCGGATGCCGACCACGGTGCCGCCGGCGCCGGGTGCCTGCGGCTTCATCCGAGCACCTGCGGCAGGTTGACCCACAGATCCCACGCGCCGATGCCGATGAGCAGCACGCCCATCACCAGCTGCAGCGGCCGCTCCCAGCGGATCACCGCGCTGGCAAGGCCGCGGGCACGTGCCTGTCCGACCAGCCCGAGGGCCAGCAACGGCAGGCCGAACCCGACGCCGAATGCGCCGAAGAAGGCGAGCTGGCGTGCGGCGTCACCGATGGTGAGCGACGCCACGAAGATCCCGATGAGGAACGGCCCCGAGCAGGGGAGCGCGATCGGGGCGAACATGAGGCCGTAGAGGAACGAGCCGGCCAGCGGCCCGGCGTTGCCCAGTCCCCTCGGCGACGCCTGCGGCAGGCGCGCGAACGGATTCGTGCCCAATAGCAGCAGGATCCCGAGGCCGATGAGCACGAGGTCAATGATCGGCAGTGCCACCCGCAGCACGCTCCCGAGGCTGACCGAGAGCAGCGCCAACAGCGCGCCGATGACGACCATCCCGACCACCACGCCGAGCCACACGAGGACCGCGGCCAGCGCGGGAGGCGGCCGGCGCTGCGCCACCGCCGAGCCATCGGCACCCACGGTCAGCGCCGCGGGCGCCGTGAGGTATGCGAGGAACCCCGGATAGAGGGGCAGGACGCAGGGCGTGATGGTCGCGCCGATCCCCGCGCTGACCGCGATCAGCAGCTCGCCCATCGACTCAGCCGGCGTCCAGCTCGGCGACGACGTCGCTGGCATTCCGGACGCCACGCCCGAATTCGAGCGGGCGCACCGTGCCGTCGGCTTCGATCACGATGAGCGGGGTCGACGGCGGGTTGGTGGAGGCCACCCCGAAGCGATCCTGGAGCAGGCGGTACAGGCTGGCATCCGCCATCGCGAACGCCCAGTCGAATCCTTCCCGGTCGGCATAGCTGGCGAGATCGTCCGGCGACTCGGAGAGGTCGACGTCGAGTGATACGGACGTGAACTCCGCCAGGTCGTGTGCGCCGATGATCTCGTGCTGCTGCGATCGGCAGCTGCTGCACCACACCGCCATGGGCTCGAGCAGGACGGGTCCATTCCCCGCCGCAAGCTCGCCGAGCGTGAATGATTCGCCGCTGCGGACATCGGTGAGCTCGACGGCCAGCAGGGCATCGGTCTGCGCGGCTTCCGACGCAGTGGGTGAGGGGGAGGATGGGGTCACCGAGGCCTGCGCAGATTGCTCGGCCGTTGCCGACGCCGGAGGGCTCGACGTGGACGTCGGGTCCGGTGCGCTCGGCGTGGTGGTCGTCGTACCGGAGCAGGCGGTGATCGTCGCCAATGCGAGGACGGCGACGAGGGACATGGGTCGGTTCATGGAACGCAGCCTATGGAAGCCGTGTGACGATCATGTGAATTCCCATGGTCGCACAGGAGAGGTCGTGAGTCGGGCCGGCCCGTCGTATATCGCGTATATACCTGCGCGGCGACGGCGTTGTGGCGCCTCGCTGCCGACTCAGCCCGGCTCCTGGCTTCGCACCGATGCGTGCCATGGGATCAGGGCGCGCTCGAGCGCCACGATGACGAGGTAGAAGGTGATGCCGGTCACGGCCGCCAACAGGATGGCGGCCCACGTCACGTCGAAGCGCAGCGCGGACGCGGACTGCACCACGACCCGGCCGATCACCGTCGAAGAGCCGCCGAAGTACTCGCCCACGATGGCTCCGATCAGGCTCAGCGTGGTGGCGACCTTCAGCGCGGTCAGGAAGAACGGCAGGGCGTTTGGAAGGCGCAGCTTGCGCAGGATTGTCCACTCCGAGGCCGCGTACGAGCGCATGAGCTCCAGCGCCGATGGCTCGACCGAGGTCAGGCCGCGCGTCACGTTGATCATCACCGGGAAGAACACGAGCAGCGCCGCGATCATCATCTTCGACACCGGGTTCGTGACCCCGAACCAGGCATTGAAGATGGGCGCGATGGCAATGATAGGAATCGCATTGGCGGCCACCGCGAAGGGCAGGACGGCGTCGCGCGCGTTCGCCCAGCGTGCCACCGCGAAAGCGATCACGACGCCGACCACCGTGCCGATGACCAGGCCGCCGACCGCCTCGAACAGCGTGGCCATCGCGGAATCGAACAGCGGCCAGCGGCCCGCCCCCCAGTTCTCGACCAGTGCCGCGCCGATGGCCGATGGCGCCGGGAGGATGAACGTGCGGACGTCCAACACCCGGATAAGGAGCTCCCAGATCCCGATGGTCCCGACGCCCACGGCGAGAGCGGGCAGGTTCCGGCCAAGTGACCGCCCCAGGCGGGCCGGACGACCCAGGGATGTGGTGGCCGCCGTCAACCGATCCCGCCTTCGGCCGCCAGACGCGCCTCCGACGCTGAGCCGCTCCCTTCCCCGGCCCGCAGCGCCTCGCGAACCTCGGTCACCACCTGGAAGTAGCGCGGATCCTCGCGAGTCTCGTCGTCCCGTGGCTGCGGCAACGGAACGTCCACGACCCGCGTGATGCGCCCGGGCCGCGCGCTCATGACCACGACCCGGGTCGACAGGAAGACCGCCTCGGGAATCGAGTGCGTCACGAACACGACCGTCGTCCCGGTCTGCTGCCAGATGCGCAGCACTTCGGAGTTCATCCGTTCGCGGGTCATCTCGTCGAGCGCGCCGAACGGCTCGTCCATGAGCAGGATGGCCGGCTGGAGTGCCAGGGCGCGGGCAATGGCGACGCGCTGCTGCATGCCGCCCGACAGCTGGTAGGGGTGGTGCCGCGCGAAGTCGCTCAGCTCCACAAGGGCCAGCATCTCCTTCGCGCGCTCGTCACGTTGCGCCCTGCTCATGTCGAGGAGCTCGAGCGGCAGCTTCACGTTCTCCTCGACGTTGCGCCACTCGAACAGCACCGGGGCCTGGAACACCATCCCGTACTCGCGCCCCATGCGCGCGGCGTGCGACGGTTTGCCATTGACCTCGACGCTTCCCGCCGTCGGCGCGGTCAGGTCGCCGATGAGCCGCAGCAGGGTGCTCTTGCCGCAGCCGGATGGGCCGATGAGGCTCACGAACTCGCCCTGCTCGATGCTGAGGTCGATCCCGGACAGGGCGGTGGTGACCACCTCTTCGCCGGTGCTGAACTGCTTGTGGAGCCCGGTGATCCGGACGACGGGGGCATTGGCGTCAGTCATTGATCGCTCCTCACGCGGCGTCCGGCACGGCACCGCGACCGCGCAGCGCGATCAGCTCCGCGATGCGGATCAGCCCGAAGAACATGATGCCGAGCAGTGCGCAGGCGATGATCGTGGCCCACAGCTTCTCCGGTCCGCTGATGTACTGGTTGTTGAAGTTGATGATGGCGCGGCCCAGGCCGTCGCGGATCTGCCCGGGTCCCTCGCCGACGATGGCGCCCACGATGCTCGCCGTGGCGCTGACCTTGAGCGCGGTGAACAGGTAGGGAAGCGACGCTGGCATCCGCAGCTTCCAGAAGATGCTGCGCCGGCTTGCCGCGTATGAGCGCATGAGCTCAAGCGCACGCGGATCCGGTGAGCGCAGTCCCCGGATCATGGCAATGGTCACCGGGAAGAACGTCAGGTACGTCGCGATGATGACGACGCTGAGCACGTCCGGACCGAAGGCGAACACGATCATCGGCGCCAGCGCCACGATCGGGATCGTCTGGCTGGCGATGACGTACGGCACGAACGCCCGTTCGAGCAGGGACGAGTGCACGAAGGCAGCCGCCAGGCTGATGCCGATGATGGCTCCGACCACGAAGCCGATGGCCGCCTCGCGCCAGGTGTAGGCCGCTGCGCCGATCAGGAACTGGGCGAGTGACGCGTCAGAGCCGCGCTGCACCGGAGCGGCGAGCGCGCGGAAGATGTCCCACGTGTGGGGCAGCAGCAGGTCCGAGGCGAACCAGATCTCGAGCGGTGGCACCCAGGTCCAGGTCTCGGTCCGCCACGGGTCGCCGCCGATGAACTTCACGCCCTCCCACGCGACGAGGATCAGCGCCGCGAATGCGACGAAGATCGCAACGCGTCGGAGCCAGCCGCGCTCAGGCGACTGCGGCATCGGTGATCTCGAGTGCGCGATCGATGATCGCGAACCCTTCGGCCAGCTCCTCCTCGCTGATGGTCAGCGGCGGGTTCGTGAAGAACGAGTTCCAGCGCACGAACGTGTAGAGCCCCTCCTCGCGGAAGCGCTTGCCCAGTGCCGTCATCTCGTCGCTCGTGCCATTGAACGGGGCCATCGGCTCCATCGTCTCGCGGTTGCGGACGAGCTCCACGATCCCGAACAGCCCGATGCTGCGCGTGGCTCCCACGCTCGGGTGCTTCTCCGCCAGCTCGGCGTGGTGCCGCTTGAGAATCTCGCCCATCTGCGCCGCACGCTCGATGAGGTTCTCGTTCTCATAGACCTCGATCGTGGCGAGTGCCGTGGCGCAGGCCAGCGGATGCGAGTTGTAGGTCAGCCCGCCGTAGAAGACGTTGGCGTCGAAATGCTCGGCGTACTTGCGGCGCATGCCGAGCGCGCCGAGCTGCACGTACGCGCTGGTCAGTCCCTTCGCCATGGTGATGAGGTCGGGCACCACGTCCCAATGGTCGATCGCGAACCACTTGCCGGTGCGGCCGAAGCCGGCCATCACCTCGTCGGCGATCATGAGAATGCCGTAGCGGTCGCAGATCTCCCGGACGCCGGCGATGTAGCCGTCCGGCGGCACGAGAATGCCGTTCGTTCCGGTCACCGTCTCGAGGATGAAGGCGGCGATCGTGCTCGGCCCCTCGAGCTGGATCGTCTCCTCGAGATGGGTGAGCGCCTCGTCGGCGGTGTCCCAGCCGCGCTGGATGCCGTGATACGGATCCATCACGCGGACGACGCCGGGGATGCCCGGCTCGTTTGCCCAACGGCGCGGATCGCCGGTGAGCGTCATCGCTCCCGCGGTCCCGCCGTGGTAGCTGCGGTAGCGCGCCATGATCTTGTGCCGGCCGGTCACGAGGCGCGCGATCTTGATGGCGTTCTCGTTCGCCTCCGCGCCGCCGTTCGTGAAGAAGAACGTGTCGATGTCGCCGGGTGTCAGCTCGGCCAGCTTCTGCCCCAGCCGGGCCCGCGGCTCGGTCGCCATGAAGGGGTTCGCGTAGGCGAGCGTCTCGGCCTGGCGCTTGATGGCCTCGACCACGTGCGGGTGGCCGTGCCCGATGTTCGTGCACATCAGCTGGCTGTTGAAGTCGAGGAAGCGCTTGCCCTCGGGAGTCCAGAAGTAGACGCCCTTGGCGCCCGCCACCGGAATCGGGTCAACCTTGGACTGCGCCGACCATTCGAACAGGGTGTGGCGCTTCGTCAAGGCGACCATTTCGTCGCCGGTCATGGTGCTGCGCTCGGTCTCGATCGCCATCGGGCTCGTGCTGTCCTCCGCTGATGCTTCCCGGGAACGCCGATTACACCACACACGGCAACCGCGACCCCCGGGCGTACACTCGTCGTGTCATGGCATCGGCTCGAACCCGTCCGTCGCAGTGGCCCGATTTCGAGGAGGCACGCGGCGGCGTGCGACTGGTCCTCTTCCTGACGGTCGCGGCGGCCGGCATGCTCGCGATGATCGGACTCGCGTCGGACGAGGTGACGGTAGTGCTCGGCATCCCGGCCGCGCTGATGGTGATCGCGATGGTCCGGGGCTCGGTTCGCATCGCTGCATGGATCGGGCTGGCGATCTGGGTCATGGTCCTGCCGGCTGCACGCGGCGAAGCGTTGATCGCGCCGCTCGCCATGATCGCCCTGTGCGCCGTGATCGCCATCGGCCCCGGTCGGCTCGGGGCATGGATCGCCCGAGACGCCACAGGTGGCGAGGGCCCACCCGCAGCTCGCGACCGCGGCTGGATCGAGGAGGGGCGCGAGCGGCGCTGAGCTCAGCTCACGCGTCGGCGGCGCAGCGCAGGATCGTGTCGACGGCACGATCCGCATCGGCCAGGCTGGTGGACCAATTGCTGACGCTGATGCGCATCGCCGCCATTCCGTGCCACGTCGTGGCGCCGAGCCACGCGGTTCCATCGGCCTGGATGCGAGCCACGACGTCGCGGGTGTGCGCGTCGGGATCCCCGCCATGGCCGTGCTGGAAGCGCACGAGGACCTGGTTCAGCACGACCTCGTTGAGGATCTCGACCCCGTCCGCGCTTGCCAGCCGATCCGCCATGTGCCGGGCCACCTCACAGCAGCGCTCGACCATGGCCGCGATCCCGTCCGCGCCGAGCGTCCGGATGGCCGCCCATGTGGCGAAGCCGCGCGCCCGGCGAGAGTACTCGGGCACGAAGTTGAAGGGATCGCGTTCGGCGGTGGCGTACTGGATGTAGGCACCGGACGCGGGCGTCATCGCGGCCGCGTGGGCCGCCGGATCGGCGACGATCGCGAACCCGCTGTCGTACGGGACGTTGAGCCACTTGTGCCCGTCGACCGCCCACGAGTCGGCCCCCTCGAAGCCTGCGGCGGCGGCCGCCAGCTGCCTGCTGGCGCGAGCCCACAGGCCGAAGGCCGCGTCGACGTGGATCCAGGCATCCTCGCGCCCCCGCACGATCTCGATCGCACGGGTCGCCGGGTCGAAGGCGCCGGTGTTCACGTTGCCGGCCTGGAGGGACACGATCGTCGGTCCGCTGATCCGCGACAGCCGCTGCTCGAGGTCATCGGCGCGCATGCGCCCCTGGTCGTCGGTCGGGATCCGGATCACGCGCTCGCGACCGAGGCCCAGGTAGCCGAGCGCGGTCAGCACCGTCGCATGCGCCTCATCGCCGACGATGACGTTGATCGCGGGAGCGTCACCGAGCCCATCGGCCTCGACGTTCCACCCGGCTCGGGCCAGTACGGCATGACGGGCGGCAGCCAGGCACGTGAAGTTCGCCATCTGGGCTCCGGTGACGAAGCCGACGCTGGCGGTCGCCGGAAGGTGCAGCAGCTCGAGCAACCAGCCGGCCGCCACCTCCTCCACCACCGACGCGGCCGGTCCGGCCTGGTAGATGCCGGCGTTCTGGTCCCACGCGCTGGTCAGCCAATCGGCCGCCACCGTCGAGGGCAGCGATCCGCCGATCACGAAGCCGAAGTAGCGTGGCCCCGCCATCGCGATCAGCCCGGGTTCCGAGGCGGCCGCGAGCTGCTCGATGACCTTCACCGGGTCCTGCCCGTCCCGTGGCAGCTCCCCGCCGAGTCCCTCGAGCAGGGTGTCCCGGGTGGTGGTCGCGCCGACGCGGCGCTCGCCCAAGCCTTCGCGGAATGCGATCGCGAGCTCGGCGGCTCGGCGCAGAGAATCATCCATGCGCCGATCCTACAGTGCCGAGAGGAGACCCCCGTCCACGGCGATGAACTGGCCGGTCACGTACGTCGCGCGCGCCGATGCGAGGAAGGCAACGAGCACCCCGAGCTCCGCCGGCTCGCCGTACCGGCCGGCGGGAATCGTCGCAAGATGCGTGGTGCGCACCGCGTCCTCGGTGCTGCCCTCGCGCTCGGCGCGGCCCGAGTCGAGCTCGTGGATGCGGGGCGTGGCGATCCGTCCCGGCAGGACGCCATTGACCGTGACGCCGTCGACTGCGACCGCGCGCGACGTCGTCTTGAGCCACGCGGCGAGGGCCGATCGGCCAGCGTTCGAATACACGAGCTCGGGGATCGGCTGCCGGATGCCGCTCGACAGAATCGCCACGATCCGGCCCCATCCCCGGTCGCGCATGCCGGGCAGCAGGCGGGTCGCGAGGTCGATCGGCGTTGCCGCCAAGAGCTGGAAAGCGCGCTGCCATCCCTCCGCATCGGTCGCGGTCGGGTCGACCGTGGGCGGGCCCCCGGCATTGGAGACCAGGATGTCGATTTGGCGAAACGCGGTGGCCGCTTCGGCGACGATGCGCGCCGCGTCCGGATCGGTCGCATCGGCGGCAACGCTGACGACCTCGATCCCGTGAGCGGTCCGCAGCTCATCGGCCGTGGACGCGAGCGCATCGGCATCGCGCGACCAGATCAGGAGGTCGCATCCTTCGGAGGCCAGCGCCTCGGCCGATGCGCGTCCCAGCCCCGATGTGGCGCCACCGACAACCGCCGCGCGACCGGACAGCCCGAGGTCCATGATCAGTCGTGCTGGAGCTGGAGGGGTCGGAGCTCGCCGAGCGATTCCGCGACGACCACCGCGTCGTCGCCCTCCGCGAGCCGGAAGTCCGTCGAAGGGTTGGTCAGCGAGTGACCGTCGCGGGTCACGGCCAGGAGCGTGGCTCGATGGTCGCCTCGCAGCTTCGTCGAGAGCTCGTCGATCGAGAGTCCCACGTAGTCGGTGGGCAGCGCGACGCGGTACAGCTCCGACCCGTCGCCGCCCGAGACCAGGTCGGTCACCAACCCGGAGAGCCCCGGGTACAGTGCCGACCGCGCCAGCAGGCGAGACGCCAGCCGCGAGGTCACCAGGATCTCGTCGGCCTCGGCGCGGCGGAAGTGATCGACATGAGCCGGGTTGTTGGCCTCGACGACGGTTCGGACATCGGGCGCGATCGACTCGATGGCCATCACAGCCAGGATCGAGCGCATGTCGGCCTCGTTCGTGCTGTCCGTGGGGAAGACGATTGCGGACGCGGCATCGCGGATCCCGCAGCGCTCGAGGTCGTCGGTGCTCGTGACGTCGCCGTGCACGAAATACACGCCGTCGCCGGCCGGGTTGCGCTCGCTGTCGTGCAGCAGCACGACCTTGGCCGCGAACTCGTCTCCCTTGAGCTCCTCGATGAGGTCGCGGGCGGTGGTGTTCCAGCCGCAGACGACGATGTGGTCGCGATAGCCCGCAGCGCCCATGCCCTGGCCCTCCTTCAGCAGGAAATCGATGATGAAGCCGACGATCGCTCCGGTCATGGTGGCCACGATGGCGACACCGAAGAACGCGAGCAGCCACCCGATGATGAAGCCTCCCGGCGATGCGACATAGCTCGGATCGCCCGAGCCGATGACGGTGGTGATGGCCCAGTAGAACGAGCTACCGAAGCCTGCCAGCGACTGCTTGTCGTTCTCCAGGAACGTCACGCCGATGGCGGCCACCGCCACGAAGCCGATGATCGCCGTCAGGAGGGACGTGAAGAAGTGCCGGTCCATCTGGCCGCCGATGCGCCTGGCAT
>JBDSJJ010000121.1:0-20832 GCA_039917415.1 Candidatus Limnocylindria bacterium | reverse complement strand
GTCGCGAAACGGCGACTCAACATCCCGACCGGCCGAGCGCCGGCTCCGACGAACGACGAAGCCGAGGAGGGCGATTGACGATGACCGGTGCCATGCTGGCGACCGAGGTCGAGGGACTGGAGCGCATTCATCGCGGCAAGGTGCGCGAGACCTACGAGGTCGATGATCGCCACCTCCTGCTGGTGGCGACCGACCGACTGTCGGCCTTCGACGTCGTGTTTCCGCAGCCGATTCCCGACAAGGGGGCGGTGCTGACCCGGCTCTCGGCGTGGTGGTTCGAGCAGCTCGCCGGCCTGGGCCGTTCCCACTTCGTCAGCGCCGATCGCGAGCGGTTGCCCGAGGGTGCGCAGTCCCCCGAGCTCGCCCCGCGCTCGATGCTCGTTCGGCGCGCCCAGCGCGTCGACGCTGAGTGCGTGGTCCGCGGCTACCTCGCCGGATCCGGCTGGGCGGAGTACCAGCGCGACGGAACGGTCTGTGGACACCACCTCCCGGACGGTCTGCGCGAGGCCGATCGGTTGCCGGAACCGATCTTCACGCCATCCACCAAGGCCGAGATCGGGCATGACGAGAATATCAGCCGGCAGCAGCTTGCCGATCTCGTCGGGGCGGATCTCGCGCGACAGCTCGAGGAGCGATCGATCGCGCTCTACGTCGAGGGGACGCGCCGCGCCGAGGCGGTAGGCCTGATCCTGGCCGACACGAAGTTCGAATTCGGGTTCATCGATGGCGAGCTGGCCGTGATCGACGAGGTGCTCACACCGGACTCGTCGCGGTTCTGGGACGGCGACACGTACGCGCCCGGGTCGAGCCCGCAGAGCTTCGACAAGCAGTTCGTACGTGACTTCGTGGCGAACGCCGGCTGGAACAAAGAGCCGCCTGCCCCGCACCTTCCTGACGACGTGATCGCCGGGACGCGGGAACGGTACGTGGCGGCCTTCGAGCGCCTGACGGGGCGACCCTGGGACCCCACGGCCTGAGCATGCGCTGGATCGCCGAAGTCCATGTATCGCTCCGATCGGGGATCGCCGATCCCGAAGGGCAGACGATCGGATCCGGGCTGCGCGCGCTCGGCTACGACACCGTTGCGGAGGTCCGCAGCGGAAAGCTGTTGCGCATCGTGTTCGAGGCCGCGGGATCCGATACGGCCGAAGCGGCCGTCGCCGACATGTGCCGCCGCCTGCTCGCCAACCCGGTCATGGAACGGGCGACCTGGGAGCTCCGCGCCGATGAGCAGCAGGACGCCGAGCCGGCCAACCCGTGATGCATGCCGCCGCCGCCCCGCACGTCGCCATCGCCGTCTTCCCGGGCACCTGGTCCGAGCGAGACTTCGCGCACGTCGCTGAGACGGTCCTCGGGTGGCGGGCTCGCCTGGTGTGGCACGCCGATCGCGATCTCGGGACGCCCGATGCGGTCGTGCTGCCGGGCGGTTTTGCGCACGGCGACCACCTTCGCACCGGCGCCATCGCCCGCTTCTCGCCGCTTATGGCCGCTGTCGAGGCGTTCGCTGCGGCCGGGGGTCCGGTGATCGGCTCATGCAATGGCTTTCAGATTCTCACCGAGGCGGGCCTGCTGCCCGGCGCGCTGCTGCGCAACGATCATCTCGAATTCCGCTGCGACTGGCAGGACCTGCGCGTCGAGCATCCCGGCGCAGCCCAGCCGTGGCTCGGTGACCTGGCCGACGGCGAGGTCATCCGACTGCCGATCAGCCACGGCGAGGGCCGCTACGTGGCTGATCCGGAGACGCTCGACGAGCTCGAGGCCCAGGGTCGGGTGGTGCTGCGCTACTCGGGACCGCACGGCGAGGTCAGCCCGGAAGCGAATCCGAACGGCTCCCAGCGCGGGATCGCCGGCATCGTCAACGCGAGCGGCAACGTACTGGGGCTCATGCCGCACCCCGAGCGCGCGGCAGAATCGGAGGTCGGTGGCACTGACGGCCTGCGCATCTTCCGATCACTGGAACGCTGGCTGAAGGGTCAGCCGGCACGCGCAGAGCGTCGGGTATCATCGTCGCTCTGACCGCCCAGACCAGCCCCAGGAGGCGAACGATTGGACGACCTCAAGCGCGAACGACGCGACTCGCCGGAGGCAGAGGACACCTCGAGCGCATCGGCTGAGCCCGCCGCTGCGGATCCGAGCGAGGAGCCGCCCGAGGCGACCCCGCCCGAGGCGACCCCGCCCGAGGCGGCACCCAGCGCCGAGCCCGATCCCGCCGAGATCGAGAGCTGGCCCAGCCAGCAGCCCGCCGCCGAGTCGTCGTGGCCGACGGAGCCGCCTGCCGCCGGATCGGCCGACACCGGGACCTGGCCCACGGAGCCGCCCGAGCGAGGCGACGCACCCATCCTCGCGCCGGAGTGGGCGGACACCGACTCGCACGCCGATGATCATCCGCCGAGTGAGGTCGAGGCGTATGCGACCGGTCCGGCCGCGCCGGAGGTGGACGCAGGCGACGCGACGGCAGCGCACGCCGTCCCCGCGGCCGAGGCCGCCATCGGGGAGAGCACCCAGTGCCCGCGCTGCGGGACCGAGAACCGGCCGGGGCTGGCGTTCTGCAACAACTGCGGTCAGCGGCTCGTGGCCGCCGGCGTGGCAACCACGGTCGAACGGCCGGGGACGCCCGAGGGCACCATGGCCTGTCCACGCTGCGGCACCCACAACCGGTCGGGCGTCGGGTTCTGCCAGAACTGTGGCGCAAACCTCCGCGGAACGGCTCCGGGATACGTCCCGCCGTCGCTCGCCACCGAACCCACCGCGGCTCCTGCCGGCCAGGCGGCCGGCGGCGCCGTGCTCGGCCCGGTCGTGCTCCTCATCGGCGTGGTGGGCATCATCACCGGCTATCTGCTTCCCTTCCTATATGGCTCCGGATCATTGTTCGACCGGGCCATGGGAGCGGGAGGCTACGGGCTTGCGTTCTGGACCGGGTACCCGGACGTGGGTGCCGGCCTCGCCGACCAGGCGTACTTCGGCCTTGCCGGCCCCGTGCCCATCCTTGCGATCCTGCTGGTCGCGCTGGCGGTTGCGGGCTTCGTCCGCGCGCGACCGGGCCTGGCGCAGTCCGCCGGCCTAACCGTCGTGCTGCTGTGGAGCGTCGGGCTCATGGTGCTCTTCGGGGTCGTGGAGCTGGCCGGAAACTGGAGTGGCGACCTCGTGGGCATGCTGCGCGTCATGAGGCCGGCGGGGATCATCTTCTTCCTTGGCTCGCTGATCGTGACCATCGGTTCGCTCACCCGCTTCGGTCGCAGCTGACAGGTGAGTCGCTACTGCGCTGCGTGCGGCACCGAGGTCGAGGACACGGCAGTCTTCTGCCCGACCTGCGGGAAGGCGATCGATCAGGAGCATGAGGCTGAGATCCCAGAGGCCCCGGCCTGGCCCGACCAGCTCGCTCGTCGGGTGCCCGCGGCTGACGGCGAGCGCGAACCGGTCGCGAGCCAGACCGCCTGGCCCGAAGAAGCGCATGACGATGCCCGAGGTGAGTCCGACGGCCCGCGCGCGCCGGCGTATGACCCGCGCCGCGAGGAGCCGACCCACGTCGAGGACGCGCCGCCCGTGCAGCCGCTGTCGGAACCGCGAAGCACGCCACGGACATCGCCACCTCCGGCCGCTGCGGGGCGCCGCCCGGGACCGTCGCTCGACCTGCCGCTGACCATGCCGGTCATGCTCTCCGGCTGGCTGATCGGCGTCGGGGCGCTCATAGCGATGCTGGGCGTGGTCGTCGGCCTGTTCGGAAGCGTCCTGAACCCGATCGACCTGATCATGTTGATCCTGCTCCTCGGCATCGCCGCGACGGTCTTCCTGCCTTCCCGCGTACCCGACGTGCCGCATCTGCGCCTCACCATTCTTGTGACCGTGCTTATCGCGTTCGGCATGGCGCTCGACCGGATTGGAATCGGCGGCGCCGGGGTGGGAGAGCTGCTGCTCTTCTTTGGGGCAGCGGCGGCCGGGATCGGAGCGATCATCCTCGAGCTCGGGCGCGACCAGCCGCTCGGTGGATCGCAGACCTGACGGGATTGACGCTGGCCCCGCCCCCGGCCGAGCAGCGCCACGGCCTGACCGAGGAGGAGTACCGGCTCGTCGTCGACGCCCTCGGTCGAACCCCGAACGAAGTGGAGCTCGGGATGTTCGGTGCCATGTGGTCCGAGCATTGCGCCTACAAGCACTCCCGGCCGCTACTCGGCCGTCTGCCATCAGCGGGAGATCGGGTGCTCGTCGGACCGGGCGAGAACGCCGGGGCGATCGACATCGGGGACGGTCTTGCCGTCGTCTTCAAGGTCGAGTCGCACAACCATCCGTCCGCGGTGGAGCCGTACCAAGGGGCGGCGACGGGCGTCGGCGGCATCATTCGCGACATCTTCACGATGGGGGCGCGTCCAATCGCGCTGCTCAACAGCCTGCGGTTTGGCCCGCTGGAGGTCGGCCCCGAGACCTCGAAGGACGCGGCGACCCGCAACCGCTACCTGTTCGGCGGAGTGGTGGGCGGGATCGCCGGGTACGGCAACTGCATCGGCATTCCCGACGTGGGGGGCGAGGTGACGTTCGACCCGACGTACTCGGGCAACCCGCTTGTGAACGCCATGTGCGTCGGGATCGCGCGGCACGACGAGATCACCCTGGCGCGAGCCGCGGGGCCGGGAAACGTCCTGCTGCTCGTGGGCGCCACCACCGGTCGCGATGGGATCCAGGGGGCGAGCTTCGCGTCTGCCACGCTGGGAGAGGACCGCGAGGAGCGCCGGCCGGCGGTCCAGGTCGGCAACCCGTTCCTCGAGAAGCTGCTGATGGAGGCCTGCCTCGAGCTGTCCGGCCGGCCCGAGGTGGTGGCCATGCAGGACCTCGGCGCGGCGGGCCTGACCTGCGCGCTGGCTGAGCTGACCTCGCGCGGCGGGGTCGGGGCGCAGGTCGACCTCGATGCCGTTCCGCGTCGCGAGCCGGGGATGACGCCGTACGAGGTGCTCCTCAGCGAGTCCCAGGAGCGGATGCTCATCGTCGTCACGCCAGATGCCGTGGCGGAGGTGGAGGCCGTGTTTGCGCGTTACGAGCTGCATGCCGCGCGGATCGGCACCGTCAGCGACGAGCCGGTGGTCCGGTGCCGCGCCGACGGTCGAATGGTGTGCGACGTGTCCGGGCGTTCCCTGGCCGACGATGCCCCGCGCTACGTGATCCACGGCAGTCCGCCCGACGCGTTGCCGTCGCCGTCGCTCGCCCGACTAGCCGCCGAGGAGCCCGGTGGCACCACCATCCTCGAGCTCCTGGGTTCGGCGAATGCGCGTGACCGCAAGCCGATCTGGCGTCGCTACGACCATATGAACGGCACGAACACGCTCATCGGTCCCGGGTCGGGCGATGCCGCTCTGCTGCGCATCAAGGGCACGACCCGCGCCCTGGCTCTGTCGATCGACGGTCCGGGACCCCCTCGCGTCGGCGCGCTCGATCCGTTCCTGGCCGGAGCATCGGCTGTGATCGAGGGGGCGCTCAACGTGGCGGCCAGCGGCGCCACTCCGATCGGGATCACCGACTGCCTGAACTTCGGGTCGCCGGAGTCCCCGCTCGGGGCCTGGCAGCTCGAGCAGGGCATCGATGGCATCGCCGAGGCGTGTCGGGTCCTCGGCATCCCGGTCGTGTCCGGCAACGTGAGCCTCTACAACGAGACGCCGGACGGACCGATCCTGCCCACGCCGGTGGTGGGCACGGTGGGGCTGATCGAGGACCGATCGAAGGCGCTGCGCATGGCGTGGGCGCCCGGCGAGGAGATCTGGCTGCTCGGCGCACCCTGCGATACCACCGATGCGCTGGCGGGATCCGAGCTGGCATGGCGGCGCGACGTGCGCGGCGGACGGCCAAGCCTGGACATCGATGCGGCGGCCCGCGTCGTCGGTCTCCTTCCGCAGCTGGCCAACGACGGCATCGTGGCGGCAGCACATGACTGCTCGGTCGGAGGGCTCGGCGTCGCGCTGTGCCGCATGGCGATCGCGGCCGATGGGGGCGCGCGGCTCGATCTCGGGACGGCAGCCCTCCCCACGGCGGCGCTCCACGGGGAGCGGGCCGGCAGGGTCATCGTGAGCGCGGAGCCTGATCGGGCCGATGCGCTGCGCGCCGCGTGCATTTCCGCCGGGGTACCCGTGGAGCTGCTTGGTGTCGCCGGTCACGAAAGGCTCTCGATGCAGATCGCGGGGGGATTGATCGAGCTCTCGCTCGCCGAGCTGACCGATGCCTGGAGCTCGGGTTTCTAGCGGCTCTCTCTGGCGACGACCGCAGACCTCACGGCGCTGCCTTGCGAACGCCTGCCGTCGGGCGGTTCCGCTGGCGCGAGCGAGTGCGCACTGGCGCCACGGGCGCCACGGGCGCGTCGACCTCGCGCGGGTAGGTGCTTCCGATGTGCTCGAGTCCGCCGCGGGCGCGCTCGCTGAGCCGGTAGACCTCTTCGAGCCCGTCCGGCGGCACGGCGGCCGCATACACGGTGCGGAAGCGATCGACAATTTCAGGGTCGAACTGGGTGCCGGCATTGCGCTTGAGCTCGTCCATCGCCTCCTCGTGGGTGAGGGCGGCGCTGTACGGCCGTTCGTGAACCATGGCGTGGTAGGCGTCGGCAACCGCGACGATGCGCGCGCCGAGCGGGATCTCGTTGCCCTTCAGACCGTGCGGGTAGCCGCCGCCGTTGAACCGCTCGTGATGGTGGAGCACGACCGGGATGGCCTCGCGCAGGTTCGACGCCTGCTCGAGGATGACCTGTCCGATGCGCGGGTGCTCGCCGATGGCCTGCCACTCGGCGTCGGACAGGGCGGTCGGCTTATCGAGGATCTCTTCGGGTACCGCGATCTTGCCAAGGTCGTGCAGCAGCGCGGCGATCCGGATGCGCTCGATCTCTTCGTGCGGCAGCCCCATCTCGAGTCCGATGCCGGTGGCGAGCGCGGCGATCATGTCCGACGGCCGACCCCGATGGTGCGGCTGCGGAGCCAACACCGATGCCAGCGCCTGGGTCGCCGTATCGCTCGCCCACTGCCCGATGGCGGTGGCCTGCGCGCGACGCTCATTCGAGATCGGTGCACGGCGCACCGTCGCGTTGTCGTCGAGATCGCGGAACAGGTAGGTGCGGTTGCGTCCCAGCGACTTCGCGGCGTACATCGCCGCATCGGCCCGGTCAACGAGCATGTCGAGCTGGAGCTCGGCGCCTCGACCACCGGAGATGCCGGTGCTGATCGTGATCTTCACGGTGCCGTCCTTCGGCAGAGCCAGCGGCTCCTGCTGGACGAGCGTCCGCAGCTCCTCGGCCAGCCGCACCGCGTCCTCGGGCAATGTCTCGGGCAGGATGAGCATGAACTCCTCGCCGCCATAGCGCCCGAAGGTGTCGTTCACCCGTACGCCATCGGCGACCAGGCGGGCCACCTGGCGCAGGACGGCATCGCCCGAGTTGTGGCCGTAGGTGTCGTTAATGGGCTTGAAGCGGTCGATGTCGATGAAGGCGACGCTCAGCGGCTTGGAGTGGCGCACCGCTCGCTCGACCTCCGCGCCCAGGATCGTCAGCAGGGTCTCGCGGTTTGGTATCCCGGTCAGGCGGTCGTGCGTCGCACGTGCCTCGACCTGGATGAACGCGCCGCTGGCCGCATTCAGCGCGCGAGCAAGTCGGCGCTCGCCGGGAATGCCACTCTCGCGGATACGGATCGGCTCGTCGAGCTCGAGGGTGCGCTCCAGGTCGGCCGCGATGTGGTTGAGGCGCCAGCCGAAGTAGCTCCAGCCGAGCAGCGCCATCGTGGTCAGGCCGGCCGTCGAGGCCGCGGCCGCCACGAGCAGGATGCGCCAGCGCTCGGCGGGTTCGACCTGGCTTGCCATGCCGAACGCGATGAGCAGAAGGCCCGCCACCGCGAATGGGGCCAGGAAGCCGAGCAGCCGAATGAGCAGCAACATTGCGGCGAAGCATGCTGGGGCGGGTCCGGTTCCGCCATGGGCCGATGGTCCCTCGGTGCGTTTCGGCACCCACGTTCGCCGCGGCGAAATCGCCCGAGTGCGGATTGGTGCAGTACTCGCCCCGTACGCGTGCCGATTCGGTGCGCGCGCCCGTCGGCCGCCGCCCTCGGCGGCTATCATGGGTCCCGTGCCCGGCCTGCACCGATCCGCTTGACCCGCCCCGTGCGCGCGCCCGTCAGCCTCCTGCAGCCCGCCGGCGACGCCCTACCGATCTACCAGCCCCACGGCCCGCGCGAGGAGTGCGGCGTCGTCGGGATCTGGGCCCCGACCGCTCCGGTGGCACGCCTCGCGTACGTGGGGCTTCATGCGCTCCAGCATCGAGGCCAGGAATCGGCGGGAATCGCCGTGACCGATGGCCGGCAGCTCTCGCTGCACAAGCGCCTGGGTCTCGTGAGCAGCGTGTTCGACGAGGAAACGCTCAGTCGGCTCGAGGAGCGCGATGACGCAGGCCGTCCTCCGCGTGCCGCCATCGGCCACACGCGATACAGCACGACGGGCTCGAACACCCTGCCGAACGTCCAGCCGGTGTATGCCAACTCGGACATCGGCGAGCTCATGCTCGGTCACAACGGCAACCTGACCAATGCGACCTGGCTGCGCGACGAGTTGACCGAGCAGGGGATCGAGTTCGGCTCGGCTTCGGACACGGAGGTGCTGGCCAAGCTGATCGCCCATGCACCGGGTCGGACATGGGCGCAGCGGGTGGACCACGCCTTCCATCGCGCCGTGGGGGCCTTCACGTTCACGATGCTGACCGAGACCGCGCTGGTCGCGGCGCGCGACCCGATCGGCTTCCGGCCCCTGTGTCTTGGTCGTCTGCCCGGCGGCGGGTGGGCGGTCGCGTCGGAAAGCGCGGCGCTGGATGCGATGGGCGCCCAGTTCGTGCGTGACGTCGACGCCGGCGAGGTGCTGACCATCGACGACGACGGCGTCGCCTCCCACCGATCGAGCCGCGCGGCGCCCGAGCGCGAAAAGTTGTGCGTCTTCGAGTTCGTCTACCTGGCACGTCCCGACTCGGTCATCGACGGGAGGCTGCTGTACGAGGCGCGGCTCGAGATGGGTCGCCGGCTGGCACGCGAGCATCCTGCCGATGCCGACCTCGTCATCGCCGTTCCCGACTCGGCGGTGCCGGCCGCCATCGGCTACGCGGAGGAATCGGGGCTGCCGTACCGCGAGGGCCTCATCAAGTCGCGCTACGTCGGACGGACCTTCATCCAGCCCGCGCAACACACCCGCGACGAGGCGGTCCGCATGAAGTTCAACCCGCTTCCCGAGCTGCTGTCGGGCAAGCGCGTGGTGGTCGTCGACGACTCGATCGTGCGCGGTACGACCACCGGGCCGATCGTGAAACTGCTCCAGCGTGCCGGCGCGTCCGAGGTCCACGTCAGGATCCACTCACCGCAGATGCGGCACCCGTGCTACATGGGCGTCGACACGGGGCGCCGCGAAGAGCTCATTGCCGCCACGCACTCCCTGGAGGGCATTCGCGCGGCAATCGGCGCGGACTCGCTCGGCTACCTCTCGCAGGAGGCGCTGCTCGAGGCGGTCGGAGGCAGGACCGACGCCCGATGCACGGCATGCTTCGACGGCGTCTACCCGACCGATGTGCCGCTCGAGTTGGACAAGCTGGCCCTGGAGCACCGCTAGGCATGGTCCGCACCTACCGCGAGTCCGGGGTCGATGTCGACGAGGCGGACCGAGCGGTGGAGCGCATCGCGCGAGCCGCGGCCGCGACCGCTACGCCCGACGTGCTCGGGGGCATCGGCGGATTCGGCGGACTGTTCCGCTTCGACCCGAAGCTCCATCCCGACCCGATTCTCGTCAGCAGCACCGACGGAGTCGGCAGCAAGCTCATGGTCGCGATCGCCCTCGGGAAGCACGACACGATCGGCGTCGACCTCGTGAACGCGTGCGTGAATGATGTCATCGTCAGCGGTGCGAGCCCGCTCTTCTTTCTCGACTACCTGGCCGTCGGCGAGCTTCGGGCTGACGTCGTGGAGGAGATCGTCGGCGGAGTGGCTGCCGGCTGTGCTGCCGCCGGCATCCCGCTGGTTGGTGGTGAGACGGCCCAGATGCCCGACCTGTACCGCGGCGCGGACTACGATCTGGCGGGGTTCATCGTCGGGGTCGTGTCCCGGGGGGAGCTCATCGACGGCTCGCTGGTGCGCGCCGGGGATGCGCTCATCGGCCTGGCCTCGTCGGGCCTGCACACCAACGGATACAGCCTCGCTCGGCGCGTCCTGGCGCAGGGGACGTGGGGGTCGCCGATGGTCGGCACGGACGGCACGATCGGCGACGCGCTCCTCGTGCCGCATCGGTCGTATCTCGACGACGTTCGCGTCCTGCGTCGTGCCTTGCGCGGGGCTGGGTCGGACATCCGTGCGCTGGCCCACGTCACCGGCGGCGGGTGGGAGGGGAACATCCCGCGCACGCTGCCTTCCGGACTTGGCGTGGACGTTCGGACCGGCGCGTGGCCCATTCCGCCGATCTTCAGCCTCATCCAGTCGCGGGCCGATATCGCCGAGGACGAGATGATGCGGACCTTCAACGTCGGGATCGGCATGACGGCGGTTGTGCCGCACGAAAACGTCGAGCTCGCGCTCGGTGCCATCGGTGACGCCCATCACATCGGCAGCGTGGTAGCCGTGGACGAGGGCGAGCCGCGCGTCCGATTTTCATGAGGCTCGGAATTCTCGTCTCCGGACGAGGATCGAACCTCGCGGCCATCCTCGAGGCCGGGCTGCCGGATATCGAATCGGTCATCGTCATTAGCAACCGACCCAACGTCCCCGCGCTCGACGTGGCGTCCCGCCACGATGTCCCGGTCCGTGTCCTGCGGCGAGCCGAATTCGCTGATGCCGTCGCACGCGATCGGGCCATCGGCGCTGCCCTGGCGGAGGCAGGGGTGGAGCTTGCGCTGCTGGCGGGCTACGACCAGCTGCTGCGGGCCTCGTACTTCGCCGCGTTTTCCGGCCGCACGATCAACATCCATCCCAGCCTGCTGCCCTTGCACGGAGGTCCCGGCATGCTCGGGTTGGCCGTGCAGCGGTCCGTGTTGGCGGCCGGTGCCGTTGTGTCGGGGGTCACCATCCACGAGGTGACTGCCGATCTGGACGCCGGCCCGATCCTGGCCCAGGCTCGCGTCCCGGTTCTGACCGACGATGATCCCGAGACGCTGGCTGCCCGCGTTCTCGCGGTGGAGCATCGCCTGCTGGTCGACACCCTCGGCGACATGTCCATGCGGGCGCCATCCGGCACGGGCCGTGCTAGCATGCCAAATGGCGCCCCACGGGGCGCGCACCCCCCGCAGGAGAGGCCAGGCAGCCACTGATGGACGCGATTCTCGGACCGATCGGCGAGTTCTGGGACGGATTCCTGAGCAACCCGGTCGTGCAGCTCGCAAGCCAGCTGATCGTGATCTACGTGGTGCTGCTGTGGCTCGGGACGGCGTACTGGGCCTTCCGCGACATGCAGGCGCGGACCGAGAATCCGATCCTTCCGTACTTCGCCGCCGCCCTGATCATCTTCTTCACGCCGCTGCTGTTCATGTTCGCGGTGGTGCTCTACCTCATCGTCCGCCCGCGCGAGTCGCTGGCCGAGGTCTACGAGCGCTCGCTGGCGGAAGAGAGCCTACTGGCCGAGGTGGAGAAGAACGAGCTGTGCCCGGTGTGCCGCGATCGCGTCGACTCCGAGTGGTTGGTCTGTCCGAACTGCCGAACCCGGCTCCACCGCGTCTGCCCGTCGTGCAACCGGCTCGCCGATCCGACCTGGCCGCTGTGCGCGTTCTGCGGCACCGACTTCGGCCGCGAGTCATCGCGATCGCAGCGACGAGCGGCAGCCCCAACCGCCGACGACAACTCGGCACCGGCTGACCCTACCGCTGAGCACGCGCGCCTGCGCGGAGCCACGAACACCTGACCGACCAGAGGCTTCCGGTCGACTCCTCAGGCTCCGACGATGCCGCACCGCACGCGCCCCTGTCGACCGGACCCCATCCCACCGCCGGTCCGGGCAGCGTGACCATGCCGAGCTGGCCCGGCCCCACCATGGCGGTCGTCGGCGCTCTGTTCGCGCTGTTCTCACTCGGGGCCAGCGCCGCCGCTCTTCAGGGAGCGATCCGGGTCGCTGATCCCGCGCTCCTCGCCTGGCTGGCCATCCTGGGTGGGGTCCTGTTCGTCGCCGGCCTGGTGTACGTCGCCGTCCGCCAACTGCGCGTTCGCCGGCACCTTCCGCCGGAGCGCTACCGCGGACCGGCGATCCCGCTGCTACTCCTGCTCGTCCTCGTGCTGGCCACGATCCTCACCATCCCGTTCACGGCGGATGCCGCCGCCCTGGTTCTCGGCGAGGGCGAGCTCACCTTCCTCGGTGCCCTCGTGCTCCTCACGGCCACCCAGGCAGCGCTGCTGACCGTCAGCTGGCTCCTGGTCTTCCTTCCGGGTGCGCTCAAGGCCCTTCCGGCCTTTCCCGGACCCCGCCCTGTCGCGGCGATCCGTGCCGGGCTGGGCTGGGGCGCCGCTGCGTGGCTCGGCTCGTCGGTGCTGGCCGCCGGAATCGCCTGGGCGCTCGAGCGGGCCGGGTTCGTCGTGGAGCCGCAGACCGCCGAGCAGGCGATCGCGGTGGTCGAACCGTGGGTGGTGATCGTCGCGATCGTGATCCTGGCCCCGGTGGCGGAGGAGGTCTTCTTCCGAGGTATCGTGTTCAACGCCTGGCTTCGGGAGCGCGGCCGTCGATGGGCGTTCATCGGCTCCGCGGTCCTGTTTGCGGTGATCCACGTGTCGGTGGTCGCGCTCGTCCCCATCCTGCTTCTCGGCCTGGCCCTGGCCTGGATCTACGCGCGGACAGGGAGCCTCCTCGCTCCGATCGTGATGCACGCGACCGTCAACGGCATCTCGGTCGCGCTGGCCCTGCTCGTCCGCTTCGAGGTCATCGCGTTCCCCGCGTAGCGCGTGAATAACCCGGCGGTAAGGGGCCGATGAGAGCCGGAGGCCTATCGTCCGCGCCGATGACGAGCGAACCCTTTCCCGACCCGATCTCGCTGGCGCGGGCTCGCCGACGCCCCGCCTCCGAACGCATGCTCCGCCACGGTCCCGAGTCGGCCAGCGACGAGGCTCTGCTCGCGGCCATCGTGGGTGAGCGCGCCTCCGGCGTTCGCCATGCGCGGCGCCTGCTCGATCGGTTCGGCTCCCTGGCGGCAGTGGTCCGCGCGCACCCGGTCGAACTGCGCGTGGCCGGACTGTCCGAGCTATCTTCCCTGCGCGTCGCTGCCGGCATCGAGCTCGCCCGGCGCGTCGCACGGTCGTGGCCCGACGACACCTGGCTGGTGCGCACGCCGGCTGATGCCGCCGAGCCGCTGGTGGACGCCATGGGCTCGTTGGAGCGCGAGGAGCTCCGGGTCCTCCTGCTCGACACGAAGAACGTCGTCACGGCCGAGCGAACGGTGTACCGCGGCAACCTCTCCGGGTCGTCGGTCCGTGTCGGCGAGGTCTACCGGGACGCCGTGCGCTCGTGCGCCGCGGCGATCATCGTGGCGCACAACCATCCGTCGGGTGACCCCGCACCGTCGGGCGAGGACCTGCGCATCACGTCGGAGCTGGCGGACGCCGGCAAGTTGCTCGACATCGAGCTGCTCGACCACCTGGTGATCGGCCGCGGACGATGGACCTCGCTGAGGGCGGTCGGCGGCCTGGTTCAGCCGCCCGGCACGATTCGCGAGATGCGCCCCGCCTCGAGATCGGCCAGGTAGAGCTCACCGCGCTCGTCGGTCCCGATCGCGCTGACTCGGGCTCCGGTCTTGAGCACCAGCAGCGGCGCGACGACCGATGATGCGTCGGTGTCGGATCGGACGGCCATCAGCCGCCCGCTGCAGTAGTCGGCCATCACGTACCAGCCGCGCAGGCCGTCAATTGCCGGCCCTCGGTAGACGTGACCGCCGGTGACCGCGCACCCCACGTCAGCGTACTCGGCCACGGGCAGGACGAGGCCGTCAGTCGAGCAGTCGGCCACCTCGAAGCAGTGCGCGCCCTCCATCTTGTTCCATCCCAGGTTGGCCCCCGCGTCGCCGGGATCCAGCCGGTTCACCTCCTCGTACGCGCCCTGGCCGACGTCGGCGATCCACAGCTCTCCGGTCGCCCGGTCGAAGCTGAAGCGCCACGGATTTCGCAGGCCGAACAGGTAGACCTCGGGAGCGCCATCGCGTCCGTCGGCGAACGGGTTGTCCTCGGGAATCGCGTACGCACCCGGGGTCGAGACATCGAGCCGCAGGATGCTGCCGAGCAGCGTCATCGGATCCTGGCCGCTGCCGAGCGGGTCGCCGCCCGAGCCTCCATCACCGAGCGCCATCCACAGCTGGCCGTCGGGGCCGAAGGCGAGCTGGCCCCCGTTGTGATTGCCGAACGGCTGCGCCAGCGTCAGGAGGACGATCTCCGATCCGGGGTCGAGCGTCGGTGCCTCGCCGTCAGCCTGTGACCCGCGAAACTCGGACAGCACGGTGCCGCCGTCGCTGCCGCTGTAGTGGACCCAGGCGCGGTCGTCACTCGGCCAGTCGGGGTGCAGCACCAGGCCCAGCAGGCCGCGCTCGCCGCCGCCGCCGACGCGATCGCGGACGTCGAGCGTCGTTGCCATCTCGCCGCTGTCGGGGTAGAGCGCCACGGCGCGCCCTTCCTGCTCGTTGACGATGAGCCAACCCCCCGGCGCGGGTGCGATGCCGATCGGCGCCGCGAATCCTTCCCCGACCGTCTGCAATGCGAGCGGCGGCGGGCTGTCCGAGATCGGCTCGACCGTCGGCGATGCGTGAGGCGATGTGCTGGGCTCGTCCGATGCCGGAGCCGTCGGGCTCGCGCTAGCCGACGCCGCGCCCGAGGGAGCGTCAGTCGACGGCGTCGGGTCCGCCGCGCTGCACGCAGCAAGGCTGAGGGCGGCGACGACGCCCAGGACGAGCAGGCGAGGAGAATGCATCGGTGAATTCTGTCCGAGATCGCGGTCCTTCGCCCAACAGCCGACCGATCAGGTAGGGTTTTCACATCCATGACGACGACGAAAGCGGGCCTGCGCCGCGCCATTGCGACCGTGACGGCCGCCGAAGAGCCGGCAGCCGGCGCGATCGGCAGCCGGCGCAGCGTCATCATCGAGCGCGTCGCGCCGGAGATCGACGGCGGCCGGCATGCCGTCAAGCGCGTGGTCGGTGATCGGCTTCTCGTGACGGCGGACATCTTCGCCGACGGACACGATCTGCTCGATGCGGCGCTGCTGCTGCGCGCCGATGACGAATTGGCGTGGCGCGAGGCCCCGATGCGGCCCATCGAGAACGATCGCTGGTCCGGCCACGTCGACCTGACCCGCAATCGCTGGCATCGCTATGCGGTCGAGGCGTGGCGCGACCGCTTCGGGTCGTGGCGGGACGGCCTGCTGAAGAAGGTCGATGCCGGGGTCAGCGTCCCGACCGAGCTCGAGGAGGGCCGCATCCTGCTCGAGTCCGCCCTGGCCCGTGCTGAAGAGGCCAAGGCAGCGGCGGACGTCACGCGAATCCGATCCGCCATAGCGGCGCTGAAGAAGGCGCGGTCCGAGACGAAACGGGTGGCGGCCGTGACCGGGGAGGACCTGCTCCCTGCCATGCGACGGCATCCCGACCGGCGCCATGCGGCGCGTTCGGCGCAGCTGCCCCTGATGGTGGACCGCGAGCGAGCGCGCTTCGGTGCGTGGTACGCGCTCTTCGCACGATCCCAGGGTCGCGATCCGCGCCGGCCGAACGCCACGACCTTTGCCGACGCCGAGTGGCGCATTCCCGAGATTGCCGCCATGGGTTTCGACGTCGTGTATCTCATGCCGATTCACCCGATCGGCACGGCAAACCGCAAGGGACGGAACAACACGCTCGACGCGGGACCGGACGATGTCGGATCGCCGTACGGCATCGGGTCACCCGAAGGCGGCCACGACGCGGTGGCACGCGAGCTCGGCGGTCTCGACGAATTCCTCCATTTCAGGGAGCAGGTCGAAGCGCACGGCATGGAGGTCGCGCTGGATTTCGCGATCCAGGCGTCGCCGGACCATCCGTATGTCAAGGAGCATCCCGACTGGTTCCGTCGCGCGCCCGATGGCACGATCAAATACGCGGAGAACCCGCCGAAGAAGTACCAGGACATCTATCCGGTCTTCTTCGAGGGCGATGATGCCGCCGAGCGCACCGCGCTGTGGCTCGAGCTCAAGCGCGTGTTCGAGGTCTGGATCGAGCGCGGCGTCAAGATCTTCCGCGTCGACAACCCCCACACCAAGCCGATCCCGTTCTGGGCCTGGCTCATCCCCGAAATCCAGGCGACGCATCCGGATGTCATTTTCCTGTCCGAGGCGTTCACCAGGCCGAAGATGATGAGAAAGCTGGCGAAGGTCGGCTTCACCCAGAGCTACACCTACTTCACGTGGCGCGAGTCGGCCGCCGACCTGCGCGACTATTTCGCCGAGCTGACGCAGACCGAGATGCGCGAATACTTCCGCGGCAACCTGTTCACGAATACCCATGACATCAACCCTCATCACGTGGACCACGGCCGCCCCGCGTTCGTGATCCGCACCGTCCTCGCCGCCACCCTCTCGAGCTCATACGGCATCTACTCCGGGTGGGAGCTGTGCGAGTCGGACAGGCTCGGGGGGCGCGAGGAGTACCGCGACAGCGAGAAGTACGAGGTCCGCGCCCGCGACTGGGACGCGCCGGGCAACATCAAGCTGCTCGTCGGCGAGCTCAACCGGTTGCGAAACGAGCGAGTCGCGCTGCAGCGGTATGACAACCTGCGTTTCGAGAACGTCTCGGGCTCGCGCACGCTCTTCTATCGCAAGGCCCTGCCCACCGGTGAGCTCGACCCGTTGACCGCGCAGCCGAGTCGCTGGCGCGACCCGGTGTACGTCGCGGTGAACTGCGACCCGACTGCGCCCGAGCATGCGATCCTTCATCCCGACCTGCCGGCTGTCGGCATCGGCTGGGATGAGCCGTACCAGCTCATCGACCTGCTCAGCGGCCAGGTGTCACTCCACGTCGGCGCCGATGTGGCGTTCGTCCTCGACCCGGTGGGGGAGCCGTTCCGCATTTTCACCATCGCGCCGCTGGACCGGCCCGCAAGGGCCTGACTCCACGTTCGAGAGGAGGCACCTGCACCGATGACCGCGTCTCGCGCACCTCGACCGGTCGACGCCGGCGCCCCGCAGCTGCTGCGCGACGATCCGCAGTGGTATCGCGACGCCATCATCTACCAGCTCCATGTCAAGGCCTTCATGGACTCGACGAATGATGGCGTTGGCGATTTCTCCGGCCTTGCCGAGCGGCTCGACTACATCGCCGCCCTGGGCGTGACGGCCATCTGGCTGCTCCCGTTCTACCCGTCACCGCTCCGCGACGACGGCTACGACATCGCAGCCTTCACCCAGGTCCACGCAGACTACGGGTCGCTTCGCGAGTTCCGGTCGTTCGTGCGTGAGGCCCATCGGCGCGGGCTGCGGGTCATCACCGAGCTCGTCATCAACCACACCAGTGACCAGCATCCGTGGTTCGTCGAGTCGCGCTCAGGCCGCAAGAACCCGAAGCGCGACTGGTACGTGTGGAGCGACACCGACCAGAAGTACGGCGACGCGCGAATCATCTTCACCGATACCGAGACCTCGAACTGGACCTGGGACCAGGAGTCGCAGCAGTACTACTGGCATCGGTTCTTCAGCCATCAGCCCGACCTGAACTTCGACAACCCGCAGGTCGTGAAGGCCGTGATCCGGGTCATGCGCTTCTGGCTCGACCTGGGCGTCGACGGGCTGCGCCTGGATGCCGTTCCGTATCTGGTCGAGCGGGAAGGGACGAACGGAGAGAACCTGCCCGAGACGCATGCAGTCCTCAGACGCCTGCGCGCCGACCTCGACACTCGCTACGAGGGACGTATGCTGTTGGCCGAGGCCAACCAGTGGCCGCCGGACGTCCTCCCGTACTTCGGCAGCGTCGAGGAGCCGGAGTGCCACATGGCATTCCATTTCCCGCTCATGCCGCGGATCTGGATCGCCCTGCGCCGCGAGGACCGCTATCCGATCGTCGAGATCATGGATCAGACCCCGGACCTGCCCGAGGGCGGCCAGTGGGCGCTGTTCCTGCGCAACCACGACGAGCTGACCCTCGAGATGGTGACCGACGAGGAGCGCGACTTCATGTACACCGAGTACGCGAAGGACGCGCGGATGCGGATCAACGTCGGGATTCGTCGCCGCCTGGCGCCGCTGGTCGACAACAGCCGTCGACGAATCGAGCTGCTCAACTCGCTCCTGTTCAGCATGCACGGCACGCCGGTCGTCTACTACGGCGACGAGATCGGCATGGGCGATAACGTCTATCTCGGCGATCGCAATGGTGTTCGGACGCCGATGCAGTGGACCGGCGACCGCAACGCCGGCTTCAGCCGCGCCGATGTCCACGCCCTGTACGCGCCGCTCGTCGCGGATCCGGTCTACGGCTACCAGGCGGTCAACGTCGAGTCGCAGGAGCGCGTGCCCGGGTCGCTGCTCAACTGGATGAAGCGTCTCATTCGCGTCCGGCGCACCCACCCGGTCTTCGGACGCGGCTCGCTCCAGTTCCTGCATCCGGATAACCGTCGCGTGCTCGCCTACCTGCGCGAGCACGAGGGCGTCTCGATCCTGTGCGTCGCGAACCTGTCGCGCTTTGCCCAGTACGTGGAGCTCGATCTCAGCCGGTTCAAGGGCCGCATCCCGATGGAGCTCATCGGGCGGGTGCACTTCCCGCCGGTCGGCGACCTGCCGTACCTCTTGACGCTGGGCCCCCACGACTTCTTCTGGTTTGAGCTCACCGATGGCGGGTGACTCCGACACGGTCATCCATGCGGCTGGTGCGTCGGATGTCGAGGCACTTGGGCGAATCAGCCAGGGGGCGTGGGAGGCAACTTATCGAGGCATCGTGCCGGACCCGGTGCTCGACGAGTGGATAGCCGCAGCCCCGGAGACCTGGCGGGAGGCGCTGGCACGCGCGCGTGCGGAGAGCCCCGCGCGGCGCTGGGTCGGCGAACGCGGCGGCATCGTTTCGGGCTACGCCACCACCGCGCCGGCCGGCGATGCCTGGCTTCCGCCTCTGGACGGCGCTGGCGAACTGACGAACCTGTACCTGGATCCCGCGGCGATCGGCACCGGCCTCGGGCGCGCCCTTTACGACCATGCTGTCCACGACCTCCGGGAGCGCGGCTTCGCACCATTCGTGGTGTGGGCCTTCCGCGACAACGAGCGCGCGAGGCGGTTCTATCTCGCACGCGGACTGCGGATCGACGTCGCACAGCACGATTGGGTGCTCGGAGACATCCCGTGCCCGATCGTCCGCTTCCGTTCCGATTGGTCGGGGGCATCACCACGGCGGACTTGATGAATCGAGTGAAGTTCACCCAAGCCGTGGTTCGGGTGTCAATCGCGCGTTATGTCGCGTGCCCGCACGCATGAGCCGCACCCGCGCGCGCCCCCCACGCCACCCCGTGCTCGATAGATCGAGCGGACGACACGCAGTCTGCCCCCCGGGTGCAGTTCACTCGACTCATCGAGAGCCCGCGACGCCCCGATGACCCGATGACCCCGGTCACGCTCGATTGGCTCCGGACCCAGCGCTGGTTCCGATCGAAGCAGCGACCAATGACCTCGGTCCGCGAGGTTGATCGGGTCGATGTCCCCGGAGTCGAGCTGCGCGTCCTCGAGGTGGCGTACACCGACGTCGGGCGGTTCGACTGGTACCTGATGCCGACCATCGGCGGCCGGGAGCCGTCAGACGGGGACGGAGTTTGGCACGCCATCGCGCAGCTTATCGTCGATGGCGGGGAAGCTCGCGGCCGTCGAGGGCGATTCGTCGGCTGGCGGACTCCGGCGCTGGACAACATCGTCCCGTCGGCCGCCGAGGTGATGCCCACGCTGGCGGAGCGCCGGCTCACCGTCGAGCAGTCGAACACGTCCGTGGTCCTGGGCGATCGGCTGATCCTCAAACTGTATCGGCTGCTTGAGGCGGGCGACAACCCGGACCTCGAGGTCAGCGAGTTCCTGACCCGCGCCGGGTTCGCCGATACTCCGCCGGTTGCGGGCGGGCTGATCTACCACCCCGACGACGGCGAGCCGTCCGCGGCGGCGATGCTCCAGGCCTTCGTGCCGTCCCGCGGCGATGCATGGGGCGCCATGCTCCAGGCCTTGGGCGGCGAGCCGCGGCTCGGCCTCGAGATGGCGCGAACCGTCGGCGACACGACGGCGCGCATGCATCGCGCGCTCGCATCGGCCGCCGATGATCCGGCGTTCCCTGCCCGCGCCGCTACGGTGGACGAAACGGCCGGCTGGCGCGCATCGGCCGAACATCAGCTGGCGCATGCCGTGACCGCGGTCAGCGGCGAGGCGCACGACCGACTCGTCGCCATGGCACCGGCGATCACCGCGCGCTTTGCCGACACGTTCGGGGCCGCGACCGGTGAGGCGCTGGTGAGTCGCGTGCACGGCGACTATCACCTCGGACAGCTGCTGGCCCGCGCCGACGGCGGGTTGAGCGTCATCGATTTCGAGGGCGAGCCGGCCCGCCCGATGTCCGAGCGCCGCGCGGCGGCGTCACCGCTGCGCGACGTGGCCGGATTGCTGCGCAGCCTGGACTACGCGGCGCGCACCACGCAGCGGGACCATCTGGGGTTCGACGGGGACGGGTGGCTGGCGCAGGCTCGCGCGGCGTTTCTCGAAGCGTACGGGGGGATCGGGCCGGACCATTCCAGCCTGCTGGATGCATTCGAGCTCGAGAAGGCCTGCTACTAGGTCCGCTACGAGGCGAACAATCGCCCCGACTGGTTGTGGCTTCCCCTCGCTGCGGTTGAGCGCCTCGTCGCATGACCCGTG
>JBDSJJ010000120.1:0-7644 GCA_039917415.1 Candidatus Limnocylindria bacterium | reverse complement strand
CGGATCGCCTCGGACGCACGACCCTGACGATCGCCGCCATGGCCCTATCCGGGTCGAGCGCGGTGATCGCCGGCCTCCTGTTCGGCGCGCCCACGGCGATCGTGGTCGTGGTCCTCGTCGTGTGGGGTATCACGGTCGTCGCCGATTCGGCCCAGTTCTCGACCGCGGTCAGCGAGCTGTCGCCACCCGGTACGGCCGGATCTGCCCTCGCACTCCAGACCGCCGCCGGGTTCCTGCTCACCGGCATCACGATGGTCGGCATCGGCTTCCTCGATCCGCTCGATCAGCAGTCGTGGACGCTGGCCTTCGCCATCCTGGCGGTCGGGCCGGCAGTCGGCATCGTCGCCATGCTGCGCCTGCGGAGCCGACCCGATGCCATCCGCATGGCGGGTGGCCGTCGCTGATCGGGACTTACGTGGTCGGCGTCACGCGTCCGACACCTCGACGTGGAGCGGCACCCCGCGATGGACCGCGTCGGAGACCGGGCAGTGGTCAACGGCCCACACCGCGAGCTCCTCGAGGTGCTCGAGCCCGATGCCATCCGCGGTCATCCGCAGCGAGACGCGCATCGAGAGTGGTCCGGCGGGTGTAGAGGCATCGAGACCCAGGATGCCCCGGTCGTCGGATTCGGAGTCGACGTCCACCTCGACACGGAACCCGGACCAGCCCAGGTGGGAGGCCCGCATCGTCGCGAGCGACGCGACGCAGGACGCCACGGCCGCTCGCATGAACCAGCCCGGGCTGGGGTTGGCGGAGGCTCCCCCCACCGCCGAGGGCATGTCGGTTTCGAGAGCCTCGCCATCGGGCCCGTCGACTCGGACGTGGAGTCCGGCGACGACCCGGGCGGTTGCCACGGAGTCGGTGTATCGCGCCTCGTCGGGGTGTGCGCCGAGGTAGGCGGATGCGCCCTCGATGGCGGTGCGAATCGCATCGGTCATGGTTTCACCTCCAGGAGGTTTCGGAACCGGTCCTCGTCAAGGATCGAGACGCCGAGCTTCTCGGCCTTGGCGAGCTTGCTGCCGGCCTTGTCGCCGGCCACCAGGTAGTCGGTCTTGGCGGAGACCGAAGAGGCCGCGTGACCACCGGCGGCCCGAATCGCGTCCTCGGCCTCCGGGCGGCTGAATCCGGCGAGGGTTCCGGTGACGACCAGCGTCTTCCCACTCAGCGGTCCGTCGGCCGGTTCGGTTACTGCGCCCGCCAGCGGAGCCTCCGCCTCCACACCGGCGTCCAGGAGCCGATGGAGCGCGTCCCGCGTGTGCTCATTGGCGAAGAAGCGCGCGATGCCCTCCGCCACCACGGCGCCGATGCCGCTGACCTCCGTCAGGTCCTCGACCGTGGCCCCGCGCAGGCGATCGGCTGCGCGGCGCGACCAGCGCGCATCGGGCTCATCCTGCCCCCGCGGCAGCTCACCTGCCAACCAGCTCGCCAGGTCGACCGCAGTCTGCCCACCGACGTGCCGGATCCCGAGGCCGTTGATGATCTTCGCCAGCGGGCGCTGTCGCGCCGCCTCGATGGCTCTCGCCAGATTCTCTGCGCTCTTGCGACCGAGCCGATCGAGCCCGGCGAGCGTTTCGGTGTCAAGCCGAAAGACGTCGGCCGGCTCCGTCACCAGCTTGCGCTCCACGAGCTGGAGCATGATCTTGAAGCCCAGGCCGTCGATGTCCATCCCGCCGCGGCCGCTGAAGTGGAGGAGGCCGCCGATGCGCTGCGCCGGGCAGTACGGGTTCGGGCATCGTGTCACTACCTCGCCCTCCTCGCGGACGGCCTGCGTCCCGCACACCGGGCACGCGGCCGGCATCTCCCACACCAGCTCGGTGCCGTCACGGGCGCCAACGACCGCACTCACGACCTCGGGGATCACGTCGCCAGCCCGTTGGAGCACGACGGTGTCACCGACGCGCAGGTCCTTGCGACGGATCTCGTCGATGTTGTGAAGGGTGGCGTTGCGCACGGTGGTGCCGCCGACGAAGACCGGCGTCACGTGGGCCACGGGTGTCATGGCGCCCGTACGCCCCACGTAGACCTCGATCTCCTCGAGCTTCGTCGTCACCTGCTCGGCGGGGAACTTATATGCGGTGGCCCATCGCGGGGCCCGCGAGACGAACCCGAGCCGCTCCTGGTGGGCGAGCGAGTCGACCTTGATCACGATCCCATCGGTCTCGTACTCGAGCTCTCGGCGCGCCTCGGCCCACTCCTCGACGTAATCGATCACCGCGTCGATCCCCTCCACGACGCGAACGTTGGGGTTCACCGGGAATCCGAGCCCGCGGAGCAGGTCGAGTGACTCAGAGTGCGTCGCCAGGCCGTGGGCGCCGACCAGCTGGTAGGTCCACAGGCTGAGGCGACGGCTCGCCGTCACCGCCGGATCCTTCTGCCGCACCGTCCCGGCGGTCGTGTTTCGGGCGTTGGCGTACAGGGGCTTCCCGTCCTGCTTCAGCTGCTCGTTGAGTGCGGCAAACGCGCCGCGCGGCATGAACACCTCGCCGCGGACCTCGAGCCGGTCACCGGGAAGATCCTCCTGCAGGACCAGCGGGATCGCACGCACCGTCCGCAGGTTGAGCGTGACATCCTCACCCGTCGCCCCATCACCACGCGTCGCACCGCGAACAAAGCGCCGTCCTTCGTAGCGCAGGCTGATTGCCAGCCCATCGATCTTCAGCTCGCACACGTACCCGACGGGCGCATCGTCAGGGTCGAGCCCCAGGCCCTTGCGCACGCGGACATCGAACTCGCGGAGCTCATCGGCGCCGAAGGCGTTGCCCAGGCTGAGCATCGGCACGTCGTGGCGGACGGAGGGAAAGCCGCCCTCGACCGGGGCCCCCACGCGCTGAGTCGGCGAGTCCGGCGTGCGCAGCTCTGGGTGCGCAGCCTCGAGGTCGACCAGCTCGCGGAAGCCGAGGTCGTACTCGCGGTCGCTGATCGTCGGCGCATCGAGCACGTGGTAGCGCTGGTTGGCGTCCTCGATCAGGGTGCGAAGCTCCGCGACGCGCGCCGCCGGGTCCGCCTGAGTCATCGGCGCAACCTCAGCCCTCTTCGGCGTCGTCATCGGCGAACCAGGCGCGGAGATGCTCGGCGTGCTCGGCGTAGTGGTCCTGGCCGTCATATCGGATCACGTCCGCGACTCGATCACCGTTGCCGAGCCGCAGTTCGAGCAGGGCCGGGTCGAGCGCGACGATCGACGTCCGAAGCGCGTGGAATGCCGCCTGCTCGCGCGCCAGCGCAATGACCGGGGCGGTCGCACGCGCATCGGTCAGGATGCGGGCGTTCATGGCGTCGGTGTCCTCCGTCGAATAGGCGAACTCCGCACCGCGGCCCGTCGACGCAAGCTCGAGTGCGGCGGTCGCGTGCTCTGCCCACGCCGCGACGTGGACGACCAGGTCGCGGACGCTCCACTCTTCCATCACGCCCGGGACGGTGACGAGGTCGGCGTCGACGGCCTCGAGCGCGTCGAGGAAGTCATCGCGAGCGGCGTCGAGGGCCGCGACCAGCCGGTCATCCACGGGCCGCTTCCTCCCGAGCGCGGCGCACATCATCGGCATGCTCGCGATAGTGTTTGGGTCCGTCCTCGCGGATCGCCTGCTCGAGCGTGTCACCGTCGGGCGCGGGTTCGCCGAGCAGCGCAGGGTCCAGCGCGCGGATCCGCTCCAGCAGCGCGTCGACCGATGCCGACTCTCTGCGCTGGACGGTGGCGAGATCGGTCTCTCGCGCCACGCGCGCGACCGTCGCGTTGATCTCGTCGACCGCGAGCTCTTCGGCTTCAGCAACGCTCCCCTGCTCGGAGACATGGATAGCTTCGGTGGCATGTCCCGCCCAAAAGCCCAGGTGCGCGACGAGCTCGCGAGCCCCCCAATCCCCGACGAGTCCCGCGTCGGCGAGCTGGGTTCGGTTCAGGAGCCCGAGCTCCACGAGGAATGCGTTGCGTGCCTCGATCAGCTCGTCGGCGAGCTCGGCGGGTGGTGTCATGAAACCCGAACCAATCCGGCGTAGGCCGCGATCAGCCGCTTGACACCCTCTCCGACGAACGCCACGGTCACCTCCTCGTCCCCCTTCACGATCCTGCTGCTGACCACGATCCCGTCGCCGAATCGGCGGTGCCGGACGCGGTCCCCGGCTCTCCACGCAGGGTCCTCCTCGGCCCCCAGCGCGTCACCGGCACCGGGCGCGGAGAACGTGCCGCTCCCGAGGTCCACGGCCGCCGCCGGCTGGTAGGTCGCGGATGCCACGCGTTGACGCGCGGCGTCCAGCTGACGGCCAACCGGGCGTGGCGTCGCGGCCATGTCGGGCAGGGAGGTCGGCCGCAGGGGCTCCTGCACCCGTCGCGTCGGCGAGCGATAACCGCTCGGCTGCCATCCGCCCTCGTCCGTACCGCGCGGCCATTCGCCACGCTGACGGAACGGCGCGGCGCTTCGCTCCGCCGCCAGCAACTCCTCGGGAAGCTCGGCCAGGAAGCGGCTCGGGTCCGATTGGGCTCCGACGCCATAGGTCGAGCGATGGTGCGCATGCACGAGGTAGAGGCGATCCTTGGCCCTCGTCATCCCGACGTAGGCGAGGCGCCGCTCCTCTTCGAGCTCGCGCTCGTCCTCGAGCGCTCGACGATGCGGAAGCAGCCCCTCCTCCATGCCCACGATGAAGACCACGGGAAACTCGAGGCCCTTGGCGGCGTGCAGTGTGATGAGCGTCGCCCGATCGGGCGCCTCGTCGAGCTCGTCCTGGTCGCTGACCAGCGCCACTTCCTCGAGGAAGCGAGCCAGGCCCTCTGGCGCGGCGATCTCGTCGAACTCGGCCGCATGGTTGCGCAGCTCGATCACGTTGGCCCAGCGCTCCTCGCCGTCGTCCGTGCCGTCCTGGATCGACGCCTGGAGGCCGGATCGCTCGAGCGCCGCGTCGAAGATGGCAGATGGAGGCTCAACGGGCACCATCGCCTGGAGATCTCGCATGAGCTCGGCGAACACGGCGAGCTGAGCACGTGCCCGCGGCGCCAGGTTCGGGTTCTCCCCCGCCTGGACGACCGCGTCGAACATGCTCACGCCGCGCGACTCCGACCACGCGCCGATCTCCTCGACCGTCTTGGCGCCGATGCCGCGTGCCGGTACGTTGATGATTCGCCCCAGGGCCACGCGGTCGCCCGGGTTGCGGGCCAGGCGGACGTAGCCGAGTGCGTCCTTGACCTCGCGACGCTCGTAGAAGCGGGTCCCGCCCACCAGCTGGTACGGGATCCCGAATCGCATCAGCGATTCCTCAATCACGCGGCTCTGGGCGTTGATGCGGTAGGCGATCGCGATGTCGCCATAGCGCAGCGACCCATCTTCGTCATCGGCGCGGCTGGTGAGCAGTCGAGCCATCGAACCGCGGCCGGCGCCGCCAACGAGCTTCTCGACCTGACGCGCGACGAACTCCGCTTCCTCGTACTCGTTGTAGGCATCGAACAGGGTGATCTGCGCGCCGCCGCCGCGATCGGTCCACAGGCGCTTGTCCTTGCGTCCCGCGTTGCGGCTGACGACCGCGTGGGCAGCGTCGAGAATCGTCTGGGTCGAGCGGTAGTTCTGCTCGAGCTTCACGACCTTCGCGTCGGGATAGTCGGTCTCGAAATCAAGGATGTTACGGAGATCGGCGCCTCGCCAGGAGTAGATCGATTGGTCGTCGTCGCCCACCACCGCCAGGTTCTTGTGCTTGGCCGCGAGATGCCGGCACAAGAGGTACTGCGCACGGTTCGTGTCCTGGTACTCGTCGACATTGATCTGCTGCCAGCGTCCCTGGTAGCGCGCCAGCACGTCGGGGTGCTGCTCGAACAGGAATACCGTTCGCATGAGCAGGTCGTCGAAGTCGACGGCGTCGTCCTCGCCCATCTGGCGCTGATATGCCGCGTAGACGCGGGCGGCCGTCTCGTCGAAGTAGTTCGTGGCCTGCTTCGTGGCGGTCGCGACATCCGCGAGCTCATCCTTGCGCTGCCCGATCCAGGCCAACATTCCGGCCGGGCTGAAGCGCTTCTCGTCGAGGTCCAGGCGCTTGAGGACCGACTTCACCAGCGCGACCTGGTCGGCCCGATCGTAGATTGTGAAGCTGCGGGTGAGCCCGATGGACGTCCCCTCGCGACGCAGAATCCTGGCGCACAGCGAGTGGAAGGTCCCGATCGCCGCCTCGCGCGCCGCGTCCTCGCCGATGAGACCGGCGATTCGCTCGCGCATCTCTCCGGCTGCCTTGTTGGTGAAAGTGACCGCCACGATCTGCCAGGGCTTGTAGCCCGACGCGATGAGGTAGGCGACCCGGTGGGCGAGTACCCGGGTCTTGCCGCTGCCGGCGCCCGCCAAGATCAGCAGCGGACCGGAGACATGGCTGACCGCCTCCCGCTGGGGGTCGTTCATTCGGTCCAGGATCTCCTGGGGGGACAGGCGCGAATGGGTTCTGGGTGCGGCGTCGGGCATCAACCCGATTCTACGGGCGGCCGGTCGTCAGCGCAGCCCGCGTCGCGGCCCCCGAGTCAGCGTCGGCGGGAGCGGACGCGGGACGGTGCGGACACAGTGCGGCTCCGCTCGAGCGTGACGCTGACCGCGAGGACGATCAGCACGGCGATGAGTTCCATGAAGTAGCCGATGCATCGCGCGTGCCAGCTCCCTCAGTCCCGCACGTAGATCGGTTGGACCTGCACGACCGAGTGCGGCTGGGTCGCGAGGGACGGCCACTCGCTCGCCATGGCAACAGCTTCGTCGATATCGGCAACGTCGACGACCACGAAGCCCCCGAGGAACTCCTTCGACTCGACGAAAGGTCCGTCGGTGATGGCGATCCCCTCCTCCTGCCGGCCGGGCCGCAACGTCTTCACGAATTTCGGCTGGTCGAGCTCCTCGCCGCTTACCACGTGCTCGCGCCACTTGCCGAACCAGGCGTGGTGACGATCGACATCCTCGGCCTGTTCCGCTGCGGTCATCGCCTCCCACGTGGCGGCGTCGTCGGGGTGGACGTAGGTGAACATCACGCAGCGCATCGGATTCTCCTTTCGTTCAATGTCGGGCACCGTTCGCGCCCGGTACCGATCCGACGAGTGCGGGGCGCCCCAATCGACAATCGCCCTAAGGTGCCGCCGATCAGAATCTTCAGGCAGGCGGCGGATGATGCCGACACCGCACCCGTGCCGCCGGCGATCGGCCTCCTGGCAGAGGAGGGCGCCAGTGTACGGCGGTGGGATGTCCGCGGCTGGGGAAGGACATGACAAGAGCCCCGGCACATGGCCGGGGCTCTCATCGCGAGTCGGAGGACTAGAAGTCCATCCCGCCGCCGGGCGGCATGCCACCCATTGACTTCTCCTTCTCGGGGAGGTCGGTGATCACCGTCTCCGTCGTGAGGAGCAGGCCGGCGATCGAGGCGGCGTTTTCGAGCGCCGATCGGGTCACCTTGGCCGGGTCGATGACGCCGGTCGCGAACAGGTCGCCGTACTCGCCCTTGGCAGCGTCGTAGCCGCTGCCGGCGGGAAGCTTGCGGACCGCCTCGACGACGACCGAACCCTCCTGCCCCGCGTTGATCGCGATCTGACGGAGCGGCTCCTCCAACGCGCGGCGCAGGATGTTCACGCCGATCAGCTCGTCACCGAGGACCTCGACCTTGTCGAGGGCCGGAAGCGAGTGGATAAGGACCGAGCCGCCGCCGGCG
>JBDSJJ010000119.1:0-3654 GCA_039917415.1 Candidatus Limnocylindria bacterium | reverse complement strand
GTCTCCTGGGCGATGCCGATCGGACCCATCGCCTCCCCCGCGTTCGGGTTGAGGCCGACAAGGCCGCCGACGGCCTCGGCCAGACCGCCCGGAATCTGGACGGCGAGGGTCGCCGCCGCGGTGGTGCCGCGGCCGATGGCGTCCAGCGGTCCCTCGACCGTCGATGGTTCCTCGACGCGCCGCTCCGGCTCGTACGAGAACCCGACGGGGCCTATGCCGCGCTGCCGCTCTTCTCGAGTCACCGAGCGCGGGATGAGCGACACGGTGACTTCGTCGCCCGCGCGGATGACCGCCAGGTCCACCACGAACCCAGCGCGCCCGGCCACATACTCCGTCAGATCCGCCGAGCGCTCGAACGTTCGCCCATCGGCGCCCAGGATCACGTCACCGTCGGCCAGCCGGCCGTCGGCGGGGCTGCTGTCCTGGACACTGACGACCGTCAGCGGCCCGTGACCGATCGGGATCGGTAGGCTCAGGGCCACAGCGAACAGACCAGCAGCCAGGATGAAGTTCATCACGACGCCGGCCAGCAGGACCCCCAGCCGGATCCATAGCGGCTTGCGGTTGAACGCGCCGGCCATGGCGGCGTCGATCTCGGTCGACGTGAGACCCTGTTCGCGGAGCCGTCGGAGCTCGACGTCTCCATCCTCGCCCAGCATGCGGACGAAACCCCCGAGTGGGATCCAGTTCAGGCTGTAGCGCGTGCCGCGCCACATCACCGAGCCGACCCGCGGCGGGAACCCGATCCCGAACTCCTGCACCGTGATTCCGGCACGCTTGGCCACCAGGAAGTGACCGAGCTCGTGCACCAGCACGAGGACGATCAGAACAGCCAGGAAGGCGGCAACGGTGCCGATGACGTCCATCAGGCTCGTGCCGGTCCGATGTCCGCGCGAACCTGGGCCCGCACCTCGTGGTCGAGCCCGGCGATGGCCTCGAGATCGGGTTCGTCATCGGCGCCCCATCGAGCAACGGCATCCTCGATCGTCGTCGCGATCGCGCTGAACGCGATCCGACCATCGAGGAACGACTCGACCGCGATCTCGTCCGCCGCGTTGAGGACGACTCCCCGATTGCCGCCTGCCTCGGCTGCGGCGCGGACGACGCGGTAGGCCGGATAGGCCGCGGCGTCCAGTGGCGCGAAGTCGAGCGATTTCCAGTTACTGGGATGCGAGCGGCGCGCCGGGGACGGCAGCCGTTCCGGATACGTCAATGCGTACTGGATCGGAAGGCGCATGTCGGGCAGGCCAAGCTGCGCCTTGAACGAGCCATCGACGAACTCCACCAAGGAGTGCACCACGCTCTGGGGGTGGATCACGGCATCGATCTTAGGGTACGCGAGCCGATACAGCCATTTGGCCTCAATGACCTCGAACGCCTTGTTCACCAGCGTGGCCGAGTCGACGGTGATCTTCGGCCCCATCCGCCACGTCGGGTGCGCAAGCGCCTCGGTCGGGGTGACCCCGTCGAGGGTCTCCGGGCTGCGGCCGCGAAACGGGCCTCCACTGGCAGTCAGCACCAGACGCTCGACATCCTCGATGCGTTCCCCCACGAGGCACTGCCAGATCGCCGAATGCTCGCTGTCGATCGGGCGCAGACGCTCAAGCGGGTTTCCACCTGCGTTGTCAACGGTCCGCATCACGAGATGCCCGCCGGTGATCAGCGCCTCCTTGTTGGCCAACGCCACGCGACGACCCGACCGAAGGGCCGCCAGCACGGCGGGGAGCGCCGCCATCCCGGTCGTGGCCACGACCACGAGGTCCACGCCATGGTGGGTGGCCAAATCCTCGAGGCCGCCATCGGCCCAGCGATCCGGGTTGCGCCATCGCGCCCCCTCGTCCGCGCACCACCAGCGGGCATCGGGCCAGGCCGCCAACTGCTCACCGACCGCCGGGCTGTCGTGTCCGCTGGCCAGCCCGAGCACCCGGATCCGATCGGGATGTGCTGCCGCAACCTCCAGCGCTTGGGTCCCGATCGAACCGGTTGAGCCCAGGACGACGATCCCTGTCACGCCACCCGCCCGGCGACGAGGAGCGCGTAGCCGGCGAGGACCGGCGCCGCAAAGAGGAGTGAGTCCATCCGGTCCAGGATGCCCCCGTGTCCCGGCATGAGAAAGCCCGATTCCTTGCGACCGGCGGCACGCTTGATCATCGATTCGGCGAGGTCACCGGCCTGGGCCGCGAGGCCCACAACAGGGCCGATCACGAGGGGATGCCATGCGTCGAGTCCCAGCACGAATGCCCCGATGCCAGCGCCGGCGGTCGCGACGATGAGACCGCCGGTCAGGCCCTCGATCGTCTTCGACGGACTGATGTGATCGAGCATGTGCCGTCTCCCGAGCCATCGCCCGGTGAGGTAGGCGCCGGTGTCATAGCCCCACACCACCAGAAGCAGCATCAGGCCCCACGCGGAGCCGGAGGCCACTCCGAACGGACCGACGGCCGAGCTCGCCGACGCGCCGGGCGGCGAGAGGTGGGCAACCAGCGCGATCGTGGGCAGGAGCAATCCCACGTACGCCAGGCCGAACGAGGTGGTGGCCCACGTCACAAAACCGGTCCGCGGATCGGCGCGCGTGAACGCCGCGATGCTCACGAGGAGCACCGCGGCCACGGCCGTCGCGGCAACCAGCCCCGGTGGGGCGAGGGCGTCGAGCAGGGTTGCGACTCCACCGCCCATGCTTGCCTCGTTGATCGACACCAGGCCGGCGCCGACCAGGCTCATGCCAGCCAGGATGGTCAGCACCTGGGGTGGCTCGTATCCCGCGGCGTCGAGCAGGCCAACGAGCTCGACAAACGCCAGGAATGCGGCGACGCCGAGCAGCAGGGACAGCCAGGGCTCGCCCAGCAGCACGATGGCCAGGATCACGGGCGCGAGGACGGACGCGGTGAGCAGCCGAGTTCTCAGCATGATCCGTCTATCCGCCGAAACGCCGGTCGCGGCGCACATACTCGTCCAGCGCGGCGTCGAAGTCGTCGTCGGTGAAGTCGGGCCAGTACTTCGGGCAGAAGATGAGCTCGGCGTATGCCGCCTGCCAGAGGAGAAAATTGCTGGTGCGCTGGTCGCCACCGGTTCGGATCACGAGATCGACCTCGGGCTGTCCGGACGTATAGAGGTGCTCGGCGAAGTGCTCCTCGTCGATCGCTGAAGGGTCGACGCGAGAAGCGATCATTGCGCGGGCGGCGTCGACGATCTCCGCGCGCCCGGAGTAGTTGAAGCAGATGTTGAGCGTCAGCCGGGACCCGGCGGCGGTGCGCTCCTCCGCCGATCGGATCGACCGCTGGATGTCGGCCGGCGCCTCGTGCAGGCGGCCAATGACGCGGACTCGGACATTCTCAGCGATGAGTTCATCGGTGTACTGCCGCACGGCACCGTCGATCAGGCCGAACAGGCCGGTCACCTCGTCCTGCGGCCGAGTCCAATTCTCGGTGCTGAAGGTGTAGACCGAGAGCGTCTCCACGCCCGCATCACGTGCCCGTCGTACCACGGGCCGGATGGCCTCCACCCCCTGGATGTGGCCGGCGAGCACGGGCAGGCCGCGCTCACGTGCCCACCGCCGATTCCCGTCGGCGATGATGGCGACGTGCCGGGGTCGGACCTCGTCCGGCACCGGTCAGACCTCCAGGATCTCGGCTTCCTTGCGCTCGGACCGCGCGT